>NZ_JAGKTL010000005.1 GCF_017908595.1 Rhodothermus bifroesti
GGTAGTGGTATTTTTGTGCTTAATGATAGCGCCACGCTAGCAACGGCACATCCTGAGGGTGTGGCGGGAGCCCTCAAGACCACGGGGTTAGTGCAGTTGAGTAAGCGAGCGGGTTTTGTGTTTAATGGGCAGGAGGCGCAGGTGGTAGGTGCGTTGTTGCCGGACACGGTAGCGTTTTTGGGGATAGCCAATCCTGTAGGGGTGAGTGTTGCGGATACGCATTATGTGGATGCGCTGCAGGTGGGTGCTGGTGCGAAGTTGATTGTTGAGGGGTTGGGAGTGTTGCGTGTTAAGGAGGGGGAGGTATTGGGTTATGTTGTCAATCAAGGGGCGTTGGAGGCAGAGGCGGTGTTGTCTTTTGGGGAGGGTTCGGTGTATGAGCATGCGCGGGATGGGGGCAGTGTGCCTTTGGCGGATTGGGGAGAGGGTTCGACGGTGGTGTTTAGTGGGATTACGGCGAACGCGCCGGCCAATCGGGGGCAGGATTATTATCATTTAGTGCTTAACACGCCGGGTTTGACGGCGAACCGGGATTTAGGGTTGCATGGTCGGCGCATTCGGGGTGACATTCGGGTGTTGAGTACGGGGAGTGGGCGTTGGCAGCTGGTTGGGGGTGTTTCGGACACGGTGTGGGTTTTTGGGGATGTGGTGGTTGAGGGGGGTCAGTTTACGGTGCAGGGGACGTCGAGTGCGACGCATGTGGTGGTGGAGCATTATGGGGATGTAGTGGTTCGTGGGGGTAATTTTTCGATTGCTCGGGGGAGTCAGGGTGGGGTAGGTACGACGAAGTGGGTGTTGCATGAGGGGGATTTTTGGATGTCGAATGCGCAGACGCAGAATTCGAATCCGACGGTAGGGAATGCGAAGTTTGTGTTTGCGAAGGCTGGGGTTCAGCGTTTGGTGTTGGGTGAGGGTAATACGATAAGTCAGTTGCCGGTGGAGGTTTTGGGGGGAACGACGTTGGACATGGGGTTAAGTGAGCTTGGGGGTAGTGGTATTTTTGTGCTTAATGATAGCGCCACGCTAGCAACGGCACATCCTGAGGGTGTGGCGGGAGCCCTCAAAACCACAGGGACGGTCACGCTAAGCAGCGCAGCCAACTTTGTCTTTAACGGTACGGTGGCCCAAGAGACCAGCACATTGATGCCTACGGTGGTGAACGATTTGGTGATTGACAACGAGGCCGGCGTAAAGCTTTCGCAAGAAACCACCATCAATGGCGTGCTTCGGCTTGTAGCCGGAGAGTTTGACAACACGATACCCTTTACGCTTGGCCCTAATGGGACCATCTCCTATGAAGGAGGTCGCTTGAAAGTGCCCTTCCCCCCGGTTGCTACCGAGCGCACGCAAGAGATACCAACGCAGTTTGCGCTTTACACGGGCTATCCTAATCCTTTTGCGCACGCGACCAATATCCGCTATGACGTTGCCGAGCCCAGCCGTGTCATCATTAAGATCTATGATGTAACGGGTAGAGAGGTCGCAGAGCTGGTGCATCGGGATCACCTTCCTGGCACGTATACCGTGCAATGGCGGCCCGAGGGGCTTGCCAGCGGCCTATACTATTGCCAGCTCAATGCAGGGACATTTCAGGCTGTACGTACCTTGGTGTTAACGAAATAGAACGGTGTTGAAGGCAGGGGGCACGTCTTCCCCCTGCCTTCGCTAAGCGCGGTCTTCGATGAAGCTTTGGGGTCCATGGTGGGGGCTATGGATGGGCCTGTGGGCTGTGGTTAGTGGATACGGCCAAGGCTTAAGCCCCATCCCGGCTTTTCCAGGCGCTGAGGGATTTGGAGCCTTCACGCCTGGGGGGCGTGGGGGAAAAGTGTACTTGGTAACGACGCTTGAGGACTATGATACCCATGAGCCGATCATTCCAGGTAGCCTTCGGGCAGCTGTTGAAGCGGAAGGTCCGCGCATCGTGGTGTTTCGCGTAGCAGGGTACATCGACCTCAAGCGACCCCTGGTGGTGGCGCACCCCTACCTAACCATTGCAGGGCAAACTGCGCCTGGCGAAGGCATAACGCTGCGGCGCTATGGTATCGTTATCGCAGCCCCTCACGTGATCCTGCGCTACATGCGCGTGCGTCCGGGAGATGTCGCGGGTATTGAACAAGATGCCATCGACGTGCGGGCCAATTACGTGATCATTGATCACTGCTCTGTAAGCTGGGCAACCGACGAAACACTCAGCGTAGGCGGTCGTGCTTCAGAAGTAACGATCCAATGGTGCCTGATCGCAGAAAGCCTAAACCAATCTGTGCATCACAAGGGCGCTCATGGCTACGGCTCCTTGTTTGCCTCAGGTGGACGCATCAGCGTTCACCACACGATCTATGCCTTTCATGCAAGCCGTAACCCGCGGCCTAAGGATGTGCTGTTGGATTTTCGGAATAATCTGATCTACGGTTTTGGCGAGCGAGCAGGCTACAGCCGTAACGATCGAACGCAGCTGAACTATGTAGGCAATTACCTGTATCCGCTCGCCTACAGCCAAAATGCCCGTTATGCTTTTCTTCTGGAGGGGAGCAACACGCGCATTTTTTTGCAGGATAACGTCCTGCGCCTAGGCGACCAGCTACAAAAGCCCGGTTGGGCGCTTGTTCGTGCTCCCGAAGGATGGTCGCTCCAGGCTATAGAAGCCTACACTGCTACGGCATTCCCCTTCCCAGCGCCTGCGGTGCACACGGTACCTGCTGAGCAGGTGCTGGCGTTATTGCTGGCCCAAGCCGGTGCCACACGCCCTCGTCGAGACGCCGTTGATCGTCGCATCCTAGCGCTGATGCAACAAGGCAAAGGACGCTTGATTGACACCCAAGAAGAGGTGGGGGGATGGCCTCCGCTCGAACAGGATGCGCCGCCTCAGGATACCGATAGCGATGGCATGCCTGACGATTGGGAGCTACGTTATGGCCTAAACCCACACGACCCCTCCGATGCAGCAGAGGACCTAGATGGCGATGGATATACGAATATTGAAGAAAACCTGAACAATACCGATCCTACCCGACCATTACGCTGGCTACCTCCCCCAAAAATCTTGCCTGACCCTTTTGCGGCACCGTTGGATTCGGTGCTGACCGTAAGCTTTGAGCTGGCCGACACCACCTTGTCGGTGCACTACACGCTCGATGGTCGTGAGCCTACAGCCCAGGACCCACGCTACACGGGGCCATTTCAGGTGCGTCCCCCCGTGCACGTTCGGGCACGCTTTGTATCCCCCAACGATACGGTTTTTACCACAACCGCCTTTGCGTTTTATGAAGCCCCCGAAGTACTCCCGGCGGTAGCGCCTCAAGCACCTTTGCGTCCTGGCTTGGCTATGCGGCAGTATCGTGCTGCAGACTGGGACGAGTCCCCGCCCGTTGAAACGCTCATGCCGGTCACGGCCGATACGGTTGCCTATGTAGACTTAAGCCTTTGGGGGGATGAACCCCAAACAGCGCTTTGGTTTGAAGGCTATATGCGCGTGCCCGCTACTGGGCGATATGGTTTCTATGTAGACGCAGATCCGCGCAGCCGGCTTTGGATCGACAGTCATCTTGTGGCGCATGGCCGCGCTCTGGAAGCAGGACCGTTTTTCGTCGCGCTAGAGGCCGGGTGGCATCAGGTGCGACTGCTCTTGCTGCGTGAAAATGATCTCGCTCCTACCCAAGTGTACTGGCAACAACCTGAAGCGCCACTGCAGCCACTTAGCACAGTCGACTTTTTTGTGGAACGCGCACCTGCTCCCTGAACCACCCATGGTCAAATACCTAGGACGGCGTATTAACGTAACCGTTAAAGTGTGCCATGAAGGAAATAACTGATATGCCCCGCCGGCGTTTTTTAGAGCTGGCGGCTATTGGTGCCGGTAGCCTACTTGTTTGGCCGCAGCACGTGTTCGCTGGTGCAGAAGGATGGGCACTGGTGCCCGATATTCTGGCCCGGATTCGACCGCCTGTGTTTCCTCAGCGTGACTTTCTGCTTACCCGCTATGGCGGGGTGGGCAATGGTCGCACAGACGCTACAGAGGCTTTTCGCCGAGCTATCGAAGCCTGCCACCGGGCAGGCGGGGGTCGTGTTGTGGTGCCGCGAGGGACGTTTCTAACCGGACCAGTACGGCTGGCCTCAAACGTTAACCTGCATCTAGACGAAGGCGCCGTGGTTCGCTTTAAGCCAGATCCGAGTGCCTATCTCCCTGTGGTTTTTACTCGTTGGGAAGGGGTAGAGGTCATGAACTATGCACCGCTGATTTACGCCTTCGGCCAAGAAAACATTGCGATTACAGGTGGCGGTGTGCTCGATGGCCAAGCCGACGAAGCGCATTGGTGGCCTTGGAAAGGCCGTAAAGAGTATGGTTGGCGGGAGGGTATGCCGCACCAAGATGAAGGGCGTCGCCGGCTGTTTGACATGGCCGAGGCCGGCATCCCACCGGAACAGCGCATTTTGGGAGAAGGCGCCTACCTGCGGCCTAACTTCATTCAGTTTTACCGCTGCCGCAACGTGCTCATCGAGGGCGTCACGATCATCAACTCCCCGATGTGGGAGATCCATCCCGTGCTTTGCGAAAACGTAACTGTGCGCAGCGTCACTGTACGCAGCCACGGTCCAAACAACGACGGCTGCAATCCCGAATCTTGCCGCTACGTGCTCATTGAAGACTGTTTGTTTGACACAGGCGATGACTGCATTGCGATCAAGTCGGGTCGTAACGCCGACGGTCGGCGCCTAAGCGTGCCTAGCGAATACATCGTCATCCGCAACTGCAACATGCGCGATGGGCACGGTGGTGTGGTAATCGGCAGTGAAATCTCAGGAGGGGCCCGCTACATTTTTGCCGAGCGGTGCGCCATGAGCAGCCCAAATCTGGACCGCGCCTTGCGCATCAAAACCAACTCGGTGCGTGGTGGAATCATCGAGCACATCTATATGCGGGATGTGGAAGTCGGGCAAGTGGCCGAAGCGGTAGTGCACGTCAACTTTTATTACGAAGAAGGCGATGCGGGACGGTTTGACCCCATCGTCCGCCACATTGAAGTGCGCAACCTGACCAGCCGGCAAAGTCCTTATGCCTTGTATTTGCGGGGGTATGCGCGCGCGCCCATTCGCGATGTTCGGCTAATTGATTGCACGTTTGACGGCGTCGAGAAAAACCTGACCGAATACGTCGATGGGCTTTACTTCCAAAACGTACGGATAAACGGCAAACGCATTGATCCATGAAGTGGCTTTTATTCGGATGTGTGTTGCTGGCTTGGGCTGGAACGGCCTATGGACAGGCTACCTGGTACGTAGCGCCGGACGGTAACGACACAACCGGCGATGGCAGCATCACGGCACCCTGGGCCACGCTGAGCCGGGCACTGTCGCGTGCTGCAGCAGGCGACACGATCTACTTGCGTGGTGGCCAATACAACTGGTCAAGTCGGCTTGACCTACGCAGTGCAGGCCGTGCCGATGCTTACCTGCACATTTGGGCCTATCCAGGCGAAACGCCGGTGCTCCATTTCGAAGGCAATCCCATCGAAGGGATTCGGCTGCGGGGATGGTATATCCACCTCAAAGGGCTGGTGGTGCAGCGAGCTGGAGATAACGGCATCCGCATCAACGGCTCCTACAACATCATCGAGCAGGTCGTTGTGCGAGAAAATGGGGACTCCGGACTCCAACTAGACGGTGGCGCTGCACATAACCTGATTTTGAATGTCGATTCCTACCGAAATTACGACCCTGAAAATAACGGCGAAAACGCGGACGGCTTTGCAGCAAAGTTTGGCGTTGGACCAGGAAACGTGTTTCGCGGCTGCCGTGCCTTTGACAACAGCGATGACGGATTCGACTTCTGGGAAGCGGGCGAGGGCGTGCGTGTCGAAGAAAGCTGGTCTTTTGACAATGGCTACAACCTTTGGAACGATCCCAACTTCCAGGGCGATTCTAATGGCTTTAAACTGGGGCGTGGCACGGGTGCCCATGTGCTGATTCGGAATCTGACCTGGGGGCATCGAGCAAATGGCTTCGATGTAAACGGCAACCAGACAGGCGTTACGCTCTACCATAACACAGCGTATCGCAATGGCGGGCAAAATTTTCGGTTTGATGAGATGAACAGTGCCCATGTGCTACGCAACAACCTTTCGGTCGACGGCCGGGTGCTCATGTATCCGCCGATCGATCACGCTTACAATAGCTGGAACCTGGGCCTTACGCCGACTGCTGCCGACTTTTTGAGCCTGGACACTACCGGCGTGCGTGGGCCGCGAAGACCTGATGGCACCCTGCCTCAGCTCGACTTTCTGCATCCAGCACCAGGGAGTGCGCTGGTCGATGCTGGTATCGATGTGGGGCTACCCTACCTGGGGGCTGCACCAGACCTTGGCGCTTTTGAGTTTGGCAGCGCTACAACGGTAGCCGCAAATCAGCCGAGCACATTCCGAGGCTTTGACGTTTACCCCAACCCCTTTCGTCAGAAGCTTGCCGTACGTTTTGAGCTTCCTGCCGCTACGGAGGTGATGGTGAGTCTTTGGGATCTAACGGGACGCGAGGTCGCGCGCTTGGTGGAAGGCTGGCATTCCGCAGGAGTACATAACGTGCAGTGGACGCCACCGGCTACATTGGCTGCAGGTGTGTACCTTGTGGTGCTGCAAACCAAAACGCATCAGCACAGGCAAACGCTGGTTTATGTCCGATAAGCACCTATGCATGGATTAAAACTGTTTTCCCTGGAAGGGAAAAAGGCGCTAGTTACTGGGGCTAGCCGCGGCTTAGGCCGAGCTATAGCCGAAGCATTGGCACAGGCAGGAGCTGACGTGGTCTGCGCCAGCAGTCAGCTCGCTGGGACCGAGGAAACCGCCGCGGCCATTCGGGCAATGGGCCGCCAAGCCTGGCAAGTAGCGGCCGATTTTTCAGACCGAGCTGCTCTGGAACGCATGGCTCAGGAGGCGGAAGCCTTGGCAGGACAAATCGATATCTTGGTCAACAATGCTGGTACAATTCAGCGCTTTCCGGCTGCCGAGTATCCTCTGGAGGTCTGGGATGAAGTGCTGCGCGTGAATCTAGACGCGGTGTTTTTCTTGTGTCAGTACTTCGGCCGTAAGATGATTGCCAGGCAGTCCGGAAAGATTATCAACATCGCCTCACTGCTTTCCTTTTCTGGAGGTATTCTCGTGCCAGCCTATACGGCCAGCAAGCACGCTGTGGCCGGACTGACCAAAGCACTGGCCAACGAGTGGGCCCGCTACAACGTGCAGGTGAACGCCATTGCTCCAGGCTACTTTGCCACCGACAATACACGAGCACTGCGCGAAGATCCGGTGCGCGCACAGGAAATTCTCTCGCGTATCCCTGCCGGACGGTGGGGCCAACCGCCCGACTTGGCAGGAGCAGTTATTTTTCTGGCTTCTGCGGCTAGCGACTATGTCAATGGGCATATCCTCGTGGTAGATGGAGGCTGGATGGCCCGCTAAGCCCTTCAGAAAGGACTAGCAAAAAAACGTAGGAAGCCAGATCTTAGGCTGCAAAGGTGTTAGCGCTTCCACCAATTGCGGGCCTACTATGCCAAGTTTTACGCTTTCCTGGCTGGATCTGGTTACCGTGCTTTTGTACGTGGTCTTTATTGTCTGGCTTGGGTTGTACTTTGCCCGGCGCATGCAAACCGCTGATGACTACTTCTTAGCTGGACGGTCGCTAACCTGGTGGCTCATCGGTTTTTCCTTATTTGCGTCGAACGTGTCGTCGAGTACGCTGCTGGGATTGGCCTCCAGTGCCTACGGAACGGGCATTGCGGTGTACAACTACGAGTGGATGGCCACACTGGTCCTGATTTTCTTTGTGCTGTTCATTTTGCCTTTTTACTTGCGCACGCGCATCTATACCATTCCTGAATTCTTGGAGCGGCGTTTTGACAGCAGGGCCCGGTTGTATTTCTCCGGCCTTTTGATTGTGCTCAATATTCTGGTTGATACCGCAGGGGCTTTGTATGCCGGAGCTTTGGTGCTAAAGATTTTGTATCCAGAGGTCCCTATCTGGCTGGCGGTGGGTTTACTAGGCTTCTTAGCAGGACTCTATACCGTGGCTGGGGGCTTAAAAGCCGTGGTTTACACCGATGCCGTGCAGGCCGTTTTGCTGCTGTTGGGAGCAATTTTAGTAGCCACCTTCTCTTTTCAAGCTGTGGGCTCCTGGGAAGTAGTCACCGAGCGGGTACCGACGCGAGACCTGAGCATCATTTTGCCCGCGGATGACCCTGTGCTTCCGTGGCCTGGGCTTGTGACCGGCGTTTTTCTGCTGGGCTTTTATTTCTGGTGCACCAACCAGTTTATGGTGCAGCGCGTTTTAGGGGCACGCGACCTGAATCACGGTCGATGGGGTTCGCTGTTTGCCGGCCTTTTGAAGCTGCCCGTCCTGTTTATCATGGTGCTGCCTGGCATTTTTGCGCGCATGCTTTACCCTCCTGAGCAGTTTCCGATGTTAGCGGCCAACACGGACTTGATTTATCCGATGCTCCTTTTTGACCTACTGCCGGCGGGGATTCGGGGACTGGTGATCACGGCGCTGGTTGCCGCCATTATGTCGAGTGTAGACTCTACGCTCAACTCGGCCTCAACCCTGGTGACCATGGATTTTATCCGCCGTTTTAAACGGCAAGACAGCCATACGCTCGTCGGTGCAGGGCGCTGGGTGACCGTGGTTTTTATGACGCTAGCTATTCTATGGGCACCCCAAATTGTACGCTTTCCCAATCTGTGGACCTATTTACAGGCTATGCTGGCATACTTAAGCCCGCCCGTGGTGGCCTGTTTTCTAATGGGCATCTTTTGGAAGCGAGCTACACGTTCAAGTGCGTTTGTCGGTTTACTTGTGGGGCATTTGGCTGCAGCCGTCTTTTTGGGACTGAATTTGGCCGATCGGCTTATTGTGCAAACAGGCCCACTTTCTCCAGAGCAGCAAGCGCTTGTAGCTTCTGGCGTGCCCGTAGTGCACTTCTTATATCTGCCTCCCATTTTACTGGTAATCAGCATGATGGCTATCGTTGTAGCCAGTTTGCTTACACCAGCACCACGGCCTGAAGAAGTGGAAGGGCTGACCTGGTCGCCTGCGTTTTTCCGGCAAGAGTCACGCGAGCTGGCTGCATTACCTTGGTATCAAAACTACCGCCTGCACGCCCTGGGACTCTTGGCGCTTATTGTTTGGATTTTGGTCTGGTTTCGGTAAAGAACAAATAGCAATTTAAAAAAACAAACAACAATTGAAGATATATTAACAAATCATAAATAAAAGGTTATGTAATCTAAGGCATCTTTTGTTATCAAAGATGCCTTAAGCCTATATGCGTAAAATCTGCTTGCTAACCGTACTCTTCCTGGGGATATCCCTTCAAACCTATGGACAGGGAAGAATTAGTGGATTAGCCTTTGGGGATTTTTACTACATCGCCTCGCATCACAACCAGGCATTGCGAGATCAAAACGGATTCTGGTTTCGGCGAATTTATTTCACCTATGATCGGGATTTAGGGGAGCAATTTACGACCCGCTTGCGCTTGGAGATGAATCATCCAGGCAATTTTACGGCCGGTGACGCCATCCCTTTTGTCAAGGACGCTTATCTGCAGTGGGATTTCCATGCGCAGCATCGGTTCTACTTAGGCATTTTGCCAGCACCGATGTTTGACCTGATAGAGGCACTTTGGGGATATAGGTCTGTTGAGAAGACACCGGGAGACTTGTTCAGGCTAGGCTCTCCGCGCGAAGTGGGTCTATCTTTTCAAGGTAGCCTACTTGAGACCGGTGTAGTGCGTTATCACGTGGCGTTTGGAAACAATGAGGCAACGCGTTCCGAAGGTTATCGGGGCAAAAAGTTGGCCCTGGCTTTGCAGCTTTTGCCCCAGCCTTGGGCAGTAGAAGTTTACGGGGATTATGGGCGCCTGCGTGAGGGGGAGCAGGCTACGACGTGGCACGGTTTGCTAGGTTATCGCACGCCTTCCCTTCGTCTCGGAGCGATCTATGAGGCTCAAGAGGTGACGATCGAGCGCGGCAGAGATTATACATTGCGTTACTTTTCGGTTTTTGGCTCTGGACAGGTGGCACCCCGACTGTATGTGTTTGGCCGGATTGACCGGATGCTGGAGCCCAATCCGCGGGTAGGCAACAACCCCTATTTGCCTTTAGCCACAACTTCTAAGGCGACGTTATGGATTGGCGGCGTGGATATTGCTATGACACCTCAGGTGCGCTTCCAGCCGAATGTTGAGCTGGTACGCTACGACGAGGAAGGGCTGGATAGCGATGTCTTTCTGCGTTGGACGTTTTTTGTGACGTTCTAAAGCAGCGGGTTAGGGATAGTACGCCCTTAGGTTGTTGCGGCTTCTGCGTCGTTAAAGAGGTCGCCTTCGACCGCCGTGTTGGGGGTGCTTACAGGGCGAAGCAGTTCGATGCGGTGTAGCGCTGAAAAGTACCACAAGCGATCTGGCGGCGTTTGGACAGGGAGCCAGGCCCAAGAGCGCATCGTGGCAAAATAGTCCCAGTTCACATAGGCGCTAAAGTCATCGATGAGGTCTGTAATTACGGTGCCGCTGTCGAGTAAAAAGCGTTGAATCTGTGCCCATTTTTCCAGGCTCGATTCGGCATGCGTCAGGCCAAAGTAGCCTGCACTGCCGGGGCCACGCAAGCACAGAAGGCCGCGCAAGATGGTTGTTTGAAAGCCCAGAAGGCTTTCTGTAGGATCGGTCATAAACGTGTCGAAGCGGCGGCGCCAAACGGCAGGCAGCGGCTGGCGCAGGTCGTACCGGACGGCTTCCAGGTGGGGCAGATTTTCTTGGCGTGCTACATCGTTAATAAATGCTACCAAGCGGGCGTCGACATCGACGGCCAGCACACGCTTGGGCAGACCGGTCAGCGCCGCAGCAATGCTCATCAGGTCATCGTCCCCCAGGACAATG
Source organism: Rhodothermus bifroesti (assembly GCF_017908595.1). NCBI lineage: Bacteria > Pseudomonadati > Rhodothermota > Rhodothermia > Rhodothermales > Rhodothermaceae > Rhodothermus > Rhodothermus bifroesti. The sequence goes on from NZ_JAGKTL010000005.1 coordinate 10,916, forward strand.
AGCGCCTTACCTTCCAAATCACCCCGCTGCCAGGCAAAGGCAATCCGTGCCAGTGTTGTGGCTTCGGTCACAAAGCCCTGGTCATAGTCTTGCAAAGCCGCGGGGCGATGGCGACAAATTTCCGCAAAGCGCCTTGTGACCTCTTCCGGAAGTTTTTGATAATCTATCCCTCGACCCTCACAAGTCGTGCAGTGCAGCTCGCGTACTGGTGCAATCCCCAAGGCGTTTACAAATTGCTGTCCCTCAGGCGTAAAGCGAAGCTTGCCATCCTTAAGGCTTAAGAGGCCTTCGTGCACGAGACGTTGCCAGAACGCGCATAGTGCGCGCATTGGCACATGGCTGAGCCGAAGTGCCTCCCAAAGGTTGTCGGTTGCATGCAGGGCCGCTAGGGCACGTTCTGCGTCCCGTTGCGTGAAGGGTACCGGCACGGCACGGCGTACAGCACGTAACAGTTTTTCCAGCTGAGGGGCAGCAACTTCACTAGAACGCGTCCGCAGATCGGTCATCCTTGATTCCAGTTTGGTGCACACTGCTTCTAGAGCCAAGCTGGGTTATGAACAAAAAAACAACTTGTATTTTTGGTAAACAGACTGCTTGAGGTTTCCATGTATTGAGACGAAAATGGAATATTTTCGTGTGGCTGGCGTTTGCTTGCCGCAGGCGCATCAGGCGCTAGGTATGAACTTTGGGGACTGTTACACCATGAAAGCTTTGGCTAAAACGCGTCCAGGCCCTGGCTTGGAGCTAATCGAGACCGAAGTGCCTAAGCCCGGTCCGCATGACGTGCTCATCCGCGTGACTGCTACTTCCATTTGTGGCACCGATGTCCATATTTATCGATGGGATCACTGGAGCCAGCAGCGGATCCATCCGCCTCTGATTTTGGGGCATGAGTTTGCTGGAGAAATTGTAGCGGTAGGAGAAGCTGTGCAAGGGTTGGAGGTCGGCATGCCGGTTTCCGCCGAAGGGCATATCGTGGACCATACCTGCGCAGCTTGCCGGGCTGGACAGCTGCACCTATGCCAAAATGCCCAAGTGATCGGGATTGATCGCCCAGGGGCTTTTGCAGAATACGTTTGCGTGCCTGCAGAAAACGTCTGGGTCAATGCCCCGGATGTGCCACCAGAGATCGCTTCGCTCCAAGATCCCTTTGGCAATGCTGTGCATGCCGTCTATGCCTTTGATCTAGCTGGGCAGAGCGTGTTGATTAGTGGCTGCGGCCCAATTGGGCTGATGGCCATTCCAGTGGCCCGTGTGGCTGGTGCCCGATTGATTGTGGCCACCGATCCTAATGCGCAGCGCCTCAAGTTGGCCCAGCGTATGGGGGCCGACCTGGTGCTTGACCCTACGCGTGAGGATGTGGTCCGGAAAATTCAGGAGTTGACGGGCGATGGGGTGGACGTCGTGCTGGAAATGAGCGGGGCGCCAGCGGCCATCCAGACCGCTTTTGCAGCCCTGCGTTCCGGGGGTAAGGTGGCTGCGTTGGGACTAACCGCCGAGCCGGTCGCGCTGGACTGGAACGAGCTGATTGTGCTCAAAGGGGCAACGGTGCAGGGGATCTATGGCCGAAAAATCTGGGACACGTGGCATCGCATGCGGGCACTGCTTCAAACCGGCGCTGTCGATCTCTCCCCGCTGATTACCCACCGGCTTCCGCTCAGTGCCTACGAAACGGCCTTTGGCCTGCTTATGGAGCCTGGAAGTGAACTGGTTGCCAAAGTCATTCTCTATCCCAATGGCATGGACTAAGCAAGGGAAGAGCACTATCTTTGGATTGGAGCTAACCGCATAATCCGAAAAGGCCATGAGCCACCCGCTAAGTTGGATAGATGAGGAATTAGCCGCGCTAAAAGCCGAGGGCCTCTATACCTACATTCGTACGATTGACTCCCCGCAGGGTGCGTGGCTAACGATTGACGGCAGGCGCGTGCTGAATTTCTGCTCGAACAACTATTTAGGCTTGGCCAACCACCCACGTTTGGTGGAAGCGGCCCAGAAGGCGATGGCGCAGTATGGCGTTGGGCCGGGAGCCGTGCGTACCATTGCAGGCACCATGGCGTTGCACGTTGAGCTGGAGCGCCGCCTGGCTGCTTTCAAGGGCGTGGAAGCCGCTATTACGTTTCAGAGCGGGTTTGCGGCTAATTTGGCTACGATCCCGGCTATTGTAGGGCGTGAGGATGTGATTTTCAGTGATCAGCTTAACCATGCCAGTATTATCGATGGGTGTCGGCTTAGCCGCGCCACCATTGTGGCCTATCCGCACAACGACGTGGATGCGCTAGAGGAGCTGATCAAAGAGCAGGGACCGAAGTATCGCCGCAAACTGATCGTAACCGATGGCGTCTTTAGCATGGATGGCGACATTGCGCCTTTGCCTCGCCTAGCTGAGGTGGCCAAACGTTATGGCTGCATTCTTATGGTCGACGATGCCCATGGTGAAGGGGTGCTGGGGCGTGGTGGTCGGGGCATTGTAGACCATTTCGGTCTGCACGGCGTGGTGGACGTCGAGGTTGGTACCTTGTCGAAAGCCTTTGGCGTAGTCGGTGGCATGGTAGCTGGCAGCCAGCGACTGATCGACTGGTTGCGTCAACGCGGCCGGCCTTTCCTGTTTTCCAGCGCCATGACCGTGCCCGACGTAGCTGCCTGCCTGGCTGCACTCGATCTGCTTGAGGAAAGCACCGAGCTGGTCGACCGCCTCTGGGAGAATGCCCGTTACTTCAAAGCCAAGATGCAGGAGCTGGGCTTCGACACGGGCAAAAGTGAAACGCCGATTACACCCATTATGCTAGGCGAGGCGCCACTGGCTCAGGAGTTCAGCCGCCGACTCTTTGAAGCAGGCGTTTTTGCCATGGCCATTGGCTACCCCACGGTGCCCAAGGGGGCTGCGCGCATTCGCGTCATGCCCAGTGCTGCGCATACGCAGGAAGACCTGGATTTTGCCATTCAGGCTTTTGAAAAAGTTGGCCGCGAGCTAGGCTTGCTGGTCGCCCGAGCTTAACGGCGAGCGCGACGCGTAGAAGCGCATTTACGTAGCCGACACAGGAAGAAGCCTTCCATTGCTGTTGAGGGTAGAATGCGTCGGGCATGGTGCAAGTCGGGGTGAAACGTGCGACCTTGCCAGGCCGAAAGTCCGGGCAACTGATCTTCAAGGGGCAGCGTGAGCGGCTCTAGGACCAGCGCTCCGTTGAAAGTACGCAGCAACCGGTCAAGCACAGCTTCGTTTTCCTCAGGTGCCAGGGTGCAGGTAGCGTAGACAAGCACGCCTCCGGGGCGCAGGCTCTCCACAGCCGAAACCAGCAGGCGATACTGCTTGCGGGCCATTTCCTCTATCTTGCGCAAACTCCAATAGGCGAATGTTTCAGGTTCGCTCAGATGGAAACGGCCCTCTGCAGAGCAGGGAGCGTCGACGAGCACATAGTCGAAATATTCGGGCCGGTAGCGACCTACGCGCCTGCCGTCCTGCAGAAAAAGCCGTACGTTAGGAGCACCTTGGGCTTCGACGTTAGCCTTAAGGCGATAGAAACGGGAGCGCACAACCTCAACGGCAGCGATCTCGCCCCGTCCCTGCATCAGGCAAGCCAGCTGGAGCGTCTTGCTGCCTGGAGCTGCGCAGAGGTCCAGCACGTGGGCATCGGGCGTTGGAGCCAGCACCAGCGGTGGTAGCATGCTGGCTAGGTCCTGCACGTAGAGTTGCTGCGTTTGATAAGGCGTGCTGCGCAGCAAGGCTTCGCGCGCTTCAGCTTTTACCCAAAAGGCATCCGCATACCAAGGGACAGGTTGGGGATGTAGCCCTTCGGCACTTAAGGCTTCTAAAACCTGCTGTCGACTGGCGCGTAACGTGTTAATCCGGAAGGCTGTAAGGCGCGGCCTTGCAAAAGCCTCCATCACCCTAGGTAAGGCGGCTTCAGGAACGAGGCGTTTAAGCCGTTCCAGAAATGCCGCAGGTAGCTGGGTGGACATTGCGCTGATGAACCAAGCCTTGTAGGTAAAGGCGCATTTCCTACGCGCCTAAGCGCGCTGAGGTTTTGCGCTTCTAGTTGAAAACGTTGCATCAAGCAGCCGATATTTCTTACCATAGGCATGGTGCCCGATAGACCAACGGGCAAGAGGCTAAAACCCCTTAAGTTATGCGGCGCAGTGACGATACGATTCGCTGCTCATTTTGCGGTCGGTCGACCCATGAAGTGGTCTCCATGGTGGCCGGACCAAACGACGTCTACATTTGCGATCGTTGCATTCATGATGCTGCGGGGATTGTGCGTAATGATCTGGCTGCCCACGCGTTGGCACGCCGTCGCCCGCAGGCCCATCGCCGACGGCTAACTCCCCCCGAAATCAAGGCAGCACTGGACGAATACGTCGTCGGCCAGGAGCGGGCGAAAAAAACGTTGGCCGTAGCCGTCTACAATCACTACAAGCGCATTGAGGCGCATACGTTTCTGGCCGACTACGAAGACGTCGAGCTCGAAAAATCCAACATTCTGCTTATCGGACCTACAGGCACAGGTAAAACCCTGCTGGCCCGTACGTTGGCCCGTATCCTCGACGTACCGTTTTCTATCTCGGATGCTACGGCACTAACCGAAGCTGGCTACGTGGGAGAAGATGTGGAAAGCATTCTGGCACACCTGCTCCACGCGGCCGACTTTAATGTCGAGCGGGCCGAACAAGGCATTGTCTACATCGACGAAATTGATAAAATTGCCCGTAAAGGCGATAGTCCTTCCATTACGCGCGACGTTTCCGGCGAAGGCGTGCAGCAGGCCTTACTCAAAATTCTGGAAGGCACGATTGCCGGCGTGCCGCCCAAAGGGGGCCGCAAGCACCCTGAGCAAAACCTGATCAATGTCGATACCCGCAATATCTTGTTTATCTGTGGTGGCGCTTTTGAGGGACTTGAAGAGATTATCGCGCGGCGTTTGTCGTCCTCATCGATAGGCTTCTTTTCTTCTTCCGGCAAGCGCGTTGATCCCAAAGATCCGCGCATTTTCTACTATGTCGAACCCGACGATCTGCTTAAGTTTGGCTTAATTCCTGAGTTCATCGGGCGACTTCCCGTTATTACGCCGCTGGAAGCGCTATCCGATGAGGCGCTGCGCAGCATTCTCACCGAACCTAAAAACGCGCTGGTGCGCCAGTACCAAAAGCTGTTTGCGATGGATGGCATCGAGCTGATCTTTGAAGAAGCGGCGTTAGATGCTATTGTTGAACGCGCCAAAATGCTGGGCACCGGCGCCCGTGGGCTAAGAGCCGTGATGGAAGAGGTGATGCTGGACATTATGTATCACATTCACGACCTCCCCGATGTAGCGGTGTGCCGCATCACTGCGGCCACAGTACGCTATGGGGAGGCGCCTGTCTATGAAGCCCGCCGCGCCAGTGCTTGAGGCTTGCGGAACCCCGGGTGGTGCGCTGCTGTAGCCCTAAAGCAAAGACGCTTCCTTGGATTCGATGAGGTTACAGCATGCACCAATGGCCCTTAAAATGCCTGCACGCTTTGCGTCGCTTAGGAAGCTCTTTTCGCTATTACGCTACCGGCCTCTACCAGCTCTTTGATCATAAGCCGGCCTTTCTGTGGGCGCAAGCGATAGCCTTCAAAGTGCTGGTCACTATTGTTCCGATGCTTGTCATCCTTACTGGTGTACTAGGGCATATCCTTCGGCGAAATCAGCCTTTTCAGGCTGTATCCCGATTTATTCGGGAATTTTTGCCGCCTTACCAGAGCGATCAGCTTATCCAGCTTTTGGACCAGCTCCAGCAGGCTAGCAGCACGTTTACCCTGATTGGTAGCTTGGGCTTGCTCTATGCGGCCGTCACGCTGTTTACGACACTCCGCAGCGTACTCAGCCAGATTTTTGACGAAGCCTGGCATCAGAATCGCTCCGTGCTCCGCGGTTATCTTTTCGACATGCGCATGCTGGTGCAGGTCGGCCTTGTATTTTTGCTCACCTTTAGCCTTTCGCTTCTGTTGCATGCCCTCAATGCTGCCGGTCTGGAATGGCTACAACGGTTGGGACTAGACTATGTGTGGATTCGCGAAGGATGGCGGCGTCTGATTCAGATGCTAGGTCTTTTGGTTCCCTATGGGCTGAGCATTCTGATGTTCTGGCAACTGTACTACTTTACCCCAAAACCACGCCCGCCTTTGCGTGGGGCTTTACTGGGAGCTGTGGTAGCAGCATTGCTTTGGGAAGTGGCCAAGACCGCTTTTGCTTTTTACGCGGCGCAATCCGCTTTTTTTGAGCGCTACCTTTCTAATGGACTTTCAGCCTTAGGCTATGCTTTTGGTCTGATCTTAGCTTTTGGCTTTTGGATATACTATTCGGGCGTGGTGTTTATTTTAGGCGCTTTTCTGGTGTTGCTTTATGAAAAGCGAGAGCGTCTGCGGGAAACTTCCATGGCCGGTGTAGCTGAGACTGCTCTATGAGGCACGCACGGTACGTTGTAGGTATTGTGGGGTTGTTGATATGCATGCAAACTCCCCTTCAGGCACAGGCCCCACTCTGGTTGATCAACGAACGCACGACGGTTCGGGCGATTTCATTTCGTTTTGTAGATACGCAAACCTTTGAGAAATCGCAGCTACAGGCGCAGATGGTACTGCGGGCTCCTTCATGGTGGGATCGCCTCAAGGGCTGGTTACCGTTTCTATCACCAAATCGCTATCCTTTCGATCCTATTGAATTGGCACGCGATGTCGTGCGACTGCGACAGTTTTATGCCCGAAACGGCTTCCCCCAGGCTGAGATTACGTATCCTGCTTCGCAACTGGACACAGCGCGCAACACCATCCACATTGTCCTGAGCATTCGTGAAGGCCCCCCTTTGGTGATCCAAGATGTGGGTTTTTACACCCCTGCAGGGCGCTACCTGACCAGGGCGCTTGAGCCGTCACTTCGGGAACGTTGGTCGCGATTTCAGGATCAAATCACCTTTCGCATTGGCGATCGCTACACGGAAGCGCGGCGCGTTGCCATTCAAGATGCTGTGTTCAACTGGTTTCGCGATCGCGGCTATGCGTTTGTGCACGTCGATACCGAGGTGCATATCGACTCGGTGCAGCATGCTGTTGACCTGCGCTTTGTCGTCGATCCAGGCCCTAAAAGCTACTTTGGACGCATTGAGATCGAGGGAAACCGTTCGGTGAGCGACCGAGCGCTGCGGCGCGAGTTGCCGTTTCGGGAAGGGGATGTGTTTGCGTATAGCAAGGTAATTGAAGGCCAGCGGCAACTTTTCGGCTTGGCGCTGTTCCGCGTGGCTTTAGCCGAGATTCCACCACAGCCCCGCGATAGCTTAGTGACCGTACGTTACCGCGTGAGTGAGTCTCCGCCACGCTTTCTGGTGCTTCAAGGAGGGTTTGGGCGGAGTAATGGCTTAGGGGCTGAGGTGCGTTGGACGCATCGCAACTTTCTAGGCGATGCACGCACGCTCACGCTGAACCTACTGGCCAACACGGGTTTGCTGGCCCGCCGAGGTCCAGGAACGCCCACGCCTCGCCTGTTTCGGGTAAGTGCCCTCTTCCGACAACCCTACCTGTTTTCCCGGCGCATGGAGGCGCTGGTTTCGCCCTTTTTAGAATACCAGCGCGACCCGCTTTTGGAAGACAGCAGCGAACCACTGCAAATCAACACACGCGAGTTTGGCCTCAATACAACACTGCTTTATGAGATTTATCCGTTTCGGACCCTTACGCTGCAGCACACGCTCAGCCGCGCCTTACAGCTGGCGCAGCAGCGCCGCGACGCGACTGGCAAGCGTGACTTGTTTGATAAAAGTACGCTATCGCTTACAGCCACCTTGGGACGCACAAACAACTATTTTAACCCACGTCGGGGCTATCTCTTACGTCCTTTTGCGGAGCTGAGCCGTGGGTTTATTGGCTCGGAAATTGACTACTATCGCATCGGAACTGAAATCACGGGCTACCTGCCGCTTACGCAGCGCAGCGTAATGGCTGCACGGCTACTTGTAGGACACCTTGAGCCAGCGGGGCAGAGCGGCGCAGCGCTTAGCGGACAGCTTGGAGAGGCCGATAGCTTGCGCTATCGCAATCGCTTTGCGCCCATTTTTTTCTACGCTGGTGGAAGTAGCGATGTGCGTGGCTGGGGCCTCCAACAGCTCGGCCCAAAAGTTACACGCCTGCAAATAAGCGACCGCGATACCACCGTCTACTACGAACCCGTCGGCGGCAAACAAAAGCTGGTACTGAACCTGGAATTGCGCTTTGGCGTGCCTGGCCTGAGTAGCGATTGGCAGGCCGCAGCCTTTCTCGATGGCGGACAGCTCGCTCAGCACCAGTTGCGTTTGGAGCCCAGCGCATTCCGCTGGGCTGTCGGTATGGGCATGCGCTACCAGACCGCCGCGGGCTTTATCCGCCTCGACCTAGCCTACAAGCTTAACCCCAGCTATGAGGACCTGCGCAACCCCGCCGAGGTATACCGTTACCGGCAGGGGCTGACGGACCAACCCCCCACTGTGCACCCCCTTCGCCGCTTGCGCCTACACCTGAGCATTGGACAGGCATTTTGACCTTTATGGAGCCTACGCCCTCTACTTCACGTCGATGGCTTCGCCGCCTTGGCCTTTGGGCGCTGGCTTTCCCAGCCACGTTGATCGGTCTGGTGGGTGTGCTTCTTTTGGTGTTGCAAACGTCCTGGGGAGCTGAGCAGCTACGCCGGCTGCTTGAAGGCATCCTCAATGCTCAGCTTCAGGGCGGAAAAATAGCGATTGGACGGCTTGAGGGTAACTTTTGGCGCAGCTTGAACCTCTACCAAGTCGTGCTGCGCGACTCGGCGGGCCGCGCGCTGCTCACGCTCGACACCTTGCAGCTCGTCTATGTCCCCGAAGCCCTTTTGAAAAAACAGGTACGTTTACGTCAGGTGGTGGTGGGGCAGCTGCATCTGGCGCTTACGCAACAGGCCGATGGTACCTGGGATCTGCTGCGCCTGCTTCCTGAGCCGACCGATACGGCTGCTGTCCCATCAGAACCCGCACTGGCTTTCTGGATCGATCACCTGACGCTGCGCCAAGGCACAGCCACGCTGCAGCTGTACCCTCCTTCGCAGGACTCCGTTTGGCAGCTCCATCACCTGCACGTTAGGCTGGATTCGCTGCGTGTGCCCACCCGTGGTTGGCCTGAGCTTTCTTTAAAAACGTTACAGGCAATCTTCCAGCCTCCAGGAGCTACCGACTCGGTGCGTCTGAGTGCTCGCCTGGCGCTCGACAACCGCCGCTTCACGCTGGACACATTGCAGCTGCTTTCGAAGCGCAGCCGCCTTGAGGGTCAAGGTACGCTCCTGCTACCCGCCGATACCGGCCATGTGGAAGCGATCGATTTTCGCCTTGAAGCCCGACCGCTGACGCTGGCCGACCTAATGCCTTTTGCACCTGTGCCAGATCCCCATCGCGCCATCGAAGGGCGACTGACGGTAAAAGGCAACGGCCGGCTACTCGAAGTGCATGCCACAGCCAACGCTGGCACAGGCGGCCGGCTGACGCTTGCAGCGACCTTTACACCGCTTTTGGATGGGCCGCTGCAGTACACGGCCACCGCTTCCATTGAGCATGTGGATCTGGCCCTGCTTGGGGGAGGACCAGGACGGCTGGAAGCAACGCTACAAGCGGACCTCCAAGGCCCCTCACTCGAGGCGCTTGAAGGTACAGCGCAGCTTATAGTGCAGCAAGCTTCGTGGAAGGACTATCAGCTGGAGCCCACAAGGCTCACAGTGCGCTTTGAACAAGGTACCGGAAGTGCTGTGCTGCACAGCGGCCTGCAGGGCGCACAACTCCATCTAGAAGGTCAAGGGCGCGCGTTCGATGATACCCCTTGGTTTCGCTGCTCAGGCACGCTGACCGGGCTAGACCCATCCCGTTTCACGGCCGACACCAGCTTTGCAGGCCAGCTTAACGTGGCCTTTGAAGCTTCGGGTCAAGGGGGAGCAAATGTGCAACTGGATGGAAGGTTGCTGCTGCTCCCTTCCAGGCTGAACCGGGCATCGATCGACGAAGGCGCGCTTGTGGTGCAGGTTCGGGGCGACACGACACAATTTGTGCTGACAGCCCGCCTGGCTGGTGGCAGCCTGCGCGGACAAGGACAGCTTCGCATGGCGTCGTCCCCCGTGTATTCACTCGCACCGCTGGTGGTAGAGCAGCTCGACATCGCTGCCCTTATGGGCGACACGCTCAAAAGCACCGTTAGTGGTCGACTTCAGCTTACAGGCACTGGACAAGCGCCCGAAACCCTCCGCCTAGAGGCCTTGCTTACGCTCGACAGCCTAATCTACGGTCCCTATCGCCTAACATCGGTTAAGCTGCCCGTGCGCATGCGCAATGGCAGGCTTACAGCCAGCCTTGAGGCAGGTCTCGGAGAAGGGCACCTCGCGTTGCACCTTATCGGACAGCCGCTAGCGCGCCACCCTTTGTGGCAAATCGAGCAGGGAAGATTCGAACAAGTAAACCTGGCCGCACTGATGCCTGGGTGGTCTACGGCACTCAACGGTACCTTTGAAGGAAGCTTGCGTAGTGGACCGCTTGCTAGGGCTGAAGCTAAAGTGCTGCTCACCCTTGAGCCCTCGCGTATTAACGCCCAAGAAGTGACTTCAGCCCAGCTTGAGGCCGTGCTGCAAGAGGGTCTGCTGACGCTCTCGGCCACAGCCACCTGGCCAGATGGCGAATTCCGTATAGACGGACGTCTGGATTCGCTAGAGGCTGAGCCCCGCTATACGATCGAGCGAGCGGTCTTTCGTGGCGTGAACCTAGCAGCCTGGACCGGACAGCACAACCCCAAAACCCATCTTAGCGGTGTACTGACGCTCCACGGAAAGGGCATTGAGCCCCGCACGCTCGAGCTGATGAGCCGGCTTCGGCTTGAGGCTTCTCAGGTAAACAATGTCGCCGTTGCTGGGCAGGTGCGCCTTACTGCTACCCATGGACGCTGGCAACTGGATGGCCAGGTGGTTGCCGATGAAGGTCAGGCACGCTTTGAGGGACACCTAGAAATGGATGACCTGCATCCACGTTATGCGCTGACACTGACCACCCGCAATCTAGATGTACTACCCCTGATCGGCATCGATACCCTTCAGTCACAACTTTCGCTTGAGGCAGAGCTGCGCGGTGCAGGACTAGACCTAAGCACCTTGCAACTCACCGGCCAAGTGCGTAGCGAAAGCGTGCGCTTGGACGCCCTAAGGGTTGACCACCTGGAGGCGCGCTTTTCGCTGGTTGATGGTGAATTGCTGCTTGATACGCTGCGGCTTGAAAGCAACGTGGCCGCTGCGCGTGGGTCCGGACGTGTGGCGTTGTGGGATCCTGAAGGCACGCGGCCTTCGGAGTTGTTGCTCCACGTGCAGTTTCAACGCCTAGATCCGCTGCGGCGGCTTGCGGGTGCCCGCTTGCTCACCCTCAACCAAGGCAAAGCAGAAATTCGCCTATACGGACGCCCAGGTCAGCTTCGCTTTGAAGGCAACGTGACCCTAGAAAACCTCATCTACGATGAACTCCGACTGGTGCAGTTTAACGGTCGCACAGCAGGTCAGCTGGATCTCCGTCGGCGTTTAGCGCAAGCCGAAGTCCACACGCAGCTTCATCTATTGACATTAGGGACGTTTCAGGTCGAGGATGCACGGGCTGAGCTGCGCTACGACGGCCGGCAGCTCGACTATGCGCTACGCCTGGAGGTCGATCCCAGGCATAGTGCCCATCTAGAAGGGCAGCTCGATCCCGAGCGAAAAGCAATCTACCTGACGCGGCTCGATATGCGCCTGCACGATGCCCGATGGCACCTTTTGCAAGCGGCTACGATCACGTATGGGGAGGCCTATCGCGTACATGGACTATTGCTGTATACCGAAACTCAGGATCAGCAGTTGGCTGCTGATGGCCTAATCGATCCCAATGGCACGCAAAACTTCGTATTTACGCTTGAGCGTTTTCGCCTAGAAACCATCACCGACCTGTTTGACCTCAGTGGATTGGGGGGAGCGCTGAGCGGAACGGTAGATCTGACCGGTCCGGCTACTGCACCGGTTTTGAACGGTCAGCTTCGGCTTGATCTGGCTTCGCAAGGCCGGCCCGTTGGCACGCTAGACCTGGCCTTGCGGTACGATAGCCTGCGTATGGGTATCGATGCACGCTTAATCCACCAAGAAGATGCCAGCACGCTTACCCTAGAAGGCACCGTGCCCTTTGATCTGCGGCTGCGCGCAGCTGAAGATGCACCGCCATTTGATCCCTATCAAGCGCCTTTAGCGTTGATTGTAACAGCCGACACGTTTGCTATTGCCTGGGTGCAGCCTTTTTTGGATCCAGCCCTGATGCAGGATGTGCGGGGACGGCTGGCTGGGCGCGTACGCATCGGAGGCACGCTCGCTGCTCCGTTACTCGAAGGCCAAGCTCAGTTGTTCGACGGTGCAGTATACCTGCCTGAATTCGGCGTCACCTATCGCGATATTCGGGCCGAAGCCGTCATGCAAGGCAACCAAATTCGACTAACGTCTTTCGCGCTAAGCTCGGGGGGCCAATTGACAGGCAACGGCACCATTCAGTTTGAAGCCCTAACGCTTGGGGCGCTCGACCTGCGCATGCAGGCCCGCTCGTTCTTGGCCACGAACAACCGCGCTTACCGCACTGTGCTTTCCGGTTCGCTCCGGCTTACAGGCACCACGAAACAACCTGAGCTTCAGGGCGAGCTGCAGGTCGTTAGTGCCGATATTTACCTCGTTGAGCAAACCACGGTTGCGGATCTTGCACCTGTACAGCTTAGCGAAGCCGATTTGCAGATGCTGCGTCAGTACTTTGGCGTGCGTATTACCGAGCGCGATACCACCACGTTCGATTTTTACGAAGCCTCACGCATGCGTCTCAACCTCCGCATGGAGCGCGACGTTTGGCTGCGTTCGCGGTCAAACCCCGAAATGAACGTGCAGTTTACAGGTACCCTTACGGTGCAGAAAGAGCCGTACCAAGACCTGCAGCTTTTCGGTACTATCGAAGTAATTCCTGAGCGCAGCTATATTGTGCAGTTTGGCAAGCGGTTCGAGATCACCGAAGGTACGCTAACCTATAACGGCCCGGTCGACGACCCACAGATGCAGCTGAGTGCCCGCTACGTGGTGCCTTCCCGGGAAGACCCGACGAATCCCGTGACGATTTTGCTATCGGTTAGCGGCCGGCTAGAGCGCCTCAGCCTGGAGTTTTCCTCGGAGAACCCCGCAGGACTTGAACTGCCCGATATCATCTCCTATATCGTTTTTGGACGACCGGCTGGCCAGGCATTGGCTTCGCTAACGCCAGGGGGTAACGCTGGCGGCGGATTGCTAGGGCGCGGTGCGGGATTGGCACTGGCGCAGCTTGCCGGGGTTGTTGAAGGGTTAGCTGGCGAAGAGTTAGGACTAGATGTGGTCGAAATCGAACCAGATGGCCTGCAAGGCGCTAAACTGACCGTAGGCAAGTATGTCTCACCTCGGCTGTTTGCTGCCGTCAGCCGCCCGATCGCCTTTGAAGGGGGTACGCAGTTGCAGGGGGGGGAAACCTATACGGAGTTTACCATGGAATACACGATTTTCGACGCCATGATCGTACGCGTAACCAGTCAAGGTACCCAGATGCGCATCAACCTTTTGTGGCGCTATGCCTACTGATCCTGAGAAACACTTTCCGGCTAGGCCGCCAGCGTCTGCCTTGCGTTTATGGATGGCGCATATCAGGGGGCTTGTCTTATTTATCGGACGGTTCTTTCGCGAAGTATGGCGTCCGCCTTATGAAGTGCGCGAACTGGTCCGACAGATGGATGAAGCCGGAGCGAAAAGCTTCGTCCTGACAGCAGCTGCAGGGATTGCCATTGGTGTTGTGCTAGCCATGCAGAGCCGCGGTACGCTGGCGCGCTTTGGCGCTGAGGCCGTGCTGCCCAACATGTTGGCGTTGTCGGTTTTTAAAGAAATTGGACCCGTGATTACTTCGCTTGTGTTGGCTGGGCGTCTGGGTGCTGGGATGGCAGCCGAAATCGGCTCTATGCGCGTAACCGAGCAGATCGACGCCCTTGAGGTGGCAGCGCTTAAGCCGTTTCATTATTTGGTTATTCCACGGGTGCTAGCCTGCGTGGCCATGTTTCCTGTGCTTACCACCTGGACAAACATGATCGCACTAGCTGGAGGGTACATCGAATCGGTTATTTCAGTGAATATGGACCATCGACTTTTTTGGAACAGTGCGTTTTCGAGCCTGCGCTTTTCGGACGTGTTGGTCGATACGCTCAAAACCAGCATATTCGGGTTCCTGGTAGGCATGGTAAGTTGCTATCTGGGTTACACGGTGCGAGGGGGCACGCGCGAGGTGGGCCAAGCTGCTATGCAAGCCGTTGTGCTCTCGTCGCTTTTCATTCTGCTGGCCGACGTCATCATAGTCCGCATTTCGCTGTTTTTCTTTGGGGGACTATGAGCCCTGGGCACGCTACAGCACAAAGATCACCCTCCACAAGACGTTCGAGGTTACGGGGCAAGCACACGCTGCATGGGCATTGCAGCAAAGCCGCTCACTGACCGTTATTTTTTTTTGAGCAGCGCGAAAAATCATGGATAGGTCGCTTGTATCGTCTGGAGTGCCTGAGCCTGTGGTATGCTTGCGGGCAGTCTACAAGCGTTTTGGTGTGCGAGAAGTGCTGCGTGGCGTAACGCTAGAGGTTGCGCCGGGGCAATCGGTGGTGGTTATGGGCAGCTCTGGGAGCGGCAAAAGCGTCTTGCTGAAGCATCTGGTGCGGCTTTTAGTGCCCGATCAAGGCGAAGTTTGGGTGTTGGGGCAGCGGGTTGATCAGCTTGAAGCGGAGGCGCTTGACCAGCTGCGCCTTTCGATTGGCTATTTGTTCCAGAGTGGAGCTCTTTTTGACTCCATGACCGTCTACGAAAACCTTGATTTTTTGCTCGAGCGCCACACTAAGCTTAGCCGAGCTGAGCGTCGCGACCGCATTTTAGAGATGCTCGATTGGGTTGGCTTGCGCCATACAGTCACGCAGTATCCAGCCGAACTCTCAGGTGGGCAGCGTAAACGCATCGCTTTGGCACGCGCTATGATCCTGGAGCCCAAGGTGCTCCTTTACGATGAACCGACCACGGGGCTCGATCCGGCTTCGGTGCGCGCGGTTTCTGAGCTTATTGTGCGGCTACGCGAGGAACGAAGCATTACGTCGGTTACCATCACACACGACCTGCTGTGCGCTGAGATCATTGCCGATCGTGCCCATTTTTTGCATGAAGGCCGCATTCTTTTAAGCGGCACTTTCGAGGAATTGCGTAAGGCCGATCACCCGGCGCTGCGCAACTTCTTCGGAAATTGACGGATTCAATCGATAAATATTGGTCTGGTCTATGTCGCGGGAATTTCGGGTAGGTTTACTGGCATTGGCTGGTGTGGCCTTGTTTGTATTGGTCCTGTTTACGATTGCGAACCGGTCGTTTCTGCTCAGCGATACGTTTTTGCTGCGCGCTCGCTTCAACCGGGTAGCTGGACTGGTGCCTGGTGCACCGGTGCAGTTTCAAGGCGTAAATGTTGGCCGGGTCGAATCGGTGCAGTTGCCCCTTGCCCCTGGCGGACAGATCGAAGTGACGATGGCCATCAAAGAAACAGCGCGGCGCGTCATTCACAGGCGCACGCAGGCCCAAATTAAAAGCGAAGGGCTGGTTGGCCAGCAGATTGTTGTGCTGGTCAATCCAGCTGGTGTGGATGGGGAGCCGGTAGTAGAAGGCGATCTGATTGTTGGCGTGGATCCGTTTGACCTGTTTGAAATCACCGACCGGGCACTGGCTTCGGTGCAAACCTTTGAGCAGGCAGCCGAAGCTTTCCGGCAAATCATGCACGACGTGCAGGCTGGCCAGGGCACCTTGGGTAAGCTGATCTACGATCCGGCGCTCTATAACGAATTTGTGGCCACAACGAGTGAAACGCGACGCGTGCTTAACAACTTGGCCAATAACGCCGAAGCGCTCGTAGCGCTGGCCGACGAGGCTACGCAGGGTGTGAAGTCGATTCTGGAAAAGATCGATCAAGGGGATGGCAGCCTGGCGCGGCTGCTCAATGATCCGGCACTTTACGTGCAGCTGCTGGCTACTGTCGATACGCTACGTATGGTTGCTACCGACTTGCGGGCCATTACAGGGGCCATTGAGAATGCAGCGCATTGGGGCACCTTGGGAGCTTATCGCTTTGCAGAGCTGATGGAAGCCGCCAAGCACAACTGGTTGTTTCGACGCTATTTTGAAGAGCGGGGGTACATGGAGCAGGCACCGTTCGAGGTGCGCGAGCGGGCTATTGAGCAATCCTACCGTCAGCTTGAGGCTCGCATGCGCGAGCTGCAGGCTTGGGAGCAAGCGTTGCAGGCACGTGAGGCCCGCCTAAAGGCGCTAGAGGCCCGGATCGATTCCCTAGCAGATGTTCCATAAGTTACGCCGCTATGTCCCATCCTTCTCAAGACCCCCGCCTAAGCGCCCTGGAAGTCCTCCTATTGGGAGGAGGGTTGGCCTTGTTCCTCGCGCTGCTCTACACGCTGCAAGCCGTACTGCACCCGCTGCTGATTGCTATAGCTGCTGTGATTTTGCTTTGGCCGCTACGCACGCAGCGGGCTGTGCGGGCGCTCATGTTTTCTGGGGGCTTTTTGCTGCTGTTCTGGCTCCTGAGCCAGTTGCAGTGGGTGCTGCTGCCCTTTGTGATTGCGTACCTGTTGGCCTATTTAAGCAACCCGGCTGTCGACTGGCTGGCCCGGCGACTTCACGTGCCGCGATGGGTTTCGGCCTTGGCAGTAACCGCTGGGGTTATCGGCATCGTAGTCGCCATTGCGCTGCTTTTGGTCCCCTCGATTCTCTCACAGCTGGTTACGCTCTTGCAGCAGTTGCTCGACAGCATGCGCTACCTGCGACGCTGGCTTTACGAAAGTCCCTGGATGGATCGGTTAGCAGAAGTGTTGCCTGTGGACCGACAGGCCATCTTGCAACAGCTCACAACTTTTATCGAACAACAACTGCAAAAGCTCACTGGAAATCTGCCAGACTTGCTCACGACGTTGGCACAGTCGTTAGGGTCGGTGGTAGGCGCCATTACGATGATTGCCACCTTCCCGGTGCTGCTTTTTTATACCCTTAAGGATTATCCCAAATTGCGCGATGCGTTGATTGGCCTGTTTCCGCAGCATAACGGTCGCAAGGACTACCTTGTCCATGCCAGCACGGTGGTGGGCAATTACTTGCGGGGCCAGCTGTTGATTAGTGCGATTGGTGCAGTGAACGTATCTGTAGCCTTACTGCTTCTGAACTTTCCGTTTGCGCTGCTGATTGGGCTACTTGCTGGGATATTAAACTTGATCCCGAACCTGGGCGCAGTGCTGACCAACATTATTGCTGTGGCTGTTGCACTGCTTTTT
Source organism: Rhodothermus bifroesti (assembly GCF_017908595.1). Classification (NCBI taxonomy): domain Bacteria; kingdom Pseudomonadati; phylum Rhodothermota; class Rhodothermia; order Rhodothermales; family Rhodothermaceae; genus Rhodothermus; species Rhodothermus bifroesti. The sequence continues at coordinate 28,320 of NZ_JAGKTL010000005.1, forward strand.
GGCGATCCGCCGCTCTTGGATGCCGTTTTGGTAACGGCGGTATTGCTGGGGCAGGGATTACTAGAAGCGAGCGTGCTTTCGCCGAACATTCTGAGCTACCAAGTGGGTTTGCATCCTGTACTGATTTTGCTTTCCCTGTTTGTGTTCGGGTATTTTTTAGGAGCGCTGGGGTTGCTTGTTGCCGTGCCCACGACAGCTGTACTGGTCGGTTTTTATCAGAGCTATCGTGCAGCGGTGCAGCAGGCGCAAACTGTTTCGGAAACGACAGTAACCGATGGCTAAGCGGCACGTCCCGCTGCGGCGATGCGTGGTATGTCGCACGCAGCAGCCTAAGTCCGCCCTTGTGCGCATTGTACGCCAGCCCGATGGTCGGGTAGCATTGGACGCTGAGCAGAAAAAAAGCGGTCGCGGTGCTTATCTGTGCCGGCAACCCTCGTGCTGGAACCCTAAGCTGGCCTTACCACGGCTGCAACGCGCGCTGCGAACCTCGATCGATGAAGCGTTTCGTGCAACGTTACTTAGCTATGCCGCGCATTTGCATAGCGCCGATACCGCTTGAAGAAAGCCGGTAAAACTGCAGCTTTTTTGGATCCTAAGAGGTTAGGCCAGCGTGGAACGGCGCCGCAGTTTTATAGGGAGGGCGATGCGGTTTGTGCTAGAACGTGTCGATACGGCAACGCGCGCACGGGCCGGACGGCTCGAGACGCCGCACGGCACGGTCGAAACCCCTATGTTTATGCCAGTGGGTACCGTGGGTAGCGTAAAAACCCTCGGCCCGCGCGAACTGCGCCAAGACATTGGCGCACAGATCATCCTAGGCAACACCTACCACCTCTACCTACGGCCTGGGCTTGAGGTGCTCCGCCAGGCAGGCGGCCTACATCGGTTCATGGGCTGGGATGGACCTATTCTGACCGATTCGGGAGGATACCAAGTTTTTTCACTGGCGCCACTGCGCAAGCTTTCTGATGAGGGGGTCGTGTTTCAAAGCCATCTCGACGGTTCTCGACACCTGTTTACCCCTGAAAACGTGATCGACTTTCAGCGCATCATCGGGGCGGATATCATGATGGTGCTCGACGAATGCCCGCCTGCCGATGTCTCGTTAGAGGCTGCACGTCGGGCACACGAGCTGACGCTGCGATGGGCCGCGCGCAGCCAACAGCGCTTTAGCGCAACCGAACCGCTTTACGGCTATCCACAAGCCCTTTTTGGTATCGTACAGGGCGGCGTTTTTCCTGCCTTACGGCGGGCTTCAGCCCAAGCACTGGTTGAGATGGACTTTCCTGGCTATGCAATCGGGGGCCTTTCCGTGGGAGAACCCGCTGAGGTGATGTACGAAATGGTCGAGATCGTTACCGAACTGCTGCCTCTTGATCGCCCACGTTACCTCATGGGCGTAGGCACGCCAGCTAACCTGCTGGAAAACATCGCGCGAGGTATTGACCTGTTCGATTGCGTATTGCCTACGCGCAACGGCCGTAATGGAATGCTCTTTACGACCGAAGGCATCCTCAACATCCGCAACCGTAAGTGGCAAATGGACTTCTCCCCGATTGACCCTGGCCTGGAGGGTTACGTGTCGCAAACGTTTACCAAAGCCTACCTACGACACCTGTTTCAGGCCGGCGAGATCCTTGGGTTGCAGATCGCTACGCTGCAAAACCTGAGCTTCTACCTGTGGCTGATGCGTGCAGCGCGGCAGGCTATCTTGGAAAATCGCTATCAAAGCTGGATGAACGAGGTGCTACCGCGCATCAGTCAACGCTTGTAAATTGAACCGAAGCTGCAGCCGAAGCGTTAGAGCAAAACACGCGCGACCGCAACCGCAATAGCTATGCCTCGGCAGTTTGACATTCCCATCTTTTATAAAAGCCCGATCATCTCGCGCGTCAAAGAAGCCCGCCGCCTTCAGGATCCACGCAAGAAAGATTTTTCGCCCACAGTGCTGGACTTTGGGCCGGTGCGCTTCAAGCTAGCCCGGCATTTTGGCTTCTGTTATGGCGTAGAGCAGGCCGTAGAGATCGCCTATCGGGCCCTTGAGGAAAACCCAGGCCGACGCGTTTTCCTCCTCTCAGAAATGATTCATAACCCCCATGTAAACAGCGATTTAGAACAACGTGGCGTGCGTTTTTTGCGCACGACGCGGGGTGAGCAGTTGATTCCTTGGGACGTCTTGCGGCCCGAAGATATTGTGATCATCCCGGCTTTTGGCACCACACCCGAGATCGAGGCCGAATTGGCGTCACGTGGCGTAGACGTACACCGGTATGACACTACGTGTCCTTTTGTTGAAAAGGTTTGGAAACGCAGTAGCCAACTCGGCCAGCGCGGCTACACCGTTGTTATTCACGGGAAACGCTATCATGAGGAGACGCGCGCCACGTTTGCCCGTGCTGCTCGCGAGGCGCCCGTTGTGGTCGTGCGCGATCTCCAAGAAGCCGCCAATCTGGCACGGGTGATTCGGGGAGAGGCCGACGCGGCGTTTTTCTACGAGCATTTTCGCGACCGCTACTCCGAAGGCTTTGACCCAACGCGCGACTTGGTACGCATCGGCGTGGTCAATCAGACCACCATGCTGGCTACCGAAACGCAAGCCATTGCCGAGCTGCTGCGTCAGGCCATGATCGATCGCTATGGCGCTGAAAACGTACACGAGCACTTTGCCGATACCAGCGACACCCTCTGCTATGCCACGCACGAAAACCAGCAAGCCACGCGTACGCTCATCGATGCTGGAGGGGACTTGGCGCTCGTGGTGGGCGGCTACAACTCCTCGAACACCAGCCACTTGGTAGAGCTATGCGCTGAACGCATGCCCACCTACTTCATCAAAGGTCCTGAAGAGCTGCTTTCCCCCGATCGCATCCGGTACTTTGATCTTAGGACGCAAACGGTTCAGGAAAGCGAAGGCTGGCTTCCTGCTCATCGACCTATCGATATTGTGCTGACTGCCGGCGCTTCTTGCCCCGATGCTTTGCTTGAAGCAGTGCTGCAACGGGTACTGACGTGGTTTAAAGACGTACGCGCTGTCGAAGACGTTCTGGCGCCTTACCTGGAAGCGGTCGCTTGAAGCATGGCCTGGTACCACGACTGGTTTAATCACGAGGCGTACGAGCTGGTTTACCGCCATCGCGACGATCAGGAAGCCGAGCGTGTGGTAGCGCTGATTGAACAGGTCGTGCACCCTGAGCCAGCGTGCACCATCCTCGATGTTGGTTGCGGACGCGGTCGTCATGCCCGCGCTCTTGCCCGACGGGGTTATCGCGTGACCGGGATCGATGTGGCTGAACGCGCGCTCCAGCTAGCCCGAGAACGTGCCGAAGCAGAAGGCTTGAAAATCCAATTTGTACTGCACGACATGCGCCAGCCGTTTTGCACCGGCTGTTTCGATGGGGTGGTCAACCTGTTTACGGCTTTTGGTTTTTTTGAAGAGGAGGCGGATCATTTGCGTGCGTTGCAGGCTATGGCCCAGGCGTTGCGTTCGGGTGGATGGTTGGTGCAGGATTTTTTTAATGCGGATTACCTTGCCCGCTATCTCGTTCCTTCAGATCATTTCACCTGCGATGGAATCGAAATCACGCAAGAGCGCTGGTTGGAAAACGGCCGCGTCAACAAGCGCATCCGCTTGCGGCACAAGGAAACAGAGACGGTGTTCTGTGAATCAGTACGACTGCTGCGCTTGGAAGACTTCCAGCGTCTTTATGTTCAGGCTGGACTGGAGATCCAAAACATCCTAGGGGATTACGAAGGCCGCCCCTTCACGCCCGAAAGCCCCCGCTTGATCCTTTATGCGCGCAAACCTGCTTAAATACGTCGGGCTGTGGCTGCTTGTAGGACTGCTGGGGTGTGATTTGTTTGCTCCCCGTCCCCCAGAACCACCCATGCAAGAAGGGGGCACCTTCCTGCAGCCCGATACGCCTGAACGCGTCGTGGAAAACCTTCAAGCAGCGATCGCTGAGCGCAATGCAGGAAACTACGTTCGTTCTCTGGCCGAAGATTTTACGTTTGTGCCAACAGCCAGTGCGGAAACCCGCGATCCGGCTTTATGGGTAGGGTGGGGGCGTTCGGCCGAAGAGCAATACTTCAGTGCGCTGGTAGCCGCCCTTACGCCTTTGGCCGTGCCGCAGTTGCAGCTTAGCGCACCTACGCGTCGCTTTGAAAACCCAACGCGCTACGTGCTGGAAGCTACCTATCAGCTTACCGTGCCCCACACGCGTCCTGATGCACCTACCCTTGTGGCAGGACGGCTCATCTGGGAAATTACGCAGCAAGCAAACGGCCTTTGGGCACTTACCCGATGGACGGACCGCCAGCAAGGAGAAATGCCTTCGTGGAGTGAGCTCAAGCGCGCTTTCGTCAACTAAGCGACCTGCCGCACCCGTAATGGGGGACGCACAGTTGCCGGAACCAGTTCAAACGCAATGCGGCCTAGCAGGCGGCCGTGTTCAGTGCGCACTTCAATCCGCCAGCGGCCTGGTTGCACCTGGCGCTTAAACGTATAGCCGCGGTATCCCCCATCACGTCCTCCTACCACAGCATAGGCAATTTCGTCCTGCGTAACCCACCGCTGCCGCGCTTCGTCATAACGCTGCCACACGTGCCGCACGCCTGTGCGCAGCTGCGTAGGTGCAAAGACCGAAGCAAAGCAGAAAACCGTATCTCCTTCCACGTAGTGAAAACGGGGACTAACGCGTTGCCAGAAGCGATACCAAGGAGCGGGTTCATAGTGAAGCACGTAAACAGCATTTTCGCGCCGAACGTGATGATATACGCCCCCTTCGCGTAAGGCTAACGGCACCGGCGGAATCCAATTCAGCACATAAAGCACCCCAAGCCCGAGAACAATTGCCGCTGCAGCTAGAGCCAATTTTATGCTTTGCCCTTTGGGTACAATCCCCTGGCGATAAAAAAGAACCACAAGCAGCATGACGGGCAGCAGGCTCAGTGCGCTTGAAAGTCCAAACACCAGGTCACTTATGCGGCGCAGTACGACCGGCACAAAAAACACGAAAAAGGTAAAGCTGCATAGCGTGTAGAGCCCAAGCAACACATACACCCCTAGCAGGCGCCGATGCATGAATTCATTGGCTACAAGTAAGCCTACAAGCCCTGCAAAAAATAGCCAGTGGGTAGGTGCTGCCGTGCTCTGAAAGTAAAACACCACGTACGCGCTAAAAAGTGCACCAAAAAGGAACTGGAGCACAGCAGGAAAATAATCGCGGTAGCGCAAAAGCCAAGCTGCGCGCAGCCGACCGTAGGTCGTGAGTACAGCAAGAAAAAGCGCAACACCTAAAACTAGGAAATAACTTAGCAAGATCAGGTTATCTGCTAAGGCATCAATGCGGCGTAGCGTGAGGGCATCCCAGGTGACCCCGCCAAAGAAAAACACCACGGGGAGCAAGCGGCGGTAGCGAGACGTCTGCACGCGCTGCGCTCGCATAGATTACGTGCAGCGAGGCCTCAGTCTGCAGATTTCGGAAATGCTGGACCTACAGCCCGGGCTTGGGCATCTGAACGAGGCTCCGGCCGGCGCCAGAGCGGGACCGACGAGCAGGGCTCGCCGTACATCAGTTTACGTGCTACGGTTTGTAAGTACTGGACTGCCAATACGTAGGCACTGGGAGGAACCAGCTTGCTTGCACAGCCTTTGACAACCACAATACGATCCTTGTAACGGGACCAATCTTCACGTGCAAGGGCCCGCGCAAAGTAGTCCCGCAGCAACGCGTCACGGCGCCCTACCGTAACCGAACGTGCGATGCCTTGCAGCTTGGTAGCCACAAGCATGTAGGCCCAAATAGGCAGAATCGCATCTGTAGAGCAGTAAAGGGCAACGTGACAGTCCGCGTACTGCGACCAGTCGTGCGCTTGCACTTGCTGGCGAAAGGCTTTTTCACGCAGCACCAACCCTTCCACTAAAAAAGGAGCTAGGTCTAGCTCAACAATGGGCTTGTCATCCCAGAGGGCTTCCAGGTTATATACCACAATGTCGCTTTGGGCTACGCGATTAAGGATCGGTTCCATGGCTGTGTGCATCTCAAGCAAAGGTCACTGCGGTGCTGCGGCGCAAGCGTTCTACCGCAGCAATCAGCTCGGTCAATGCATAGTCAATATCGGCTTCTGTGGTAAAGCGTCCCAGGCTGATACGTAGCGTCGCTTGCGCTTCGGTATCGCTGCGGCCCATAGCCCGAAGCACATGGCTGGGCTTACCGCGGCCTGAGCCGCAGGCACTTCCAGCCGAAAGTGCCAGTGTACGTACGCTGGCAAGCAAGCGATCGGCACGCACGCCTTCCAGCGTAATACTGCTGGTTTGGGGCAGGCGTGGCGCCCCCGCTCCGTTGACGCGGACGCCCGGCAGCGCAGTGCGCAAACCTTGCTCTAAGCGATCACGCAACGCCTGTAAACGAGGCATTTCCGCTGCCATGACTTCGGCTGCCCGCAGCGCAGCAGCCCCCATGCCCACAATACCCGGCACGTTCAATGTACCGCTACGTAGGCCTTGTTCATGTCCCCCACCATCAATCAACGGCAGCAGCCGAAGCTCTGGCCGACGCCGGACGTACAGCACCCCCACGCCTTTAGGGCCGTAGAACTTATGCGCTGAGCAAGCCAAAAGATCAATGCCAGCTACCTGCACAGGAATTTTCCCTACCGCCTGCGTAGCGTCGACCAGTAGCGGTACCCCGTGTGCGCGTGCAAGCCGGGCTATCTCGGGGATGGGATGCAACACGCCCGTTTCGTTGTTGGCCCACATGACGCACAGCAGTACCGTCTCGGGTCGCAATGCCGCCTCAAGCGCTGCTAGATCCAGCCGCCCTTCAGCATCGACAGGCAGATAGGTAACCTCCCAGCCACGCTGCTCTAGCCTCCGGCAGGCTTCTAGCACCGCTCGATGCTCGGTCTGCACCGTAACCAGATGGCGCCCACGATGAATCGAGGCTTCGGCTACACCTTTAATGGCCAGATTGAGCGCTTCGGTCGCGCCACTGGTGAAAATCACATTTTCCGGTTCAGCCCCTAGTAACGCGGCTACTTGCTCACGTGCGGCCTCAACGGCTGCTTCAGCCTCCAGACCATAGCGATGACCTTTGCTAGCTGGATTACCAAAGCGCTCCGTAAAATAGGGCAGCATCCGCTCCAGCACCTGCGGATCAACAGGCGTCGTCGCGTTGTAGTCCAAATATATCGGTCGCTGCTGCATAGGGCCACACCACCAAATCAACCTCTTGAAACGGAAGCCCGGAGAGGGAGTTTCGTAAAGGGCCTAATGCAGCGGCGGAGCCGTTGCACAACAGCTCCGCCGCTACGGTACGCTCATACAACCCACCTGGCTGCCAAACAGGAAGGGTATAATTTATATGACCTAATTTAGACAAAATCTAAAGTAATTTATAGAGCCTCTTTGTGAAAAATCAATTAAGTACTTTATGCTGCAGCTTATCCGCCTAGGGCGTTGGACGGGGTCAAAAAAAGGGGGTGTAATGCGCCTACCGGTGGGGATACTGATTGTTTTAAGCTTGAGTCTTGGTGCCTGTGGTGAAGTATCCACGAACTGGAAAATAGAAGAAGAACGGGTTGTAGCCGGGGTAGACCTGGATTTGCTTTTTATGCCACCGACGGAAGCGGAGCGGCAAGCGGTTCTGGCGGCGTGGGCTACGCGGGACGTTGCGGCGCGTAATGTGCAAGAAATTGCGCGTGCACCGTTTGGTGCTCGATAGTACGGCCGTGACGCTACGTTTTTTGGCGCACACGGTCGAAGGACAGCGCCACATTGGGGCCGTTTTGGTGCCCGAGGGCGCACCTGCAGGCAGTCGGCCTGTGTTGGTATGGGCGCACGATGGCGATCAAGGCGCCAATCTGGAAGCAGACCTTTGGCCGCTTGTAGCAAGCCTAGACCTGACGCGCTTTGTGCTGGTCATTCCTGCTTTTCGAGGAGAGGCGTTGACCTATCAGGGCCTGGTCTTTGCCAGTGAGGGAGAAGTGAATCCCTGGGAGGGGGATGTGGAGGATGGGCTAGCATTACTGAATGCCGTGCTTGCGCATGTAGCTGCTGCCAACCCGTCGCGTATTGGGGTACTCGGTGTGGGTCGGGGCGCTACGGTGGCGTTGCTCATGGCGTTGCGGGATACGCGCATTCGGATGGTGATTGGTGCTTCGGGACTGACGGATTTTTTCGGTGCGTTTGTGCAGCAGCGCATTGAAGCAGCCCTTCAAGGGAAATATGCACCGCTCCCTGGATGGCAGGCTTTTGGCCGACACGTGCTGGAACCGTTAAAGGCCAAGCAACGCTCGTTGGGAGAAGCTCGCTTGGCTTTGTTGCGCCGTTCTCCGGTGTATTTTGCGGATCGACTTCCCCTTGGCCAGTGGCATCATGGTCGCGGTGATACCCTTGTTGCAGTGGCCCAAGCGGAACGTTTGGCGGCGGTACGCCCCTCAAACTTTGCTGTCTACCTCTACGAAGAGGGCGCCTATGGGTTGGAAACCATGCCGGGAAGTCAAGCGCGTATTCGGACGCTGCTAGAACTGCTGTAGCCATGGACGAGCAATTTCGCATTCATCCAGTGCAAAGTGAGGCGGAAATGGCACAGGCCTGGGCCATCCGCGAAGTGGTTTTCATTCAGGAGCAGCACTGCCCGCCGGAAGAAGAGCGAGATGGGTTAGATGAGGTCAGTCGGCATGTACTGGGTTGGGTAGGAGACGTGCCTGTGGCTACGGCGCGTTGGCGTGTGGTGCCTTTTCAGGAGCGTTTGGTAGCCAAGCTAGAGCGCTTTGCCGTCCTGCCCGCTTATCGCGGGCGGGGTTACGGAAAGGCGCTGGTAGCCTATGTTGTGGCAGATGCACGACGGGCCGGATTTACGACGTTTTTGCTGCATGCGCAGGCCCATCTGGAGTCTTTCTACGAGCAGTTGGGTTTTCATGCTACCGGCTACCGTTTCATGGAAGCCGGCATCCCGCATGTGCAAATGATTCGCCAGGAAACTTAAGCAAGCGGGCCGGCAACTGCCGGCCCGCTTGCGGTCTTTGCGATCGAAGTCGTTACAGCTTTGCCTGCACAATGGACGGATTAATCCGAACCGTAGCTTTGCGCAGGAGGTCTTCAAGGGTCTTTTGTACGGTTTCCTGCTTGCGCTGCTCGGTGAGCTGCTCGCGCGCTTCGGCTGCGTCCATCAGCGAGTCATCTTTCCGACGCTCCACAAGGCGAATCAGGTGATAGCCAAATTGGGTACGTACGGGCTCGGCCGTGATATCACCCGGCTTAGCCAATGCAAAGGCAGCTTCTTCAAAGGCCTCGACGGTTTCCCCACGGCGAATGAAGCCCAGATCTCCGCCTTCCTGGGCGCTGCCATCTTCGCTATGGCGGCGGGCCATTTCGCCAAAGTCAGCACCAGCACGGATGCTGTCGAGCACCGCCTGAGCGCGATTCCGCACCGCCGTAGCTTCCTCTTCTGAAGCGCCTGCATTGAGCCGAAACAGAATGTGCTGGACGTGCACCTGCTCGGCTTGCTGCTGGCGAAAGTCTTCGACCTCTTTGTCCGATGGCGGAGTCGCCTTAGCTTCGATTTGCTCCCGAAACGTACGCTGACGGATCATTTGGGCCAGCATGCCGCGAAGCGAGTCTTCTGTCAAGCCATCCTGAGCCAGTGCCTGCTGAAAGACCTCTGGACTAGGAAAACGGCTGCGAATCTGCTCGAGCTCTTGCTCAACAGTTGCTGGATCGGCTTGAATGCCCTGGCGAGCAATCTCCCCATCCACAACGTGGCGCACAATAAAATCTTCCACGATGCTTTTGTGCACCTCGGGCAGCAGGGCTGGGTTCATTTGAATTTGCGGGTAGCGCTGCAAAATGAAGGCCAATTGCTGCCGAAATGCTTCAGCGGTCAGCGTATCGGAGCCGTACTCCGAACTGACTACGGCTGCTACGCTGGAATCGGCTACGGGCGTGCCGACCCGGTAGGTACGGTCGTCTTCCTTTGCGTTGGCTTCGGTGTCTTGGGCGCGGCAGCCTAAAAGCAACAAAAGGGCTAACCCCCACAGCGCGGGCAGCAGCAGTCGGCCCGTGCGCAAACAACGTACAGCATGCATGAACGTGATCCTTTTTGAAATGGTGCAGAACAAAACCGAATTACCGCTGCAACCGCGCGTTTGGTAATTAGATCCGCCTTGAGCTTCTCCGCAAAGAATTTATTAACCGAAACCCTCAAATTGCTTCAGGCGTTTGGTTTGGCACCTGTAAATGTGCCGCGTTCGTCTAGGGGTCTAGGACGCCAGCCTCTCACGCTGGTGACACGGGTTCGAATCCCGTACGCGGTACAAAGCCCGCTAGCCTTTAGGCCAGCGGGCTTTTTTATGTTTAAAAAAGCCCGGCCTGATCGCTCAGGCCGGGCTTAAGCTTAGCGCACGAGCGTTAGGGTGCGCGTCAGTGCTTGGCGTCCCACCTGAAGGCGGTAAAGGTACATGCCGCTGGCCACAGGGCGACCCGCCTCATCGGTGGCATTCCAAATCACCTCATGCACGCCTGGAGGCAAGGTGGTATGCACCAGCGTACGCACCCGTTGGCCTAGTAGGTTGTAGATCTCTAGCGTTACGGGCTGCGGTGCGGTCCCGCCTAGCGTGAAGCGTAGCGTCGTCCGCTGCGTAAAGGGGTTAGGATAGGCAGGGTCGAGTGCAGCGCCAGCAGGCAGCCGCTCTGAAGCGGTTGTGGTGATTGCAGTGGCATCAAGTACGGTCACATAGTCGGCTGTATAGGTTGTGCTGTGGATGCCGTTGCCGGTTTTAGCAACACTAGCTGAGCGGCGGCCATAAACGATCACCTGCTGGCCAGCTTGCACATCAGCCCAGGCTATTGGTTGCTGCTGCGCATCCACCACTACGGTTTGGCTCGTGATGGCAAACGTGACCGACCCGACCACGACAGCATCGGCACGCAAGGTGTCGGCCCTGCCGGTTGCAGCCACAAGGCTTTCTATTTTAATTTGCTGTGCCACAAGACCCAGGCCAGTGTGCATGGTGGCCTTCACTTCTACAATCTGACCGGTTTGCAGCTCGCCAAACGTAATTGTCATGCCATCCTCAGTTAGAATCTGAGTGTTGGCATCCACAAACACCGGTACGCCCGCCACGACCAAGCTATCGGTACCTATGGCCTCAATGGTCCCTTCGATTTCTACTTCCTGATCGTTTTCGTCGGTCAGCACGTGGATACGCATGGCCCAGTAGGTACCGTCAGGGTGTGCTACGCCACGCACTTTCACCACCATGCCCAGCTGCAGATCGCTCAAATGCACCTGCTGTCCCTGGGCGTCGATCACAAACACCCCCGGCCGCGCGTGGAAAACCAGGCCGCTTACGGTAAGTGTGCTGTCGGTCAGCGCCTCAATCGGCCCGCGCACGTCCACCACTGGATGGAAGGCTTTCAGCACCTTGATCTTCAGGGCTAGCCATGTGCCGTCGCGTTGGCGTTCCGCTTTGACCTTAACCAGCATCCCTACCTGAAGATCAGACAGCATTAACGAACGGCCCCAAGCATCTTCGATTGTGGTCGTGCTGCTTACCCAAAACGTCAGACCAGCCACAACCAGACTGTCGGTACCTACAGCCTCGATAGGGCCGGCAAACTCAAACATGTGTTCCCCAAGGGTTTCAACCTCAATCTCCAGGGCCAACAGTAAGCGCTGACGCAGATCAAAGTATCCCTTGACTTCAACAAACTGGCCTACCTCAAGCGCAGCAAAGCTTAGCGGCTGATCTTCGTCGTCGTAGATCTGGGTAAGCGGGGTAACCCAAAACGTCAAGCCGCCTACGGTAAGCGTACTGTCGCTCAGCGCTTGGATAAAGCCCTTAAGTTCGATCTCCCGACGGCTTACCGTGATGCGATCCTCAGAAGCTACCTCGATTTCAATTGCCGTGAGCTGACCGTCGCGGCTCAGGTGGGCTTCGACTTCAACCAGCATCCCTACCACCAAATCGGCCAGCGTCAGCAACTGGTCATCGGCATGGATGCGCGTGGCGGCGGTAACCCAGATTCGAAGTCCCTGCACAACCAACACTGAATCCTGCAGCGCGAGGATCGGGCCTTTAAGTTCAATGGTTGGGAACCGATCTGCGTCCTGGTCTCCTGCGCTTCCTTCAACCTGTAGGGCTACAAACTGGCCTTCACGCACCTCACCTTCCACTTCAGCATAAAGCCCAACGGCGAGCGTGCCTTCAACTTCCGTTTCCGCCGTCAGCCTAAAGGTGAAGCCATGGACCGTCAGGCTGTCGGCACTCAGCGCGGTGATGCGTCCACGGGCCTGCACCCGATCTGGGCGATCCTCTGGGGTTATTTGCTTGATGCTGTGGGCGTAGAAGCGCCCATCGGCAGCAAGCATCCCTTCGACTTCAACCCGCTGTCCAACCGCAAGTTGGCTAAAAGGAATCGGCTGTGCTACTGTGTTTAAAATGCGCGTCAGTGCAGTTACATGAAACGTCACACCATGCAGGGTAAGTTGGGCTTGAGCGGTAGCTTCGATGGTCCCTTCCAGGGTTACACCCGGTCGATCATCAGCCCGGGCCGGAAGTAAGGGAAGGCTTAACAAAGCGGCAAGCCCTAGCATTGTGGCAATCCGTACCATGACAAACTCCGTCTGGTGGAAAGATTCCGTTGGTTTGTTTGGGGAGCTCTAAGATGATGCCAAATGGTAATTTTGGCTAAAAAGCCAGGGTAGATATGGCTGAAAAGCTCGGCAAGCGTGCAACCCAAGTTAGGGTGTGCGCACTTTTTGCGCATATGGCTTCAACAAGGATTAAAGGTTTTCCAAAAGAGGTCTTACTATCTTTTTTGGAACTATCAGCCAGACATCAGGTTGAGCGGGAGCGCCTGTGCAATGCCGGCGTACATGCGTATAGATTCCCTAAGCGTTGCTTTGAGCTGAGCTATGGCCAGTGAGCCGCTGCTGAAATCAACCCGTCTGAGTAAGGCGTACGACCCTCAAGAGATTGAGCCGCGGTGGTATGCCTATTGGGAAGCCCATCAGTTCTTTAGAGCTGAGGTTCGTTCTGATCGCGTGCCTTTTGTCATCATGATGCCGCCGCCGAATGTAACGGGGCGGTTGCATATGGGGCATGCGTTGCAGGACACCATTCAGGATGCGCTTACGCGCATTCGGCGCATGCAGGGCTACGAGGCACTTTGGCTGCCTGGCATCGACCATGCGGGGATTGCCACGCAGAACGTCGTCGAGCGCGAGCTGCGCGAAAAAGAAGGCAAGACGCGGCACGATCTGGGGCGGGAGGCCTTTTTGCAGCGCGTTTGGCAGTGGAAGGAGGAATACGGAGACATTATTCTGCAGCAGAAGCGACGGCTAGGCGACTCCTGCGACTGGTCGCGCACGCGCTTTACGATGGATGAAGGCTTTACGCGGGCGGTCCAAGAGGTGTTCGTTCGCCTTTATCATGAAGGGCTCATCTACCGAGGGGACTACCTGGTCAATTGGTGTCCGGTTGATCAGACGGCCCTTTCCGATGAAGAGGTAGATAACGTTGAGCAGGACGGCCAGCTGTGGTACATTCGCTATCCGCTTGCAGACGGCAGTGGCTTTGTCACCATTGCCACCACGCGTCCAGAAACCATGCTGGGGGATACGGCGGTGGCGGTGCATCCTGAAGATGAACGCTACCGTCACCTGATTGGCAGAAAAGTGCGCTTGCCGCTTCTTGGACGGGAAATTCCTATCATTGCCGATGCACATGTCAAGCGTGACTTTGGCGCTGGTGCGCTCAAAATCACGCCCGGGCATGATAAGAATGATTTTGAGATTGGGCAGCGTCATGGTCTGCCGTTGGTGAACATTATGAACCCAGATGGCACGATTAACGCCAACGGTGGGCCCTATGCTGGGCTAGATCGCTTCGAAGCACGCAAGCGCATCGTGGAAGACCTGCGGGCTCAGGGGTTGCTAGAAAAAGTTGAGCCTTATCGTCATACTGTGCCCATTTCCAGCCGCTCGAAGGCTATCATTGAACCTTTGCTCTCCCGGCAGTGGTTTGTCCGGATGAAGCCGCTGGCCGAACCTGCGATCGAAGCGGTTCGGCGCGGAGAGATTCGCTTCCATCCGGAGCGCTGGGCGAATGAGTACTTCCGCTGGATGGAAAACATTCGCGATTGGTGCATTAGCCGGCAAATCTGGTGGGGGCATCGCATTCCAGTCTGGTACTACACCGACGCCCAAGGGCAGATCGACGAGTCGCGTGGCTTTGTAGTTGCGGTTGATCCGCCCGAGCCGGGCATGGTGCAGGATGAAGACGTGCTCGATACGTGGTTTTCGTCTTGGCTATGGCCGTTTGCTACGTTGGGTTGGCCTGAAAAAACACCTGACCTGTCGTATTTCTATCCTACCACGGTGCTGGTTTCAGGCTACGACATCCTCTTTTTCTGGATTGCCCGCATGATAATGGCGGGGATCCACTTTACCGGCCAGGTTCCCTTCCGGGATGTATTCATCACGGGCATGGTCAAAGACAAATACGGCCGGTGGATGTCGAAGAGCTTAGGTAACGGTATCGACCCGCTAGAGATGATCGAGCAGTACGGCGCCGATGCCGTGCGCTATTCGCTGACGGTCTTGTGCACGCAGGGGCAAGACATTAAGCTCGACCCCTCCAAGTTTGAGATGGGGCGAAACTTTGCAAACAAAATCTGGAATGCCTTCAACGTCTTTGGTCAGTTCATGGAGACCGACGAAGAAGGCCGGCCCCTACGCGACTATCGCCGTCAGCGACCCTTCGAAGCGCTCTCCTTGGTCGAGCGTTGGATGGTCTCACGCCTGAACCAGACGCTTGGAGTGATTCATGAGGCGATTGACCGTTATCGGCTCAACGAAGCGCTGCTTGCGCTCTATGACCTATTCTGGGGGGACTATTGCGACTGGTACCTGGAGCTGATCAAACCGCCGCGCGGTCAGGCTATGGATGACGAGACGATCGCGCTGGCCGTGGAGCTGTACGAAAAGATGATCCAGCTCCTGCATCCGTTTATGCCGTTTATTACAGAGGCCCTTTGGTGGCGGCTGCGGCCTCGGGCTGAGCGAGAGGCCTGCATTGCGTCGCGTTGGCCTGAAGCGAACCCGAAAGAAGTGGATGCACTTGCCGTGCGTCGCTTCCAGCGTCTGCAGGAGATGATTTCTGGAATTCGGAATGTGCGGAGTACCTATGGCGTAGCACCCGGCAGCGAAATCCGCGTGCTGATTCGGGTACCTGAGGCAGAAGCTGATGAAGTCGCGCAGCTTGAGGCACACCGCGACTATTTCACCCGACTGGCCAAGGTCCGAGAGGTGACCGTTGGCGTGGGGCTCGAGCGGCCCAAAGCCAGTGCTGTGGTTGTCGTAGGTCGCTACGAAGTCTACGTGCCGTTGGCTGAGGTGATCGATCTGGCCCAAGAGCGCGCCCGGTTGGAAAAAGAAATCCAGCAAAAAGAACGCTTCCTGCTCAGCATACAGCAGAAGCTGCAGAACGTCCAGTTTCTGGAAAAAGCCCCGGCCGAAGTGGTCGCCCGTGAGCGCCAGAAAGCTCAGGATGTCCAGGCAGAGCTAGAGCGGCTGCGGGCTAACCTGGCTGCGCTCGATTGAAGCGTAAACTGTCTATGACGCTCCCAACGGAAACGCCTACGCTTGAGCGGCTTCGACACCGCCACCTGTTAGGATTGGCAACCTATTCGGCCCAAGAAATTCAACTTATTCTACAAACCGCCCGGCAATTTCGTGAAGTGCTTGAGCGCCCCATTCGGCGGGTTCCTACGCTCCGAGGGGTGACGGTAGTTAATCTATTTTTTGAGCCCTCTACGCGCACACGCATTTCCTTTGAGCTGGCCGAAAAACGCCTTTCAGCCGATGTGGTCAACTTCTCGACTTCTGGTTCTTCGGTGGTAAAAGGCGAAACGCTAAAAGACACGGCCAGAAACCTGGAGGCGATGAAGATCGACATGGTGGTTATCCGGCATCGCTCTCCAGGAGCTGCCCACTTTCTCACGCGCTGCATCGATGCGGTGGTCATCAATGCCGGTGATGGCGCGCACGAACATCCTACGCAGGCTTTGCTAGACCTGCTGACGATCTCCGATCATTTCCCTTCGTTTGAGGGGCTGAACGTCTCGATTATTGGCGACATCGCTCATAGCCGGGTAGCCCGTTCCAACATCTATGGCCTTAAGGCGCTAGGGGCCAATGTGACCCTCTGCGGTCCGCGTACGCTCATGCCTGTGGGCATTGAAACACTGGGCGTGCGCGTCACCTACCGCTTGGAAGAGGCCTTGGAAGGCTGCCATGTGGCCATGGCGCTTCGGCTACAACTGGAGCGACAAACGTCGGGTCTATTCCCCAGCTTGCGAGAGTACCACGCTCGCTATGGCATTAAGCTGGAGCATCTAGAACGGTACCCCGATCTTTTGATCATGCACCCGGGCCCAGTAAATCGGGGCGTAGAGCTGGCTAGCGAAGTTGTTGACCACGAACGCGCCATCATTCTCGATCAGGTTACCAACGGGGTGGCTGTGCGCATGGCTGTGTTGTACCTGCTAGCTGGCATGCCTGAGGCGGCCGAAGCGGCTTAGGCTACCGGTGGTTGCCCAGTGCGCAGTGCGGTTTCAAGGTAAGTGCGGATGGCTTCGGCAATGCGCATTTGCTGCGCGGCTGTGAGTTCGGTATGCATTGGCAGGGAGAGCACCTCACGTGCCGCTTTTTCGGCCTGGGGGAGCGAATCATAAGGACCCCAGCTGGAAAAGGCCGGGAGCTGGTGGAGCGGGACAGGGTAGTAGACGGCCGTTGGAATGCCCTGAGCTTGCAGGTATCGCTGCAAGCCGTCGCGCCCACCAGGCACCTCAGGATGGATGCGGATGGTGTATTGATGGAAGACGTGGGTGCGCTCAGGCGCGCGGTAGGGGAGCGTCAGGCCCGGACAGTCGGCCAGCAGCGCATCATAGCGATCGGCTGCAGCCTGGCGGGCACGGGTATAAGCTTCTAAGTGGCGCAGCTTGACGCGCAAAATGGCCGCTTGCAGTGCATCGAGCCGGCTGTTGATCCCAATGCATTCGTGGTAATACTTGCGCCGAGCGCCATGGTTAGCTAGCATGAAGACCCGATGATGCAGCTCCGGATCGTGGGTCACGACGGCACCACCATCGCCATAAGCACCTAAATTTTTAGAGGGAAAAAACGAAAGGCACCCCATATCGCCAAAGGTACCGGTCTTCTGGTTTTGGTAGCAGGCCCCAATGGCCTGCGCGTTGTCTTCAATCACCCGAAGGTGATGGCGTTGCGCCAGCTCTAGCAGAGGCGCTAGGTCGGCAGCTTGGCCGAACAGGTGTACGGGCACTAAGGCCCGGGTTTTCGGCGTAATGCGGGCCTCAACGCTAGCTGGGTCGAGCGTGAACGTATAGGGATCGATGTCGGCAAACACGGGACGAATGCCAAGCAGTGCTGCCGCTTCGGCTGTAGCCACAAACGTAAAAGCAGGCACGATGACCTCATCACCTGCCTGAAGTCCAAGGGCCATGTAGGCTAGCTGCAGCGCATCGGTGCCATTGCCCACGCCCAAAGCAAAACGGCATCCCAAAAAAGCAGCCAGCTCTTGCTCAAAAGCCTCGACTACGGGTCCACGAATGAACTGCCCACTGTCTAGCACAGCTTCAAGGGCCGAGAGGATTTCCTTCTGAATCGCCCGGTACTGCCCAACCAGATCGACCAGTTGTATGTCGTCCATAAGTCCCTGCGTGCTGCGTGGCATTGCGGTCTAAGATACGAACGAACCGTGTGCGCAAGCGTACATGCACCCTGGGTGCATCTACCAAATAGGAAAGCCTATGCCATACCTTTTGCAAAGCCCTGAGCCGGTTTCCATGCCTACTGGCTTAGAATGGATGGTGGTTGCCAGCGTGGTAGTGCCGGCTGTTTTGCTGGCCGTGCTCATTTGGCTTGCCCGTCGCACTACGTGACCTAAAAAAGAAGGCCGCTCCTTAAGGAGCGGCCTCGAGCACTTTCGTGTTCGAATGTTTATCGAGAAGAAAGTTGCGACAGGTAGTGCTCGGCGGGGGCTTTGTAGTTGCCGTAAAGTGCGTTGCTAAATGCTTCGCGCGCGTTTTCCCGGTCACCCATCAGCATATATACCTCACCCAGCACAAAGTAAATCTTGGCCTTGTCGGTACGGCTGCCCCGGTGCAGTTCCAGCGCCTTTTGGCCCATTTCTACGGCTTTTTGATACTCGCCGACGGTTTTTAGCGCCTCAGCATAGTAGTAGTAGACATCGGCGTCGGGTGAGACTTCCGTAATTTGCAGGAGCTGGTCCAGATATTGGATGGCTTCCCGGGCATCTGCAGGAGCCGGGTTGCCACCATTCCGTGCCAGCGTGCTGGAAGCCAGGTATACGTAGTGATCCCGAATCGCTTTTTCTGCAGACTGGCGTGTTTCGCTATCCTGTGCTTTTTGGCTGACCGAAAGCGCCTGTCGGAGTGTGCTTAGGCCTTCTTCCGTACGGTTCAGCTTAAGCAACGCCAGGCCCTTACCTAGATAATTTTTGGCAAACGCGGCGTCGTGCTCAATGCCTTTGTTGTAATGATTCAGTGCCTGATCAAACTTGTTGTTTCGATAGGCTTGCAGACCAAAGTTGTAGTCTAGCTGCGCCACAATCCGAAGGGCCTTTTGTGCCGTTTCCTGATCTCCTGCTTGGCGGGACATCTGGGCAGCTTTCAGGAAACCATCATAGGCCTTCTGATATTGCTTGGCCTTGGCATCCTCTAAAGCTTGGTTAAAGACCTTTTTGTACTCCTCTCCAGCCTGGGCTTGGCTGGCAGCTGGAAGTAGCAAGCTCGCCCCTAAGGCCAGGACCAATAGCGCAATTCCCTGGCGAAGGACTGTTCCAATACGTTGCACCATCATCACGCTTCTGGGTTGGGGTGTTAAAAATGAACCACTTAACAAATAGCCAGCTTTCAACACGGCGCTATAAAATACAAGTTCCAACGCTAAAAGAAAACCTTACATTTTTTTCACAAAAAACACATAAACGTTATGGTTAGAAATTAGGCCCTGGGATGCGTTCACGATAGGCGGTTTCGATTGTTTGCACGGCTACTTCTGGATCATCAGTCAGGGTAAAAAGTGCCAAGTCCTCCAATGCAATGTTGCCGGCTGTGAGCACTTGCCCCTTGAGCCAGTCGACGAGGCCACGCCAGTAGTCGGTGCCCATGAGGACGACGGGAAAGCGCGTGGCTTTGCCGGTTTGAATGAGCGTCAGGGCCTCAAAGAGTTCGTCTAAGGTACCAAAGCCCCCGGGTAGTACAATAAAGCCTTGGGCGTACTTGACAAACATCACTTTGCGCACGAAGAAAAAGTTGAAGTTGATTAACTTATCCCGATCGACATAGGGATTGGTGTCCTGTTCGTGGGGAATGACGATGTTGAGTCCTACGGAAGTGCCACCAGCTTCGCGGGCGCCTTTGTTCGCGGCTTCCATGATGCCTGGTCCGCCGCCAGTGATTACGCCGAAGCCGTGGGCTACCAGGCAGCGACCTACGGCTTCGGCCAAGCGGTAGTAGGCATGGTCACGTGGTGTGCGGGCTGAGCCAAAGACCGATACACAAGGGCCCAGCCGGGAAAGCGTTTCAAACCCTTCCACGAATTCAGACATGATCCGGAAAATCCGCCACAAGTCTTTAATCTGTCGCTGCTGCCAAATCAATGCTTCGTTCTCCAAATGCGGGGAAGGTGTGTGGTGGCCATCAGTAGTGACGGTCGAAAACTTTCGCTCCATCATCGCGCCTCAGTTAGACCGTTGGAGTTCTTGGCGATAGGCTTCGCTGGCGAAAATGGCGATTTCTACGCGGCGGTTCAGCTGGCGACCCTCTGGGGTGTCGTTGGACGCCACCGGCTCACTTTCTCCTTTGCCCAAGGTACGAATACGGCTGGGGCGAATGCCCTGCTCCATGAGAAATGCCGCAGCTGCTTCGGCGCGCCGTTCAGAAAGGCGTTGGTTGTACTCTTCAGGCCCTGTGCTGTCGGTGTGGCCTACGATGAGCACTTCGGTTTCTGGGTATTTTTTTAGGCTTTCAGCAAGGCGGCGCAGGTTTTCGCGGGCTTCGGGGCGCAGTGTGTACGCATTGACGTCAAAGAGGATGCCAGAGTTAAATGTCACCAAAATGCCTTCGCCCACACGCTCGACCTTGGCATCCGGAAGTTCTTGCTGCATTTCAGCAGCCTGGCGGTCCATGCGTTGACCGATGATCGCACCAGCCGTACCGCCTACAATGGCCCCTAGAATGGCGCCACGTGCGGTGTTGCCCGTAGCTTTGCCAATAGCTCCGCCAACCACAGCTCCAGCGCCGGCGCCAATAGCTGCGCCTTTTTCGGTGTTGCTGAGTCGCGCACACCCTGCAAGCAGGAGTGCCAAAATTAAAAGGCCATATCCTGCATGTTTCTGCATGGTCCCTTGTTGGGTTGGTTTAAGATCTGACGAACTGGTGTGCATCAATTTCAATGCCGAACCTGCCTAAAAACCATTACAACAGCTGCTTTTACCAAAAGGTCGCAAAAGGATTCCCAAAGTACCTGTAAAGTTATCTACAGCCGGCGCATTTTCACCTCGGCCTGTTCTATCTTTCAAGCGAGTAAAAAGGGGTTAAAAAAACATCTCCCATCAATGAAGCTGATTATTCCGATGGCTGGAAGGGGCACGCGCGTGCGTCCCCATTCCCATGTTACGCCCAAACCGCTTTTGCCGGTTAAGGGCAAAAGTATGGTGGAGCGCATTGTCGACACGTTTAACCGGGTGCTGCCGCGGGCTTTGGACGAAGGGGTGTTTGTCTTAGGCCCCGATTTTGGAGAAGACATTCGTGCGCAGCTGCGCGACATTTGCAGGCGCCACCAGATGCAGGCGCATTTTACCGTGCAACCGGTAGCTGAAGGTACGGCGCATGCGGTCTACTGCGCTGGTGATCACCTCAAGGGTGAGGGCATTGTGGTCTTTGCCGATACACTGTTTGAAATGGAACCTGGCGTCGACCTAGAGGGCGCAGACGTGGTCATGTGGGTCAAAACCGTTGAGGATCCGCGGCGCTTTGGGGTGGCTGTGCGTGAGGGCGAGCGCGTGGTGGCGCTGGTTGAAAAACCTGCTGAACCGATTTCGCATGAAGCACTCATTGGCATCTACTATGTACGCGAGCTGGCCGTCTTGCGTCGCTACATCCAGCAGTTGATCGAGGAGGACGTGCGCGGCCACGGCGGGGAGTTTCAACTGACGGATGCTTTTGATCGCATGTTGAAAGACGGGCTGGTCTTTAAAACAGCGACGGTGAACGCTTGGCTGGATTGCGGCACCATTGAGGCCCTTATGGACACCACACGCTATCTCCTGCACAAAGAGCGCGACACGCTGCGGCTGGGAACGGTTGAAAATAGTGTGATTCACGAACCGGTCTACGTTGGTCCAGGTGCCCGTGTGGTGGATGCTGTGGTAGGACCTAACGTTTCGATTGAGGCGGGCGCCGAAGTCCGTCGCTCGGTGGTGCGCGACAGCATCCTGTTTGCTCATGCGCGCGTTGAAGGCGCCGTGCTGGCTGATGCATTGATTGGGCAGTATGCCGAAGTGCGCGGCCATCCCCAACGACTTAACATTGGAGATCATTCTACGGTGCAATGAGCGACGCTGTCGCAGCGCTGGAATGCTATCCAGAGACGGCTGAAGCTCGGCTAGGCTTCGACGTGGTTCGGGCAGTGTTGCGGGCGCAAACGCTAAGCCCTCTGGGGGCTGAAGCTGTTGACCAAATGCGTCCGTTGCGCGATCGCGAGGCGGTTTGCTTGGCGCTTCAGCAAGTGGAAGAGCTGCGGCAGGCACTGCGCTTTGATGATCCGGTGCCGCTTGAGCCCCTGTTTGACCTTCGGCCCCAGCTGACGCAGGCAGCCCCTGAAGGTGCGCGGCTCGAAGGAGAAGTGCTGGAAGCTGTTCGGCGTGTGCTTGCGCTAGTGCGTCGGCTAGCGGCGTATTTTCGAGATCGACAAGCCAAGTATCCGGCGCTTGCTGCACTAGCGCGGCAGCTGCGGCCACTTCCCGACCTAGAGCAGCAGTTGGCTCAGGTTGTTGATGAAGAAGGGCGCGTGCGCGACGAAGCTTCTGAGGAGCTGTGGCAGTTGCGGCGGCAGCTTGTCCGCATGCGGGAGCGGCTACGGGAGAAGCTACTAGAGGCGCTACGTGCAGCGCTTCGCCAAGGTTATGCGGCCGAAGAGCAACCCACAATCCGCAATGGCCGCATGGTTATTCCCATTCGGGCCGAAGCGCGCCGCAAAGTAGCTGGTTTTGTGCACGACGTGTCGGCCTCTGGGCAGACCGTCTACATCGAGCCGGCTTCCTGTTTAGCGCTGAATAATACCGTGCGCGAGCTGGAGTTGGCCGAGCAGCGCGAAGTCGATCGCCTGCTTCGCAAAGCTACCGGATGGCTTCGGCCGCATTTGCCTACGCTACGGACTGCGCTGGAAGTTTTGGGCTACTTTGATCTGCTGCAGGCAAAAGCACGCCTGGCTGACCAGCTGGAGGCTTGCGTGCCCGAGGTTGGCGACGACGGTGTGATTGCGCTCAAAGCTGCCCGCAATCCGGCGCTTTTGTTGCATTTCCAGCGTCTTAAAGAAACAACCGGTGAGCAGCGCACCGTAGTGCCGCTCGATTTGACGCTTGGACACACCTATCGCACGCTCATTATCACTGGACCCAACGCGGGCGGCAAGACGGTGGCCATGAAAACCGTTGGCCTGCTGGTGCTTATGCTGGCTTACGGATTGCCCATTCCGGCCGACCCCAGCTCGCATGTGTCGGTTTTCGACCGACTGTTTCTCGACATTGGCGATGCGCAGTCACTGGAAGCCGATCTGTCCACGTTCAGTGCCCACATGCAGCACATGGCCTACATGCTGGCACGTGCCGATGAACGTACGCTGATTTTGATCGATGAGGCCGGAACGAGCACTGACCCCGATGAAGGAGCGGCGCTGGCGCAAGCCATTCTCGAAGAGCTTACGGCCCGCGGGGCACGCACCATTGCTACTACCCACCATGGGGCACTTAAACGCTTTGCCTATGAGACCGAAGGCGTTGAGAATGGCGCCATGCAGTTTGACCAGGTCACGCTTAGCCCGACGTACCGTTTTCAAGTAGGGGTGCCAGGCTCGTCTTATGCATTTGAAATTGCCCGGCGCATGGGACTGCCCGAGGCTGTGCTCGAGCGTGCCCAGCAGCTGGTGGGTGTGCAGCAAGTGGCCTTGGAGGCACTGATCCGCAACCTCGAGGAGCGCTTGGCTACGCTGAGCGCGCGTCAGCAAGCGCTTGAGGCGACGCAGGCCCAACTGGAGCAGTTGCGGCGCGATTACGAAGCGCGTTGGCAAGCGCTCAAGCAGGAAACGGCAGCGATCCGCCAGCGCGCGCTCGAGGAAGCCGAGCAGCTTGTGCGTGAAGCTAATGCGCGCATTGAACGCACCATCCGAGAAATCAAAGAGGCGCAGGCCGAACGCACGACCACGCAGGCAGCCCGCGAAGCGCTAGAGCGCTTTCGCCGCCGCCTACACGAAGCGCAGCGCACTTTAACACCCGCAGCATCGGCTGCCGCAACAAGCGATCGTCCGACGTTGCAGGTGGGCGACCAGGTAGTGCTTGAGGATAGTGGCACCCCAGCCGAAGTGTTGATGCTGGAAGGCGACGAAGCGCTGATTGCGGTCGGGCGCTTGAAGCTGCGCGTACCCATAGGCCGCCTGCAGCGCCTCAATCGCCCCCAGCAGCGCAAGCAAACGCGAACGTCAACGTTACCTGCGCTGACGGCCCGCACGCGCCTCGACGTGCGCGGCTTGCGGGTTGATGAAGCGCTCAAGGCCGTTGAGCGCTTGATTGACGAAGCCGTTGCCAGCGGTGCGCAAGAACTCGAAGTGCTGCACGGCAAAGGCACGGGGGCGCTGCGCCAGGCCATTCGCACCTATTTACAAGATCGACCAGAAGTGGAACGCTTCGAGGATGCCCCCTGGGAACAAGGGGGACCAGGCATTACCCGCATTTGGCTTAAGTAAACCTAAGTCGTTATCCTTATGGCACGTGTTGTGGTTACCCGACCAATTATTGAAGAAGGTCTTCACCCGTTGCGTGAACGATACGACCTTGAAGTGCTCAATCCAGTAGACACGTGGGACGAAGACGGGCTGATTGCCGCAGCTCACGATGCCGATGCGCTAATTTCTATGCTTTCTGATCCGATTACGGCACGGGTCCTGGCGGCTTGTCCCAAGCTGCGGGTGGTAGCGCAGTATGCTGTAGGCTATGACAACATCGATTTGGAAGCTGCGCGGGCACGGGGCATTGTGGTTACACACACCCCTGATGTACTGACCGATGCCACAGCGGATTTTACCTGGGCCCTTTTGCTTACGCTCATCCGTAAAGTGCGCGAAGCGGACCGTTACGTTCGCGAAGGGCACTTTAAACGCTGGGAGACGCAGCTGCTGCTTGGGCATGACCTGCGCGACAAGACGCTAGGCATTGTGGGGCTTGGACGCATCGGTAGCGCTGTAGCACGCCGGGCGCTGGGTTTTGGCATGCGCGTTGTCTATTATAACCGCCGACCAGCTAACCCTACCGTAGAGCGCCAAAGCTGCGCCCGTTACGTGTCGTTTGATGAACTGCTTGCTGTGAGTGACGTTGTTTCTATACACTGTCCGCTCAATTCTGAGAGCTATCATTTGTTTAACCAAGCGGCTTTTGCCAAGATGAAACCCACCGCCGTCCTGGTGAACACGGCACGGGGCCCGATTGTGGATGAGGCCGCCTTGGTAGAAGCCCTCGAGCAAGAGCAAATTGCTGGTGCAGCCTTGGACGTGTTTGAGCAGGAGCCGAAAGTGCATCCAGGACTGCTCGAAAATGATCGGGTTGTGCTAGCGCCTCACTTAGGAAGCGCGACGGTCGAGGCGCGCACGGCTATGGCGCGCATGTGCGCTGAAGCTGTTTTGGCGGTACTCGAAGGTGCTGAAAAGATCCCCTATCGCCTGGTATGACGTGATGCGTACCGATTGCTGCAAGCGGGCTTTATTGCTGTGTTGGATGCAGGTAGGCGCTTTAGTTTTGCTGCTGAGCCTGAGGCTTACGGGAAGCGCTAGGGCTCAAGAAGCCGACTCTTTAGCCCAAGTGCTTACACTTGCCCTGACGCAAGGCGACGCGGCGCGTCTACTTGAGCAAGCTGCGCCTCAAGTAGAGCTGGCCCTGCTGGGCAGCGGGCGCGTCTATAGCCGCATGCAAGCCCGCTACGTGCTCATGGACTTTTTCCGCGTTTATCCTCCTGTGCGTTTTGAAGTGGGCGAAGATCGCTGGATGGATCCACACCGGTTTGTGGTAGGTGAATACTGGTACGCCCAGGCTACTGCACCGCTGCGCATTTACATGCGGCTTTACCGCGAAGAGGCCGGCTGGGCTTTGCAAGAATTACGGGTGACGGCAGGACGTCCGAAGCGATAGCACACCACCATGTGGGTCGGCCAAGCACGCAGCAAGCGACGATATCTAGCCCTTGGGCTGTTGCTTGCTGGACTGCTGCTCGGCACAGGTGCCTTTAAACTGCTCCGGCTGGCATGGGTAGAGCGGCACATCGCGCAGGCGCAGCAAGCGCGCTTAGCAGAAGCGATAGCTCAGGTGCAGCGGGAGCTTGGAGCGCTTGAACAGCAACTCTTCTTGCAGGCACGCTGGTTGGCCACCCATCCTGTGGTGCGTTCTGCGCTGCGCGTTGCAGCTCAAGAAGCGGAGCCCACCTGCAGCGCAGATCTAGCTGCGCTGCTTGCGCGCTACCGCGTGCCGGAGCGGAGCGGTATTGCCCTGTATGATACCACGTTTCGCCAGGTAGCTTGGGCTGGCTATAGCATGCCGGTGGGCAAAGCCGCCTTGCCGTCCCAACTACCACGCCAGGTCTACGTTGAGCTCATCGAAGATCCCCCATGGCGCACAGCGCTAAGTCTTTGGCATCCTGTGCGTGAAAATGGAATCGTTGTAGGAGCCGTGCGGGTGCTTCAGCTGCTGATGCAGCGCATGCCTGTTGAAAACGCTTATTTGTCTGGCTATGATCAGGTGCGCTTGTGGTCTCGAGAGCACGGCTTGTCCTTGCGGCTGATAGTCTCCGAAAGGCTGCCTGCAGTCGGCACCAGCGAAATGGTGCGTCCACTCAAAAGCCTTGAAGGACGTACGCTCGGTTGGCTCGTCTTGAGCATACCTCCGCCCAATCAGGTGCTGCGCGATGAGGCGCGGCGCTTTAACCACCTTATGGCTTTTTGGGGCGCTGTTTTGTTGCTTTGGGGACTTGTGGGCCTCGTCGGTTGGATGCGGGCTGCAGGCTCCAGACCGCGTCAATTGCTTGTCCGTGCGGGTGTGGTTGCCTTGGTTTGGTGGGGCGTGCGTTATGCCTGGATTGCGCTCGACGTCCCCAATCGCTGGCAACGCGGCCGCACGCCTTTAGCCCCGCTTTTTGACCCTGCACACCTGGCCTCTGCCTTTGGCGGTGGACTGATGCGCTCGATTGGGGATCTGCTGCTTACAGCGCTTTTTGCTTTGGGATTTGCTTGGGGGGCGTTATGGGTAGTTCGTAAGCAGCCTCCTTTCCCGCCGATAGCCGTAGTCTGGCGTGTAGGGAGTTATATACTTGGGGCCCTAGGCCTATGGGGGCTGGTGCAGCTTTACGGACTGATCGTGCACCATAGCGTGCTGGACAGCACGCTGGACTACCTTACCCGCACAGGGCTTTTGCCACCACGCCTGGTTTTGCTGGTCAGCATAGCGTTGCTTTTGCTTTTACTAGCGCTGCTACTTCTATTGCGGGCTTGGGGCTATGCCCTTAAAAGCGTTACCGGCACCTGGCCAGCGCACGGCCGAGCGCGTTTGATGCTTGTTGTTGGGCTTGCGGCTGCAGTGACGGGTGCTGGTGTGCTGCTGCCTGTGGCTTGGCCTGTGCCACCCTTAGTGGCTTTTATTCTCGTGGCCTTTGGGCTAAGCCATGCAATATGGCCGTTGCCCTTGCCATCAGCTGGAAGGTGGCTGACGCTTCGCGCCTTGCTGCCGATTCCGTTTGTGCTTAGCGTATTGCTCTACCCAATGCTTTGGACCGCCTTGGAGGGTCAGCGACGCTTGCAGGTTGAGCGGGCTTTGGAGCAGTTTGGGCAGGGACAAGATCCACGGGTGGTTTTTGCTATCGAGCAGGCCCTTCAAGAGTTGCAAGCCGACAGTCTGCTGAGCGTATGGTTGGCACAAGCAGCGCTTTTGCCGCGGGCTGAACGCTTAGACTCGCTCACGGCTGCGGTGCTGCGCGGCTCGTTGCTGTTGTCCCTGGAGAGCACCTACGACATTAGCGTGACCTTCTTCGATCGGGGAAGGCGACCCGTGAGTCGCTACGAAGGGATCAGCTCCCCAAGCACCACTACGCCCCTGGAAGTTGATGCGGCTGAGTTTGCGCTGCTTTGGGAACACTATCAGGCACAACGGGGCCGCTTACCGTTTATTGAGTCTCTGGGCGGTAGACGCGAACCGGCGCAGTGGCAGTATGCTGGACTGACCACCGTGCGCTCGGCCGAAGGGATACTGGTGGGGTGGATTATGGTGCGGGCTGAGCCTCAAAGCCCACTTTACGGTGCTGAAACCCCTTTCCCCCGGGTGCTGGTCCCCTCGGGCTTTTTTGGAGAAGTGCAAGCCGGACTGTCTTTGGCTGAATTTCGCGATGGGGTTTTGGTACGCAGCCAGGGCCGAGCATTCACGCGCCACCGCCTTGATCCCCAGTTGATGTCGCTGCTGGCGCAGCAGCCTGTGTGCTGGCGAGAAGAAACCGAAGAAGGCCGCACCTACCTGACCCTTTACCAACGCGTGGGACTCGAAGCATCGGTAGTCCGCGCCGCACGCATTCCTGCCCTGACGCTGTTTGATCATCTCTATTATGTGCTTCGGCTTACGCTAAGCGGCTTGGTGCTGTTAGGGGTGTTTTACGTTCTCGGTCTAGGGTATCGTTGGCGTCGAGGGTGGCTACCGCTTCCGGAAGTTCGTTTTCAGGACCGGGTGCTCAATGCACTGCTTGCGGTAGGACTGATTGCGGTAGTGGTTGTAGGCTGGGTTGGCGTGCGCGTCATCGAAGGCGAGAGCCACCGTACGGTGCAGGCTTGGCTGGCCCAATACCTTGATCGCGTGGAACGCACACTGGTACTTGCAGCGCACGAAGGCGAGCTGCCCTACCAGGTGTTGACCCGCATGCCTTTGGACGCGCTGGCCGGGCAGGTTGGGCTCGACTTGCAGCTTTACCGGGATGGTCAACTGGTAGCCACAACGCGGCCGCGCTTGGTGCGGGAACGCCTGCTAGAAGCGCATATGCCGATTGCCGCTTATGCGGCACTGCACTGCACAGCGCAACGCTCTGCGTTTGTGACCGAGCACCTGGGGACATTCACTTACTGGACAGGCTTTCGCGCCCTGCTCGACGAGCACGGCCAGCCTTACTACGTGGTGGCTGTGCCGGCTTTGCCCGAGCAGGAACGGCTCGAGGAAGAACGCTCACGGACGATCGCCTACCTGTTTGGCGCGCTCTTGCTGTTGGTGTTTCTGGTGCTCAGCGCAGCCTGGCTAGCTGCCCGCGCACTAGGGCGACCACTGGCACGCCTGCAGGAAGGATTGCAGGCCGTAGCCCGCGGTGAGCTGGACCACCCCTTGCCAATTGACTCGCGGGATGAGCTGGCCGCGCTGGGCCGCACCTTCAACTGGATGTTGCAGCAATTGGCCGAAAACCGTCGCCAGCTAGCACGGCAAGAACGCGAGCTGGCCTGGCGCGAAATGGCCCGCCAGGTAGCGCACGAGATCAAAAATCCACTTACCCCAATGAAACTTTCCCTTCAGCACCTGCAACGGGCCTTTGCACAACACCGAGATCCAGGCCGCTTTGCGGAGCTCTTTGCACGGGTGACCACGACGCTGATTGAGCAAATCGATACGCTAGCCCGCATCGCCGACGATTTTTCCACCCTTGCACGTATGCCCCGCCGGCGACCAACGCAGCTTGACCTTAACGAAGTAATCCGCGAAGCTGTTCGCTTGATGGAAGCCGAGGCCGGATGTGCCATTGAACTTGCCTTGCATCCTGAGCCGCTCATGCTGGAGGCCGACCGCGAAGAGCTGCGCCGCGTATACATCAACTTGATCAAAAATGCCTTGCAGGCCCTGCTTCCCGAGCGCCCTGCCCGCGTGCGCGTTACAACCCGCCTGGAGTTTATCGACCAACAGCCTTGGGCTTACAGTACCGTTGAGGACAACGGGCGCGGCATTCCTGAAGTGCTGCGTCACCGCATCTTTGAACCCAACTTTTCCACCAAAACCGGGGGCAGCGGATTAGGACTAGCCATAGTCAAACAAAGCATTCAAGATCTGCAAGGCAGCGTGGGCTTTGAAACTGAAGAAGGAAAAGGCACGACGTTTTGGCTCCGCTTGCCGTTGAAAATCCCTCAGGAAACAACCCCACATGACGCATAATTCAACAAATTTGTGAAAAAAAAACAAAGAAACTATCTTTTTGCCTTTTGAAAGTCAATTCTTTGTGTTTCCTTTATTTTAATATAAAAGCGCATCCATAGGTAAAAAATTTTTTGATATACCTCTTTTTTAATTTCTTTTTTTATACAAGAAGCGCTACCATTCCTGTTTATCTAGGTCGATCTTCTTGTTTTTGCGAGATAAAGGGTGAATTGATCTCAGGGGCAAAAATTGCGTAATTAGGCGCTACCATTGCATTCACGAGAGACGAGCTCACCTTGGAGTATTCCATGATGGATAGCAGACGTCTTAAAACAACGTGGCAAGCTGCTGTGGGCAGTGGGCGGGGCGTGACGTCTGCTCCACATCCCGATCGTATAGGGATGACCGCACGGGCAAGCTGGGTAGCTAGGGTCAGCAACCTTCGACTTTGGGGGCTGGCACTGCTGCTTATTGGCCTGCTCGTAATTATTGCTTAGCTGCGCGGCGGTCAATCCCTTGGCACTTCACAGGCGCGATGAACCGATGAGCTTGAGGCCGGGGGATTGACCCCGAAAGCCAACAACACAAAACATAAGCCTGTGAGGTAGCCATGCGCACCGACACCATTCCGCTGGTCCGATCGGCCCGTCCGGCATCGGGCACCGAGGAAACCGCAACAGTCACGTCTGCAGCGCCTGTTTCTGGGGCAGAAATTTTTGTGCGTGCTTTGGAAGCTGAGGGCGTGGAGATTGTCTTCGGGCATCCAGGGGGCGCTGTCATCCATATTTACGATGAAATCGCTCGTCTTAAGCCGCGTTTTCAACATGTACTCGTGCGCCATGAGCAAGGGGGTACGCACATGGCCGAGGGCTATGCCAAGGCCACAGGCCGTGTGGGGACAGTACTGGTGACCAGCGGACCCGGCGCAACCAATACCGTTACGGGCATTGCCGATGCATACATGGATTCAGTGCCCATTGTGGTGTTTACGGGACAGGTGCCTACCAAACTGATCGGTAACGATGCCTTTCAGGAAACCGACACCATCGGCATTACGC
Organism: Rhodothermus bifroesti; assembly: GCF_017908595.1. Taxonomy (NCBI): domain Bacteria; kingdom Pseudomonadati; phylum Rhodothermota; class Rhodothermia; order Rhodothermales; family Rhodothermaceae; genus Rhodothermus; species Rhodothermus bifroesti. The sequence goes on from NZ_JAGKTL010000005.1 coordinate 58,892, forward strand.
GCTCTATTACTAAGCACAGTTTTTTGGTGCGTGACGTACGTGATTTAGCCTGGACGATCAAAGCAGCCTATCATATTGCCCGAACTGGTCGGCCTGGACCCGTTGTGGTCGATCTGCCAAAGGACATCTTGCTGGCTAAAGCGCCGTTTAGCTATCCCGAAGAAGTGCATCTGCGGGGCTATCGCCTGCCTGGATCGCCTGACGCGACGCTGATCCGCGAAGCAGCGGCAATGATTGCGGCCTCTCGGCGCCCGTTGCTCTATGTGGGTGGAGGGGTGATTACCGCCAATGCAGCCGAATTGCTAACCCAGCTAGCCCGTAAGGCCCGCATTCCGGTTACTACCACGCTGCACGGCTTAGGTGCTTTTCCGGAAGATGATCCCCTAGCGCTGGGCATGTTGGGAATGCATGGTACCTGGTATGCCAACCAAGCCGTGCAGCATGCTGACCTAATCATTGCGGTGGGGGCACGTTTTGATGATCGGGTAACGGGCAAGCTCGATAGCTGGGCACCCTATGCCAAGATCATTCATATTGACATCGATCCCTCTTGCATTTCCAAAAACGTACCTGCCGATTGCGCCATTGTGGGTGATGTGCGGGAGGTATTGGAGCAGCTGTTGCCTCTAGTAGAACCTAAGGATACCAAAGAATGGCTGGCTAAGATTGAAACCTGGCGTGCTGAATGCCCGCTTACCTATGAGCAGGGCGATGGTAAGCTGCGGGCGCAGTACGTCATCGAACGTCTGCGGGCCAAAACTGGTGGCCATGCCGTAGTTGTTTCCGACGTAGGCCAGCATCAAATGTGGACAGCCCAGTACTTCCGCTTTTTGCATCCACGCTCGCACATTACTTCAGGTGGACTGGGTACGATGGGCTTTGCCTTGCCGGCTTCTATTGGTGCAGCTTTTGGCCTGCGCGGTCGCAAGGACGTGCCTGTCCTCTGCATCAGCGGTGATGGAGGCTTTGTCATGAATGCCCAAGAGCTAGGCGTAGCCGCAGCCCATCGACTGCCGATCAAAGTGGCTGTGATCAACAACAATTTTCTCGGCATGGTGCGGCAGTGGCAAGAGCTGTTTCACGAAAACCGGTTCAGCCACACCGACCTCAGCGATACCAATCCGGATTTTGTTAAGCTGGCCGAAGCCTATCACTGCGTGGGCCTGCGCGCCACGCGTCCAGAAGAAGTCGACACTGTGCTCGAAGAAGCCTGGAAAGTGACCGATCGGCCGGTGGTGATAGACTTCCAGGTCGTCAAGGAGGAACTCGTGTTCCCCATGGTGCCGGCCGGCGCTTCGACCAGCGAAATGATTACGAAACGTATGACGCCTAACGCATTCGTCTGAAAAGGCCATGGCTACAGAAGCTCCCACACTAACCCCGCAGCAAATCGTTCGCAAACGCAAAACAGGCGAGCCTTTGTTGCCTGGGGAACCTGAACAGGCGCACCGTCACACGATTGCCGTTTTGGTGGAAAACACCATTGGTGCCCTCATCCGGGTGGTCAACCTATTTTCTGCCCGCGGCTTCAACCTGGAAAGCGTTACGGTCGGCGAGACGGACGATCCGACTGTCTCGCGCATGACGATTGTGACCACAGGCAATGACCGCATCGTCGGCCAAGTGCTTCGGCAGCTGGAGCGGCTGATCGATACGCTCCATGTCGAAGACCTGACGGGCAGCTCCTTCGTTGAGCGCGAGCTTTGCCTGCTTAAGGTGCGCTATACCGCCGAAAACCGGGCCGCCATTATGGATACGGTCGAAATCTTTCGGGGCAAAGTGGTCGACATCACGCCAGATACGATGACCTTTGAACTCACCGGGCCCACTTCGAAAATTGAGGCTTTCATCCAGCTGATGAAGCCCCACGGCATTCTTGAGGTGGCCCGAAGCGGCCGTGTAGCGATGCGTCGCGCTTCTGGAAGTTGGCTTACGCACGAAGATCCTTCGCTAAACCTTCCTGCAGCACGCTAAATTTTGCACTAACCATGAACGTCATCTACGACGCTGATCTGTCGCTCATTCGCAGCAAAAAGGTCGCTGTTATTGGCTTTGGCAGTCAAGGACATGCCCATGCCCTGAACTTGCACGACAGTGGGGTAAACGTCGTTGTGGGGCTGCGCCCAGGTTCAACGTCGGCAGCGCAGGCACAAGCCCAGGGACTCACCGTGCGCTCTATCGCCGAAGCTGCAGCCTGGGCCGATGTGATCATGGTCCTGATCCCAGATCAGCACCAAAAGCGGATCTACGAAAGCGATATCGCCCCTCATCTTAAGCAGGGCAAAGCGCTGGCTTTTGCGCATGGGTTTAACATCCACTACGGTCAGATCCAGCCGCCGGCTGAAGTGGACGTCTTTATGGTGGCGCCTAAATCCCCCGGACATCTGGTGCGCCGCACTTTCCAGGAGGGCAATGGTGTGCCTTGTCTGGTGGCTGTAGCCCAAGATGCAACCGGACAAGCCCGCCAGCTGGCGCTCAGCTATGCTGCAGCTATTGGCGGCACGCGCGCTGGGGTGATCGAGACCACGTTCAAAGACGAGACGGAAACCGACCTGTTTGGCGAGCAGGCTGTGCTCTGCGGAGGCTCTGCTGAGCTTATTAAGGCAGGTTTTGAGACCCTCGTCGAAGCTGGCTATCCGCCTGAGCTGGCCTACTTTGAGTGCCTACACGAGCTTAAGCTGATCGTTGACCTCTACTACGAAGGCGGGATTTCCTACATGTACTACTCCGTCAGCGATACGGCCGAGTACGGCGGCTATACGCGCGGTCCGCGCGTTATCGGACCTCAGGTTAAGGAGGAGATGAAGCGCATTTTGGCCGAAATCCAGTCGGGTAAGTTTGCCCAGGAGTGGATCAATGAGTACGCGTCGGGGGAGCAGCATCTGCGAGCCGAGCGGGCCAAAACGCGCCAGCATCCCATTGAAGTGATCGGCCGAAAACTACGCCAGATGATGAGCTGGCTCAAAGCCAAAGAAGTTCCAGCATCTACAACGGCCTAAACGAGCGGCATGAGCACGGCATCTTATCATATTGTAGTGCTGCCAGGCGACGGTATTGGGCCTGAAGTCACGCAGGAAGCCGTTCGTGTGCTTGAGGCAGCAGCCGAAGCGTTGGGTTTCCAAGTGCACATGGAAACGCACCCTGTGGGCGGTGCTGCTATTGAGGCCTTCGGCGACCCTTTGCCCGAACCGGTGCTGGCCGCGTGCCTCAAGGCTGATGCTGTGTTGCTGGGGGCTGTAGGTGGACCCCAGTGGGACAATCTGGATCGCTCACAGCGACCAGAAGCCGGACTGCTGCGGCTACGTAAGGCGTTAGAAGCATATGCCAACCTGCGCCCGGTTGAGGTTCCTGAAGCGCTGGCCAACGCTTCTCCCCTGCGCCCTGAGCTTGTGGCCGGCACGAACCTGCTCATTGTGCGTGAGCTGACCGGAGGTATCTATTTTGGCGAGCCGCGCGGTCGCAATGGCCAAATGGCCTGGAATACGATGCGCTACACGCGCGAGGAGATCGAACGCATTGCCCGCGTAGCCTTTCAGTGGGCTGCTCGCCGCCGTGGCCGCGTCACCTCGGTCGACAAGGCCAACGTGCTTGAGGTCTCTCAGCTCTGGCGTGAGGTGGTCAGCCGCGTGCATCGGGAAGAATTTCCAGAGCTAGAGCTAGAGCACCTGTATGTGGATAACGCCGCCATGCAACTGGTGCGCAATCCACGTCACTTTGATGTGGTGGTGACGGGCAACCTGTTTGGGGACATTCTCTCGGATTTGGCCGCTACGCTTCCAGGATCGCTGGGACTGTTGCCTTCGGCTAGCTTGGGTGGGCGTGTGGGATTGTTTGAGCCGGTGCACGGCAGTGCTCCTGACCTTGCAGGGCAGGGCAAGGCGAATCCTATGGCGGCTATCCTGAGCGTAGCCATGCTGCTGGAAGCACTGGGACAGGATGTGGCTGCCCGCCTTGTCCGGCGAGCCGTTGATGCTGCACTGGCCGAAGGCGTCAAGACAGCCGACCTATGCCGTGCCGGCGAAACACCACTATCAACAGAGGCTGTAGGACGCTACGTGGCCAACTTTGTACGACAGCAGGCTACGGTCTTTACCTAAAACCATGACGAAAGTCACCATGGACGACGGAGTCGTACCGGTAAGTTTGCGCTGGGTAAGAGGTCGACTTAGCTGGCGCCCGGCCTTTCAGGTCTGATCACCTATCGGCTTGCCGCAGCTCGATGGGTTGGCCGGGCGCAATGGCTTTTGCGGCGAGTGCTCACGGTATTGATCCAAACCTTGCCCAGCCATGAACGATCGTATTATTATCTTCGACACCACTTTGCGCGACGGCGAGCAAGCGCCGGGTGCCTCGATGACCATCGACGAAAAACTGCGCATTGCGCATCAGCTAGCGCGTCTTAACGTCGATGTCATCGAAGCAGGCTTCCCGATCTCTTCTCCTGCCCAGTTTGAAGCCGTGCGCCGTATTGCCGAGGAAGTGCAAGGGCCGGTCATCTGTGCGCTGGCTCGGGCGCGTGAAGAGGACATTCGGGCTGCGGCCGAAGCCCTCGCTCCTGGCAAGCGGGTGCGCATCCATACCTTTATCGCTACCAGCGACATCCACATCGACGCTAAGTTTGGGGACGTGCGCTTTGGGCGCACGCTGGCCGAGAAGCGACAAACCATATTGCGCCTGACCGAAGAAGCTGTACGTCTGGCACGTACCTTTACCGACGATGTAGAGTTCAGCGCCGAGGATGCCGGTCGCACCGATGTAGGCTACCTGGCCGAGGTTGTGCACACGGCCATTGCAGCAGGAGCCACCACGATTAACTTGCCGGATACGACCGGCTACTGCGTGCCGGATGAATACGCGGCGATGTTTCGGAGCGTCATCGAGCGGGTGCAGCCGCCGCCGCACATTATCTTCTCGGCGCACTGCCACGACGACCTGGGGCTGGCAGTGGCCAACTCGCTGGCCGCCGTACGGGCAGGTGTGCGCCAGATTGAGTGCACGATCAATGGCATTGGCGAGCGGGCTGGCAACGCTGCCCTCGAAGAAGTGGTCATGGCGCTCAAGGTCCGCAACGAGCGCTTTGGCGGGCTCAAGGTGGGTATTGTGACGCAGCACCTGACAGAAACCAGCCGTATGGTGTCGCTGGCTACAGGCTTCCCTGTGCCCCCCAATAAGGCTATTGTCGGACGTAACGCCTTTAGCCACGAAGCAGGTATCCATCAGCACGGCGTGCTGCGACGGCGCGACACCTACGAAATTATGCGTGCCGAAGACGTAGGCCAGCAGCCCGAGCAAATCCGGTTGGGACGCCACTCGGGCCGTCACGGACTCTTCAGCCGGCTAGAGAAACTCGGTATCCACGTGCCTGAGGACCGCCGTGAAGAGATCTACCGGCGCTTTTTGGCCCTAGCCGATCTAAAAAAGGAAATCTACGACGAAGACCTGCGCCGGCTCGTAGAGGCCAAAACAGACGGCAACCCTACAGCGCCTTACCAGCTGATGGAAATGCACGTGGCTACAGGCACGCATCGTGCCCCGGAGGCCGAAGTGCAGCTCTATCATCGGAGCACGCATACGCTGCGTGTAGAGCGGGCGAGCGGCGATGGACCCGTCGATGCCATCTATAAGGCCATCGATCGTGCTGTTGGTAGAACGCATGAGCTGGTAAGCTACGCACTGCGTTCGGTTACTGAAGGCGCCGACGCGGTGGGTGAAGTGACCGTATTGCTCAACTTTAACGGAGCCTGCTTCCGGGGAGTAGCGCAGCATACCGACGTGCTGCGTGCTTCGGCTGAGGCTTACCTTGAAGCAATTAACCACTTGGAACAGTTTCGCACAGACCACGAAAATCTCTCGTTTGTACGCGACGGCATCCTGCAGTCGTTCGATGGAGCTACCGCGTGAACGTTAAATGCAAACATCGCCTATGGGCATGACCATCACCGAAAAGATTCTGGCCCGCCATGCCGGGCGCGACCGGGTCTCTCCGGGCGAAAACATTTGGGTAAACGTGGACATCCTTATGACGCACGACGTGTGCGGGCCGCCAACCATAGAGATTTTTAAGCGGGAGTTTGGTCCGCAGGCGCGCGTTTGGGATCGGGAAAAGGTCGTGATTTTGCCCGACCACTACATTTTTACGGCCGATCCGCATGCGCGACGCAACGTTGAAATCCTGCGCGCCTTTGCCCAAGAGCAGGACTTGCCTTATTACTACGACGTCGGCACGGCCCGCTACAAAGGCGTCTGTCACGTAGCACTGGCCGAAGAAGGTTTTAATCGCCCCGGCATTGTGCTTGTAGGCACCGACAGTCATACGTGCACTTCGGGCGCCTTTGGGCTCTTCTCCACAGGCGTAGGCAACACAGACGCGGCCTTCATCATGGGCACGGGCAAGATCTGGCTTAAGGTGCCCGAAACCATGCGCTTTATCTTTGAAGGACGCCTTCCGCCATACCTTATGGCCAAGGACCTGATTTTGGCCATTATTGGCGACATTGGGGTCGATGGGGCAACCTATCGTGCTATGGAGTTCGACGGAGAGGCTGTCTACGATCTGTCAATTGAGGAGCGCATGACGCTCACGAACATGGCCATTGAAGCCGGCGGCAAGAATGGCATCATTGCCGCCGACGAAAAGACCCTGGCCTATGTACGCGAACGCACCAGCGCTCCTTTTGAGCTCTTTTACAGCGATCCTGATGCCCGCTACTACGCTGAGTACGTCTACGACGTCTCGAAGCTGGAACCCGTGGTGGCCAAGCCGCACCGACCTGACAATCGGGCAACGGTCACGGAAGTGGCAGGCACAAAGCTCGACCGTGCCTACATTGGCAGTTGTACGGGTGGCAAGCTAGAGGACTTTATCGCGGCTGCGCGCATCCTCAAAGGCCAAGAGGTGCGCATCGATACGTTTGTGGTGCCTGCCTCTACATATGTAGAGCAGCAGCTGCATACGTACACGATCGATGGTCAATCGCTCTACGACATCTTTGTCAATGCCGGTTGTAAAATCGGCCACGCCAGCTGCGGCGCTTGCCTGGGTGGACCACCCGACACATTTGGCCGCACGCATGGCACCGAGGTGGTAATTTCGACCACCAACCGCAACTTTCCAGGCCGCATGGGCTCTAAGCAGGCCTCCATTTATCTGGCTTCGCCACTGACCGTAGCGGCTTCGGCCTTAACAGGCGTAATTACTGACCCTCGCGAGGTTCTCGTGTAAGGCGCAATCTGGGGTCGGCTGCCCGCAGCCGACCCCAGCCTTAATCCGTAAGCGATTATGAAAGAGATTATTCGTGGATTGGCCTACGTGGTAGGTGATGCGATCGACACCGACCAGATTATTCCAGCCCAACACCTGGTCTACAGCTTAACGCGGCCCGAAGAGCGCCGTCTTTATGGCCGCTATGCGCTTAGTGGCCTACCCGCCGAAGGCCAGGGATTGCCCTATGGCAACATCCCTTTTACTGAGCCAGATGCCTACAAGAGCCGTTTTAAAATCGTTGTCGCCGGTACAAACTTTGGCTGCGGTTCTTCGCGGGAGCATGCCCCGTTTGCTTTGCAAGAAGCTGGATGCGAGGCTGTTGTAGCCGAAAGCTATGCCCGCATTTTTTACCGCAATGCGGTCGATGGAGGTTTTCTCGTGCCGTTTGAGACGCCTGTTCGCTTGATCGATAAAATCCGTACCGGTGATGAGCTCGAGATCGACACGCGTCTGGCGAAGCTCACCAACCTGACAACTGGTGAGGAATTTTTGCTGCATCCCCTAGGGGACGTGGCCGACATTCTGCGGGCAGGTAACCTGTTTGAATATGCCCGCCGAGCTGGTCTCATCTCTACAACTGCTTGAGGAAGCCATGAAAATCGAACTCTTCGACACGACGTTGCGTGACGGAACCCAGGGCGAGCACGTTACGCTAACCGCGGATGACAAACTGCGCATTGCCCAGCGCCTGGATGCTTTCGGCATCGACGTGATCGAAGGGGGCTGGCCTGGTTCTAATCCAAAAGACAAAGCTTTTTTTGAGCGCGCGCGGGACGTCGCGTGGCAGCATGCGCAAATCTGTGCCTTTGGCTCTACGCGCCGTGCTGGCTTGGCACCCGAAGACGACCCAAATCTGCAGGCGCTGCTCGAGGCCCAAACGCCGGTGGTGTCGATCTTTGGCAAAAGCTGGACGCTCCATGCCCGCGTGGCGCTTGGCGTGTCGCTCGAAGAAAACCTAGAACTGATCGCCTCTTCGGTGGCCTACCTGAAGGCCCATGGCCGACGCGTCATCTACGATGCCGAGCACTTCTTCGATGGTTATCAAGACGATCCTGTCTATGCGCTAGAGACGCTGCGGGCAGCCGCCGAGGCAGGCGCCGATGTGCTGGTGCTCTGCGATACCAATGGCGGCACGTTGCCCAGCGAGGTGTACCGGATTGTAGGGGAGGTGCGGCGGCAATTCGACGTGCCTCTTGGTATCCACACGCATAACGATGCTGGTTGTGCTGTAGCCAACACGATCATGGCTGTGGCTGCAGGTGTCCGCCACGTGCAGGGTACCATTAACGGCATCGGAGAACGCTGCGGTAATGCCGACCTATGCGCTGTAATTCCTAATTTGCAGCTCAAGATGGGCTTTTACTGTGTGTCCGAAGAACAACTGGCACAGCTGACCGATCTATCGCGTTTTGTCAATGAAGTGGCCAACCTGGCGCCCATCGACCGCGCACCCTACGTAGGGCGCAGTGCTTTTGCGCACAAGGGGGGCGTGCACGTATCGGCTGTGCTGAAAGACCCCAGGGCCTACGAGCATATTCTGCCCGAAAAGGTCGGCAACCGCCGCCGCGTGTTGGTTTCAGACCTTGCGGGCAAAAGTAACATCCACTACAAAGCTGCCGAATTGGGCATTGAGCTCACAGAAAACGACGAAGCCCGCCAGGCCGTGCAGCGTATCAAGGAGCTGGAGCATCTGGGGTATGAATTCCAAGGCGCTGAGGCTTCCTTTGAGCTGTTGTTGCGTACGATTAAAGGCGAAGATACGCGCTTTTTCACCCTAGAGCGGCTGCGCGTGCGCACCGAAATCGATAAAGAAGGGGGCTTTTGCTACGCAGAAGCTACCCTGGCGCTGCGCGTAGGCACCGAGCGTGAACTCGTTGTGGCCGAAGGCAACGGCCCGGTCGATGCGCTTTCAAATGCCCTTCGCAAAGCGCTGCGCCGCTTTTATCCCGACTTCGACCAGGTGCACCTGAGCGACTACAAGGTGCGCGTGCTCAACTCTGACGACGGCACAGCGGCTGCCGTGCGCGTGCTCATCGAGCATCGAGATGGCGAGCATCGCTGGCACACCGTAGGCGTATCGACCAACATTCTGGAAGCAAGCTGGCAAGCACTGGCGGACGGCATCCGCTACTACCTGTTGCGGCGCCGAGGGCCGCTCGCATCGGCACCGGACGAGGCAGCGCTGGCTGCTCAACGCACGTAAATAAGCGGACGGGTTACGCTGCGGCCATCCATCTCCAGCCGTAGAAAGTAAAGCCCAGAGGCCACCTCTGTGCCCCCATCGCTGCGGCCATCCCAGAACAGGCGGTGGCGCCCAATGCCCGGCGTGCCGTCTACCAGGCGGCGCACAGGTCTTCCCATAAGATCGAAAAGCGTCAGGCGTATAGGCCGCGCTTCGGGGATATCGTAGCGCAACGTGATCGGCGCTCGTCCTGGACTGGGGTATACTTCAAGCTGTAAAGCAGCGGCAACCACCTCAATGGTGATGCGGGGGCTTTCAACGCGGAAGGTGTCGGCATGCAGTGCTACTACCAAGCTAAAACGCCCAGGCGTAGTGGCCGTGTAGGTGAAAAGGCCTGTTAGGGGATCTAGCTGTGCCCCTTCGGGGCCTTCAACGAGCTCGAAGGTAATGGCACTTTCGGTATTGTTTGCTTGAAAGTGAAACGAGAGCGTTTGGCCTACGAGAATCGTTGTGTCGGGCAATAGCGTAAGAAAAGCGGGCAGTTTTTCCACAATGAGCGTAACTCGGGCCGTGTCAGCTGCTAGGCCATCGGTCACAATGGCCTCTATAGGGTAGTTCCCAGGCGTAAGAGATGCTACAATGGTAAGCCTCCCCTCCAGTGGATCAAGCGTCACGCTGGGCGGGGCTTGCAAAAGCCGATAGCTTAAGCTTGCACACTCGTCTGGGTCGGTCGCTGCCAAAGTAACCGTATGCCGGCTGCCTGGCAAAAGACGTAGGGTATCGGGAACGTTAACCCATACCGGTGGGCGGTTGGGTATGCTTGGGGCAATGCGCTCGTTCCAGAATCGCTGCGCCGCATCAGCGGCCTGGAGCAGTGCAGCTTCGCTATCAGCCGCCAGCAGGGCAAACGCGGCCGGCACGTGGCAGCCTGGACTAATCCGAAACGGTCCAATCGCCATCAGCTGTGAAACGTCGACACGGTCGAGCGTTTGGCGTTGCACCCCCCCGCTAAGCCATGCCCATTTTTCTGTTTCCGTAAAACCGTCGTAGATTTCTGTTTCGTTATTGATGGCATGGTAGGAAAACGGCGCTGGCGTGAGCAAGCGAATGGCTGCGAGCGTATCGGGGCGCGTGTTGCGATTTTGGACGATGCCCATCTGACGGGCAGCATCGAAGCGGGCAAAGTCCTGCGCATCTAGGTTCAAATCCCAGTCTAGAAACAAGCCGCCGTAGAACGGGGCAATCGGGGTAGTGCCGGTATTCACAAACGCATACCGAAAGAGCACGAAAAGCTGGTTTTCTGCGGCAGAGTCGGCATAGGTTTCCTGAATAACACGAATGGGCAGCGGACGTGCGGCTCGACGATCGAGGAGCTCTACCGAGCCCTGCTGGTAGGCAAATGCCCCTGGAACAGTAACCTCCAGGCCACTTCCAGGGGCCGGTTCAAAGTCTCGTTGTTGCGTCACGCCGTCACCTCCGCGGACAGCATCCGAAACTGAGACGATCGAAGTTCCTGTCACCAGTCCGCCTTCGAAGAGGAGGTTTCGGCCATCGAGCCTAAAGCCGACGCCCTGTGATTCGTCGGCGAAGCCAGTCCAACCAATGTTGCCTGTCGTTGTGATGGCGGTTTCGACACGACCCGTTGTGAGCTGGGCCACTTGCTCTGGATTGAGCGTGAGGCGAACCAGGTCGGCATCGCTATAGCTGCCATCGGCCAAAATGCGGGCTTGAAGCAGCGCTAGGTAGTTGTTGGGAGCATCTGTGGCGACCGAAAGCGAAAAAGTTGCTGTAGCTGTATCTCCTGGGTTGAGCGTGCCCAGCAGTTGGCTAGCCTGCACCAGGTTGAGGTAAGGGTCGTTAGTGCGCAGCTCGACGCGCACGCCTGTAGCTGGTGCCAAAAAATTGGCAAAATCAGCCGTCAGCTGAAGGGTTTCGCCACTTTCAATGTAGCCGTCCCCATCTTCGTCGGCTACCTCAAGCCGTACTAGGCGAATGGCTGGGAAGCCGGTTTCGGTGACGGCTCGGAAAGCATTGATGCGGCCACGTCCCAAAAGGCCCGCAAAGCCGGGGTTGACGGCGTCGATAGGGTCAGCGGTTTGGCGCAGTTGTTCGCGTGCTTGCTCGGGAGTGTAGTTCGGGAAACGGGTACGTACCAAGGCTGCAATGCCGGCTACCAGTGGTGTGGCAAATGAAGTGCCGTTGGCCGATCCCGTATAGCGGTTGCCAGGCAGCGTGGTATTTAGGCCTACACCTGGAGCAAAGACGTCCACGCTAAGTCCATAGTTTGAAAAGCTGGCTTTTAAGTCGTTGTTTTTTTGCGTGGCTCCAACCGAAAGCACGCGCGGGTGGCTAGCCGGCCCAAAAGGCACGCGGTCGTTATTGGTTCCATCGTTGCCGGCAGCCGCTACGATGAGTGCGCCCATATCGGTGACAGCTTCGACGACGTCGTTTTCCAGGCGTGAAAGGCCGCGTCCACCCCAGCTCACGTTAATCACCTGGGCACCATTTTCGGCTGCGTAGACGATGCCTGTATACCCAAAGCAAATAGAACGATCGGCATCAGGGCAGCTGGCGTTGATGGGCATAAAACGTGCATTCCAGCTACTTCCAGCTACGCCACGGCTATTGTGGGTGACGGCGGCCGCTACGCCAGCCACCTGGGTGCCATGCGCTGCATTGATCGGTGTGGCTGAAAGTCCCGTTGGATCGGGCGTGTTGTTCGCAAAGTTCCAACCGTGCACGTCATCGACAAAGCCGTTGCCGTCATCGTCGATACCATTGTCGGGAATCTCGCCAGGATTGGTCCAAACGTTGTTCACCAGGTCTACATGGCGCCAGTCTGTACCGCCGTCCACAATGGCAATAACGATATCTCCATCTTCGCCCTTGACCACATCCCAGGCTTGAGGGGCCATGATCTGGGCCAGGTGCGTCATTTGGCTATAGAGGGAATCGTTGGGGGTGGCGATAATTTCGCGGCGGAAGAGCGGTTCAGCGTAGACCACCTCAGGCAAGCGCTCCAGCTCAGCTGCCAGCCGCCAGGGAGAAATGGGGCGTTCGTAGTAGACCAAGTAAATCGAGCGAAGGCGCTCTAGAGCTGGGCTTGGTCGTTTGCGTGCTGCAGGTTCTAAAAATGGAAAGGCGGGTACAATAGCGGTGACGCCTACTTGCCCCAAATGGGTGTCTAAGGTAGCTAGGCCCGTTTTCCCAGCCTGAACCGTGATGGGAGCATGCAGTTTGATGACCACAACGCCGGGGTAAACTTCCGGGCGAGGCCCAATGTCGGCCCAAGCCGGAAACGTAGTGAACCAAAGGAGTCCCCACAGGTACCAGTAGCGCACAGCTATAGCTTCTGCTGGTGAAACGTGTAGACAAAATACGCGTGAAGCCCGCTTGCTGTCCAGCTTATGGGATTTAGCGCTCAGGGTCGGTTTCTTTGGCCTTGGCTTCGTTCCAGTAGCGGTCCATTTCTTCTAGATCGGCTTCGGCCAGCGTGCGACCCTGCGCGCTCAGGCGCGCTTCGATGTGCTGAAAACGCTGAATAAACTTATTATTGGTGCGCTGCAGGGCATTTTCGGGATTGATCCCTGCCAGACGGGCATAGTTTACCAGTGCAAAGAGCACGTCGCCGAATTCTGCCTCGCGATCGGCTTCGGGCATGCCTTCTTGGACCAGGCGGTGAAACTCTGCCAGCTCTTCTTCCACTTTGGCCCAAGCCTGCTCTTGCTCAGGAAAGTCAAACCCTACAGCAGCCGCTTTTTCCTGGATGCGGTAGGCCCGGAGCAAAGCAGGTAGGTGGCGCGGCACGCCTGCTAAAACAGAAGCGTGTTGCTTTTCCTGAAGCTTAATTTGCTCCCAATTGGCCAGTACTTGCTGCACGCTGTCTACCTGCACTTCGCCAAAGACGTGGGGATGGCGGCGGATCAGCTTTTCGGTTTCGCTTAGGATCACTTCTTTAAGTGTAAAGCGACCCGCTTGCTCAGCCATCACGCTGTGAAACACGACGTGCAAGAGCAAGTCGCCTAACTCACGCTTGAGCGCTTCCCAGTCGGCTTCTTCGATGGCCGAAACGACCTCGTAGGCTTCTTCAATGAGCAAATGCTTTACAGAAGCGTGCGTCTGCTCACGGTCCCAGGGGCAGTCGCGTCGGAGTTGGCGTACGATGGCCACAAAGTCGGCGTAGGCCTCCAGCCGATCTTCAGACTCACGAAACGAGGGATCGTACGGTTTGGAACGCACATTCATGATGCCGTAAAAAGCTGGTTATCGGTGGCAGCTGAACCCGCACTGGAGCGCGTTTGTTTTGTAAAAAAGTTTTTTTGTTAAGCTTGGCGATGTCATACAGATGACATAGCTTAAGCTATAGCCTACCTAGGCATCTCCTGGCGGGCTCATGTGCACGCGTTGGGGGATGGCCGGCCGCTAGCCGGTGGACTCATGTGCCAACCGCCAGGACTCATGTGTAACGATCAAACAAACCAGGAGGTGCGCCATGGCACGAAGCATTAACAAAGTCATTTTGGTTGGGAATTTGGGGCAGGACCCCGAGGTGCGTTATACGCCTAGTGGCACTGCGGTGTGCAACATGCGGTTAGCCACAAACGAAGCCTACCGGGATCCAGAAGGTAACCTGGTTGAACGTACCGAATGGCATAACTTGGTTGCTTGGGGGCGACTGGCTGAAATCTGTAGCCAATACTTGCGTAAAGGTTCTAAGATCTACGTTGAAGGTTCGTTGCAGACGCGTTCTTGGGAAGATCGGGAGGGTAACACGCGCTACACGACCGAAATCAAAATTCGGGAGATGGTGATGCTCGATGGTCGGGGTGAGGCGATACCGGATGTCGATGTGGCGACAGAAGGGCCTATAGGTAAAGCAGAAGCCAAAGCCTCAGCTCGTCCTGCAACCTCCACAGCCCGGCGCCAGCAACGGCCTGAGCCCGAGCCAGAGGCGTTTGAAGACGACTACACGTTTGGTCCCGACGACGACCTGCCTTTTTAAGCTGCTTCAACGCCTCTGGGGTGAGCATGCCCCAGAGGCGTTGGTCTGCTTAGGGTTGAGGCTACGGGGGAGTGGTGCTAGAGGTATCCGTTTCGGGTAGACGGACGCGATAGGTGACGGGGATGCCGTAGAGATAACCTACCAGTCCGCCTAGCACCAAGCCAGCACCTACGGTCACGCCAGAAAGCATAACAACGCCAGCTACGGCGATGCCACATCCGAGGCCGTCGTTGCACCCTTTTTCAAGGATGGCGCCCAAAAGTGCGATAGGAGGAGCCAGGCCTATCAGGCCTCCTTCGGCTGCTCCGTGCAGTAAGCCGCTTGTTCCTCGGCGCCGCAATCGAATCCATTCCAACGCTCGAAGTGCATAGCCTCCTTCGGGCGTGTAAAGCGAGTCTGGGGTTAGGCGCAGGTTGCGCGCTTTTAGCGTGTGCCCATCCCGAAAGCGCAACTGGACCGCGCGGCGTGTGCTTATGGTTTCGATTTGGTGATGGGCTTGGGTTAGGCTGCCAGGTACCAAGGTGTAGGTGTGGGTGCAACCCGTGAAGAGGAGACTGAGCAGGCTTATCCCATAAGTCATCTTGCCCATGGTGACTTTCGTGGTTTAGCCTGTACTTTGCATAGCAGCAGCCAATCCGTTGATGCTCAAAAAAAGTGCCCGTCGTAGCGGTTCGCGGTCTGACTCTGGGGCCTGGCGGTAGCGCAGCATGAGCTCTACTTGCAGCAGGTTGAGCACATCGGTGTACGGGTTGCGGAGCATGACAGATTTGCGGATTATCGGATCATGGTCCAGCAGTTCTTCTTGGTCGGTTAGGCGCAAGATGGCTTGGCGTGCACGCTGGAAGTCCTCTTCGATTTGATGGTGGAAAGGTGTCGGGCCGTCGCCTAGTAGCCGGTCGTAGTAGGCGGCAATTTCCAGCCGGGCGCGTACCATTTCGCGCTGGGCATTTTGCAGCACGGTGCGGAAGAACGGCCAACTGCGGTACCAGGTGCGCAGCGTTTCGGCCACTGGTGGTGATGCGCTCAGTAGTTCATGCAGGGCTTGCCCGATGCCGAACCAGCCTGGAATCAGATAGCGGACCTGGGTCCAAGCAAACACCCAAGGAATGGCCCGGAGGTTTTCGAAGTCGACTTCGCGGGCGCTGCGGCGTGAGACAGGCCGCGAAGCGATTGGCAGGCGGCTGATCTGTTCGATGGGTGTAATACGGGTATACCAGTCCCAGAAGCCTGGGGCTTCGATGAGTTGGCGATAAGCCTGCATAGAGCGTATAGCGAGGGTTTCCATAATTTGGCGGCGCTGCGCTACGTCGGTGTCATCGTCAGGAGGTGTGGTGGGCAGGCCGCAGGCACGCAGCATAGCATTGACGATTTGCTCCAGATGGCGATGGGCAATCTCCGGTAGCGCGTATCGAAATGAGATCACCTCGCCCTGTTCGGTAAAACGGATGCGGCCATTGTGCACGACAGCGGGCATCGCCAGAATAGCCTGATTGGCGCGGCCGCCACCGCGTCCGACGGTGCCACCCCGGCCGTGAAACAACCGAAAGTCCACGCCGTGCCGACGGCACACTTCGGCCAGTTGCTCTTGAGCCTGGTGAAGAGCCCAGTTGGCCATCCAGTAGCCGCCATCTTTGGTGCTATCGGAGTAGCCCAGCATGATTTCTTGAAAGCCGCCTCGGGCAGCTACTTGCATGCGATAGATGGGATGGGTCAGAATGGCTTCCAGCCGAGCAGCAGCAGCCTCCAGGTCGTCGATCGTCTCAAACAGGGGTACAAAGTCGATGGGACAGCGCGCGCGATCCCGCTCGTAATGCCACAGGCCTACCTCTTTGGCCAGCAGCATAGGTTCTAGCAGGTCGCTTACGGTATGCGTCATGCTTACGATGTAGCTGCCCACGCTGCGCGGGTCAAGCGCCACTAAGTCGCGGATGACGGCAAAAGTGTCGAGTACTTGGCGGGTGTGCTCGGAAAGCGGAGCAGCCGGGGGCAAAAGCGGTCGGGGATTGCTCAGCTCAGCGGCCAGCAACTCTTGGCGTCGGGATTCGGGTAAAGCGCGGTAGTCGTCGGCCACGCCGGCCAGGCGCAGCAGCTCGGCTACGGCTTCTTCGTGCACGCTGCTATGCTGGCGCACGTCAAGCGTCAGCAAGTGAAATCCAAACGTTTGGGCTAGCACCAGAAGCCGCGTGAGCTGGCCGTGGCGGGCAATGTGGGCAAAGCCGCAGGTTTCCAGGCAGCGCTGCAAAAGGCGCAGGTCTTCGATAAATGCCTCGGCATTGTAAGCAGGGGGTGGGCTTTCGGGACGATCCAAGGCGGTCAGTAGGTTGTGCAAGCGGCCCATCATGTAGGAAATCTTGAGCCGAAACGACTCGTGCCGAAACTGACGCAGCACTTGGGGTGGCAGCTCAACTTCTTGGGCATCGCGTGCCAGCGAGCGGCGCAGCGCTTCTGGAGGTGCCACATACCGGTCCGATAAGCTCAGCCGACGTCGCAGTTGCCGCAGCTCTTCTAGGTAGCGTTGCAGCACCAGTCGGCGTTGCGTGAGTGCTGTCCAACGCGTGATTTCGGGCGTGACGTAAGGGTTCCCATCACGGTCGCTGCCGATCCAGGAGCGGTAGCGCAAAAACGGCCGAAAGTCGACATCCGCCCCATAGTATCGCCGCAATGCTCGGCGCACATCTTCGTAGATGCGGGGCACTGCTTCCCAAATGGTGCTTTGTACAAAGTACAGCCCTTGTTCCACTTCGTCGTGCACCGTAGGTCGCTCTTCCCGCACCTCGGCCGTTGCCAAAAGCAACGCGATCTCGTTGCGCAGTTCAACCAGGAGTGCGGCTTCTTCCTCGGGAGTGAGTTCGCAGCGGCGCTGCTGCGCCAGGAGGTGGGCAATGTGCTGTTGCTTGTAGAGGATGCTTCGACGGCGGGCTTCGGTGGGGTGTGCTGTGAGCGTAGGCTGGATGTCGAGCTTTTCCAGTAGGGCAAGCACCTCGTCTAGGGTGCGTCCCTGCTGCTTGAGCATCAGGACGGCCTCGTCGATCGATTCCGGACGTGGATGCTCTGCAGTGCTTTGCCGCGCCCGGAGTCGGTTAATACGAATGATTTCCTGTTGCTCAGCCTGGTTAACCAGATGGAAAAATGCGGTGTAGGCGCGCAGCAGCCACAGGATGGCGTCGTTGGTGGCGCTGTGGATGCGTGCGAAGGCCTGTTCTCGCAATTCCGGGCGGTTTTCCTGAGCGGCCTGCTTGCACAGCTGCCGGAGGGTTTCGACCAGCTCCAGCATCTCAGCCCCGGCTTCTTCCTGAATTACCTGTCCCAGAAGGCTGCCAAGCAGGTTGACCTGCTCACTAAGCGGCCGGGAGATGCCTGTTCCTTCGACCTCGATTTGTAGGGTAGGGATAAGGCTCATCGCAGACTGTTTTCTAAGGCTGTAGCAGCATTGGTGCGGGCATCACGATACTTGACAATGATCGGAGTGTAGAGCGAAAGCCCATGGTGCTGGCCAAAACTGGACGATACGGCACGTGCTCCAGGTACCACCACCGCATAGGGGGGTACCTCGAGCGGCTCGCCTGGTGCAGGTGCAATCAGGCATTCGTGCACCAGATCGTAGAGTTTGGTTGATCCCGTTAGGATCACCCCTGGTGCCAGTACGGCTCCTTGACGCACTAGGCATCCTTCGTAGATGCCGCAGCCTCCGCCGACAAACACATCGTCTTCGATGATTACTGGGCGTGCACCTACGGGCTCCAGCACGCCGCCAATTTGTACTCCTGCCGAAAGGTGCACACGTTTCCCGATTTGGGCGCAACTGCCCACGAGCACGTGGGAATCGATCATGGAGCCTTCGTCTACATATGCGCCTACGTTGACGTACATAGGCGGCATGCAAACCACACCCGGAGCCAGGTAGGCGCCTGTGCGAATCGCTGAGCCTCCAGGCACCACACGTACCCGATCGGCCAGGGTTAGGGGCTTGAGGGGATAGGTGTCTTTGTCAAAAAACGGAAAGCGCTCGGTCGAATAGTCGACCAGTTGGCCCAATCGAAAGCCCAGTAAAATGCCTTGTTTGACCCAGCTATGCGTTATCCACTGACCGTCATTGGTTGGTGTAGCTGCCCGGATGGTACCTCGGTTGAGCCCGTCGAGCAGTTCATCTAGGGCTGCACGTGCCTCGTCGCGATTTAGCGCTTCCAAGGGCTGGCAGGCCAGCGCCTCAATACGTTGGCGTAGCGTAGCGTAAGTTTCCAAAAGCATAGCTGAGCGTGGGGTTTGCGTTTTGCGCTAGGTTACCCTCCGTCGAGGAAAGGGTTGCTGCCAGATCTCCGACAGGGAAGGATGGGGTGCGTTAGCGCAGCGTTTACACCAGTTCCGACTGGGCTGCTGCAGACGCACTTTTCAATGCAATGCAGCTCCTCTTGAGCAGCCTTATAGCCCGCAGGGTTTGAGGGCACTTTGGGCTGCTTATGTGTTGGGCTGCAGCGCTTGGTTTCAGGCTGGCGTTAAAAAAGCTTCGAAGGCTTCAAGCACGCGTCGCCGGGTGGCTTCGTCGAGCGGTACCAGCGGTAGCCGGACCGTTTCTTCTATTAGGCCCATGGCATGGAGCACAGCCTTAATGGGGATTGGGTTGGTGTCGTAGAAGCAGGCGCGCATAGCGGCCAGCAGTTCAAAGTGGATCCGGCGTGCCTGTTCAAAGTCGCCCTTGAGGCCAGCCCGCACCAGTGCACTAAAGCGCTCGGGCAGCGCGTTGCACACCACCGAAATCACGCCGTCGGCACCCAAGGCCAGAAGTGGGAGCGTCATTTCGTCGTCGCCAGCGTAGACGGCCAGCTTTGGGGGGCGGTGGGCCAGAATGTCGCTGATCTGGGCTAAATTTCCCGACGCCTCCTTGATCCCCACTACGGTGGGGATCTCTTCGGCCAGGCGCAGCACCGTCTCGGCCGTCATGTTGAAGCCTGTGCGGCCAGGGACGTTATAGAGAATGATGGGCGTGTCGACCGCTTCGGCAATGGCCGCAACGTGTGCCCGAAAGCCCGCCTGTGGGGGTTTGTTGTAGTAGGGTCCGACGATAAGCAGGCCGTTGGCTCCAGAACGGGCGGCTTCACGCGAAAAGACCAGGCTTTCGCTGGTCGAGTTGTTGCCCGTGCCGATAATGACGGGCACGCGGCCGTTGACATGCTCTAAGGTGAGGTCTACAATGCGCCGGCGCTCATCAGGCCAGATTGTGGCATTTTCGCCGGTTGTGCCCAGCACCACCAAGGCGTCGACGCCACCTTCGATTTGGCGGTCGATGAGCCGTAGCAGTGCCGCTTCGTCGACCTTGCCATCGGTCGTAAACGGCGTTACTAAGGCCGGCGCCGTTCCGCGGAATAAGGGTTGTGTAGCCATGGCATCAGGAAGGGTTGGTTGCAGGGGATAACGTGTGCTTTAGCCAGTCGTGCAGCATATCATCCAGCGAAAAGAACCCGCGTCGTCCCACAAGCCAGCGTGCAGCCTGCAGGGCTCCTGCGGCAAAACCTTCGCGGCTTGCGGCGCGGTGTTCAAAAATCAGCTCGTCAAATGGACCACAGATGCCTACCGTGTGGCGGCCGAAGACCCGTCCAGCACGCGTTGAGGTCACATGCAGTGCTTCAGAGGCAATGCGCCCATGGACTGTTTCAGGTTCAATGCGCTTTTTGCGCGAAAGTCCTTCGATCACCCGCTGGGCCAGCATCAAGGCAGTGCCGCTAGGGCTGTCGGCCTTCTGCGTGTGGTGTACTTCGTGAATATACACGTCGTAGTCGGGCAAGCGCTCCAGCAAGGGCAGTATGCTTTGGAGCGCATGCTTCAGGAGCGCTACCCCTAAAGAAAAGTTGGGTGCATAGAGCACAGCGGCACCGTGGGTTTCTACCTGTTGCCGGACGGCTTCGAGCTGGTCGTACCAGCCGGTAGTGCCAATTACCGCTGGGATGCGCCAGCGGCAGTAGGCGTCGATGTGCGCCCGCACCACGTGGGGCAACGTAAAATCCAACACTACGTCTGCCCCATGGAGCACAGAGACCTCAGCATCGACAGGCAGCGGAGAGGCTTCATTAAAACGGGCCACGATTTCGTCGCCTTGCCGCTGTGCCAGGGCTTCGATGGCTTGCCCCATGTTGCCGGTGCCAACTAAGGCTAGTTTCATGACGCAACCGTGGTTTGCGTGAAGGTGGGCGTGCTTGGTGCAGCTGTAGCCGAAAGAAAAATTTCACGTGCGGGTTGCCGCCGGTTGTAGTGGGACTGCATCACCGCCCCATAGGCTCCTGCTTGCGCAATCAGTAGCACATCCCCTGGCTGGGTGTCAGGCAAACGGCGGCTGTAGCCCAGCACATCACCGGTTTCGCAAATCGGCCCCACAACGTCTACGGTCTGGGTAGCTGGAGCATCTAAGCGGCTTAGATTCACAATTTCGTGGTAAGCACCGTAGAGTGTGGGACGTATGAGGGAATTCATACCGGTTTCAAGACCGATATAGCGGGCTCCGTTTTTGGTTTTAATCTGCGTGACGCGGGCCAAGAGTACCCCGGCATCGGCAACCAGGAAGCGTCCGGGTTCTAGCCAGAGTTCGTAACGTGGATGCGCTGCTTTAAAGCGCTCGAGATGGCTTTCGACAGCTTCGAGATCTAAACCGGGCACGCCAGTCCGGTCGGCTACCCCAAGGCCGCCCCCTACATCCAAGTAGCGGACCTCCGGAAAGTAGGCCTCGGCCAGCTCAGCCAGAAAAAGGGCAGTTTCAGCCCAGGTTTCCGGCTGCAGGATGCCACTGCCTACATGCGCATGCAGTCCAATGATATGCAGCTGGAGCTGGTTGGCCAGCGTGCATAAACGCTCCGCATCGGCCGGTGCAATGCCAAACTTTGACTGGGCGCCAGCCGTGCGCACGTAGCGATGATGGCCCGCACCTCGGCCTGGATCGAACCGGACCAGCACGGAACGTCCCCGAAACAGCTCGGGCCAGGCTTCTAGGGCCTGCAGGTTGTCGAGCGTCACAAAGATACCCTGTGCAAACGCTTCTTGGTATTCTTCAGCAGCTGCGAAATTGGGCGTAAAGAGCACGCGTTCGGGCGCAAGCGTTGGAAAAAGCTGGCGTAGGTGCTTTAGCTCACCGGGCGAGACGCACTCAAAACCCAGCCCAGCTTCGTAGAAAACGCGCAGCACCTCGGGGTGGTCGTTGGCTTTTAGGGCATAAAACACGCGATCGATGGCCCTTACGGTGCGTAATGCTTCAAGCTGTGCGCTAAGCGTGCCTTCGTCGTACACGTAGCAGGGCGCATGCTGGCGAGCTACTTCGAGGAGTTCCTTTTGACGCCGATGCCACCAGGGTTGCGCAGGGGTGACCGGCGGCTTTGGCGCGAATAGCTCACGCCAGGTAGGACCAAAGAGCGCGTCGGCTTCAAGGCGCCCGAACAGCTCCGCATGCAGGCGACGTACCAGGCGCTCGGCTTGGTCTTCGTCGACCACAAAGCTAAAGTTGAGGTCGCTGGCAGCCTGGGAAATCAAGTAGATGCGATGTTCTCCGAAGACCTCAAAGGCGGGCGCCAATTCGTCGAGCAGCGCTCGGATGTGGCGTCCAACCAAGCTGACCACAGCACAGGGACCGATGGCTCGGGCCTGGCAGTAAGCGCTAAGCGCTTCAAGCAGCGCTTCAAGTTGCGCCGGACCAAGGGCGTTTGCCTGAGGGTCGAGCGATACGGTGACGTTGGTTTCGCTGGTGGCCACCAGGTCGATCGAAAGCCCGTGCCGCTTAAAGACAGCAAACACGTCGGCCAAAAAGCCCACCTGTTGCCACATGCCTACGGTGTCCATAGACACCAGGGTAATGCCTGTCTTGCACGAGATGGCTTTGACGCGAGGGCCAACATCGGGTGCTTCAGCCGATACAATGGTACCTTCAAGCTCGGGATGGTCGGTGCTTTTAACATGCAGCGGAATGCGATAGGCCCGCACGGGCTCTAGACAACGAGGATGGAGTACTTTGGCGCCCGTAGTGGCCAGTTCCTGGGCTTCGTCGTAGTCCAAGTGACGCAGCAGCCGGGCCGAAGGAATCTGACGGGGATTGGCCGTAAACATGCCCGGCACATCGGTCCAAATTTCCAGCCGTTGCGCTTGCAGTTTGGCCGCCAGGTAAGCTGCCGAGGTGTCCGAACCGCCACGGCCCAAAAGCACGGTTTCTCCCCGCCGATTACGCGCAATGAAGCCCTGCGTGAGGATGACGTCAGAAGGCTCTGCCGCCATCCGTTCTTGCAAGGAAGGATCTGGCCCATAGGCACATGTGGCCGAGAGGTAACGGCGGGCTTCGTTGGCGTGCGTTTCCTCAACAGTTTCAAGCAGCTCCCGCACGTCCCACCACCGCGTGCGGAGGCCCATACGATTCAGATAGGCTGCACCCAACGTAGTGGCCATAAGCTCGCCCATGGCCATCACGCGCGCTTGCAGTCGCGGCGTTGCCTCACCTAGCAGCGAGGCGCCCAGTGCAATGCGCTCTAGCTCTTCAAAGTAAGGCTGCAGCAAGGCTTCCGCGTCCAATGCCATGGCTTGGCCCAGTGCCAAATGGGGTTGCCGGATGCTGGCCAACACTTCCGCACCGCGACCGGCTATGGCTTCGCGCAACAACCGCTCCAAGGCATTCGAAATCCCCGAAAGTGCAGAGCAGACCACGACAGGACGCAACCCTTCCGCTAGACGATCCTGAATAATTCGCGCTATGGTTTCCCAGCGCGTGAGCGTCGAAACGCTCGTACCACCAAACTTCAAAACAACCCAACGAGGTGTCATAGATGCTGTGTGCCATTCTTGCCAGTAGGAACCAGCACGTAGCATAATGCACAACGCTTGGGGAGAAAAAGTTTTTTGAAGAAAAAAATCACTCTACAACAAAATTTGTTATATTTAAAACAAAATGAGTTTGTCGCTCAGGACCCATGCGTAAAGTTTCCGAGGCGGTTCAGGCGATTATTGAGGCCAATCCGGCGTTACAGTTTGGGTTGCATCACCGGCTGCTGAATCTGAGCCAGGTAGCACGTTTTATTTGTCCTTTGGTTGAGGCGCGCGTGCACAAGTCGGTGCAGCCTTCGGCGGTGTTGATGAGTTTGTCGCGTTTGCAGCGGCGCTGGGAAAACCAGCAGCCGGCGTTGCAGCGGCGCTTTCGGGTAGACCGGATCAACGTGCAGGGCGGATTGTGTGCGCTAACGCTGCCCAAGCAGCTGGCCACGTTGCGTGAGCTGGCCGAGCTTTTTGGCCGGGTGCAACAAGAAGGGGGGTATCTAACGCTTACCGAGGGGGTAAGCGAGGTGACCGTCATTCTAGAACAGCGGCACATGGCCTTGATTCCCCAAGTATTGCACGTGATTCCCCGAAGGGTGTATCGCAATTTGGCTGGATTGGGCGTGAAGTTTCAGGAAAGGTATCTAGAGACGCCTGGTTTGCTTTACCAGCTTTTGCAGCAGCTCGCCCTGCAAAACATTAACGTTGTGGAAGTGGCCTCGACGACGACAGAGTTCAACATTTACCTGGATGACCGCGACGTGCAGCTAGCGTTTGATTCAATTTACAACCGATTTGTTCGCGAGGTCTCATGACCGCCAGGCGACCTCATGTGCTAGGCATTGATGATGCCCCCTTTCAACGGGGGGAGGATGTAGACGTACCGGTGGTGGGTGTGATGATGGAGGGCGCTACCCTGGTCGAGGGGGTAGCTATTACGCGTTTTCCGATCGATGGGGCTGAGGTAACCACATTTTTAGCGGAATGGATTCAGACACTGCGTTGGCGGCCTTCGCTGCAGGCAGTGGTGCTAGGTGGTATCACGCTGGCCGGGTTGGCCGTAGTGGATTTAGCTGGGCTAGCAGGGCAGCTTGGGTTGCCCGTGCTGGCGGTTACGCGCCACGATACGGCCAATAGTGAGTTGGCGGATGCGCTTCGCGTAGCGGGGCTGCATGACCGCTTGGCCATCCTGGAGCGAACGCCACCGGCGGCCCTCATGGCCCGCGGCTTGTATGTGGCTTGGGCAGGAGCCGATGCGTTTGAAGCCCGTCAGCTTATCCAGTCAACGCTGCACAAGTCCCGGCTTCCCGAGCCGCTGCGCCTTGCGCACCTGATTGGCGCTGCTTTAGTTCGTGGTCAATCTCGGGGAAGGGTATAAGTTAGCCTTTGAGCTAGGCGGGGAAGGAGTTCGCCTGTGCGTCCTTGAAGGCGTAGGCTGGCTAGGGCATCGCCGCGCGTAGGGCCCAAGTTCACGATTGCAATGGGTTTATTTTGGCGAGCTGCTTCCAGCAGAAACCGATAGCCTGAGTAGACCATTAATGAAGAACCTGCTACCAAGAGCATATTGGCTTCGGTTAGCCACTGCTGGGCGATTTCGACGCGCTCGCGCGGTACATGCTCTCCGAAGAACACCACGTCTGGCTTTAGGATGCCACCACAGCGGGGGCAGTTGGGAACCCGAAACGTGTGCGTGAGCGCTTCGGGCAGCTCGGCGTCTCCATCAGGCGCCAATGCCGTTGCCCAGACACTCCAAGTGGGATTCAGGCTTAAGAGTTCTTGCTGAAAAAGCTCGCGATCGATCGTGTAAGCACATGAAAGGCACCTTACCCGTGCCAGGTTGCCATGCAGCTCGAGTACGCGCTGGCTTCCAGCCTTTTGGTGTAAACCATCGACGTTTTGTGTGATCAGCCCGACGAGCAAGCCGCTTTGTTCCAATTGCGCTAAGGCATAGTGGCCGGCATTGGGTTGCGCCTGTGCAAAGCGGCGCCAGCCTACCATGCTTCGCGCCCAATAGCGTGCCCGCGCAGCTGGGTCGGTCACAAACGCTCGGTACTGAATTGGATTGCGGCTGCGACGGCGCGTGCCTTCGCCTCGATAGTCGGGAAGGCCCGATTCGGTACTGCATCCAGCTCCGGTGAGCACAACAATGCGCCCTTTGCTAAGCAGGTCAGCAAGTGCTTGCAGCGTCGCTTCGGGCATTGCGGGATCTCTGGGCAGTCGGTAACCGTTTTGTGTGCGTTAAAATATACATGTGCTAACGGGAGTGCTCCTTATGGGGATAGATACAGGGCGTACACGTTTGCGCATTGCCATCACGCTGGGTGATCCAAACGGCATTGGTCCTGAAATCGTTCTCAAATGCCTGGCCGACACGCGGCTGGTTAAGTTTTTTGATCCCCTGGTAGTAGGCTCGGCCGCTGTGCTTGAAGCCCATGCCCAGGCGATGGATTTGCCGCTGCCGTCGCTGTTGGTTGTGGAGCGCGTACCTGACCTGTGGCCCGAGGGGCAGCTTGTGCTGCTCAATGTTGATGCAGCCTCGTCGCCTAAGGTGCAGTTTGGCAAGGTGACCCCCGAAGGTGGACGGTTGGCCATGAAGGCTGTCGAGCAGGCGGTGCGGCTTTGCCTAGAGGGCCAAGCCGATGCGCTGGTGACGGCACCCATCTCCAAAGAAGCGATCGCTCTGGCGGGCTATACAGACCCCGGCCATACCGAATTTATTGCACGTTTGACCAAGAGCGTGCGCTTCACCATGATGATGGTGGCCGATGGATTGCGTATTGGGTTGGTTACCGGCCACATGCCGCTGGGAGAAGTGCCCAAGCACGTTACGCAGGCGGCGATTTTAGAGAAGGTAGAGATCCTGCATCAAAGCTTGGTTCAAGACTTTGGCATTGATCGGCCTAAAATTGCTGTTCTTGGGCTAAATCCGCATGCAGGGGATGGAGGCGTGCTCGGGCGTGAAGAAACGGAGATCCTCTTACCAGCCATTGCGGCAGCTTGTCGGCAAGGCTATCTGGTGTTTGGACCGTTCCCGGCCGACAGCTTTTTTGGCATTGGGGCCTACCGGCGCTACGATGCTGTACTGGCCATGTACCATGATCAGGGGTTGGTGCCCTTTAAAACGCTGGCTTTCGAAAGCGGCGTCAACTATACAGCTGGACTGCCGATTGTGCGCACCTCGCCTGACCATGGCACAGCCTACAACATTGCCGGCCAAGGCAAGGCCTCACCCGAAAGCATGCGCAGCGCCTTGTATCTTGCCTGGGATATTGCTCGGCGACGCAAGGAGCGCCTTGCGGCTTCGTTTACGACAGCTGCGTCATGAGCAAGACAGTACGCGTGCAAGAAGTGGTCCCCTACAGCTTGCTTGCACGGGGATACGATCGCGTCATGGCCTACGTAGACTACAGCGCTTGGGCCTGCTATGTGCACCGGCTTATCCAACGCTTTTTGCCAGGGGCCTCTAGTCTGCTGGAGCTTGGATGTGGAACGGGCTCGTTGGCACTGGCGCTGCAGCCTATGGGACCGTACCGCTACCATGCTACAGATCGCTCCGCAGCCATGCTTGCTGTAGCCCGCGAAAAGGCTGCCTGCAGCAATAGCCCTGTGGTTTTCACAGAGGCGGATTTTACAAACTACCGCGTAGCTGAGCCGGTCGACGTCGTGCTTTTGCTTTTTGATGGTCTCAACTATGTACTCGAACCTGAGGGGATCTGCGCGCTGCTGCGCTCAACGCATGCCGCACTGCGGCCGGGGGGCTTGTTTATCTTTGACCAAAGCACGCCGGCCAATTCGCTGGGTCGGGAGGCCGACTTCGAAGATGCCGGTGAAACCGAAGCCTTTCGGTACGTGCGACGGAGTCGCTATGACCCCGTGCGCCGCCTGCACACCACCCTTTTCGAGCTGGAGATCGGTGGCCAGCGCTATCGCGAGCGTCACGTGCAGCGCGCCTACACGCAGAGGGAAATCGAAGCCTTGCTCAAAACGCAGGCTTTTCAGATTGAAGCCGCTTATGATAACTTCTCTTACCGTCCGGCTACCGAAACCTCTGAACGGATTCACTGGGTAGTGCGCCGAATATCCTAAACGAAACAGAATGCCGTGATTGTCTTTCGTAATGTGAGCGTCTCGTATCCGCTACCGGACGGTCAGCGCCGCCCGGTTTTTGAACAGCTTTCCTTTGAGATTCGCCGCGGGGAGCACGCCTACTTGATCGGTCCTACAGGCAGCGGCAAAACGACGCTCATGCGGCTGATTTACATGGACCTATTGCCCGAGACCGGTGTCTGCCAAGTAGGGGATTATCGCTCAGACCGCATTAAGCCAGCGGAAATTCCCTACTTGCGCCGCACTTTGGGTGTGGTGTTTCAGGATTTTCAGCTTCTGCCCGATCGCGACGTCTATGAGAACGTTGCTTTTGCACTTTATGTGACGGGAAAGCGGGGCAGTGAAGTCAAAGCGCGCGTGATGCAAGCCTTGGCCCTGGTCGGGCTAGCCCATAAGCGCCGGCGCTATCCGCATGAGCTTTCCGGTGGGGAGCAGCAACGCGTGGTGATTGCACGAGCCATTGTCAACGACCCTTGGATTTTGCTGGCCGATGAGCCGACAGGCAACCTAGATCCACGCGTCTCGGATGAAATCATGGAGCTCTTGCTCAACCTGCACCGGCAGGGTATGACGCTGCTGATGGCTACGCACGACTACCGGCTGGTCAAAAAATACCCTGCCCGCACGCTAGCCATCTTGAACGGCCAACTTGTCGAGGTTGACCCCCAAACCCTCTAAAAGCCCTTCCTTTAACTTCGGAGGGTGTTATATTAGGCCGATATTTTTGCTTGCGACCATAAAAGAAAAGAACCCATGGAGGTTTTGAGCCAAATCATTAGCCAGCTGAACAGCTTTTTGGCGCCGGTTCTAGTTGTGGGGTTGTTAGGCGCTGGGTTGTTTCTGACGTTGCGGTTGCGGTTTATCCAGATTCGCAAGCTGGGCCATGGCTTTGCGGTCACTTCGGGGAAGTACGACGACCCTAATGAGCCTGGGGATGTGCCCCATTTCCAAGCGCTTACAACAGCGCTTTCGGCTACCGTGGGTGTAGGCAACATTGCTGGGGTGGCCATCGCCATTCATGTCGGGGGTCCAGGCGCGCTTTTTTGGATGTGGGTGACCGCCTTTCTAGGGATGGCTACCAAGTACAGCGAGGTGACGCTGGCGCAGCATTTCCGGGTGCCTGTTACGTCGGACGGAAAGGTTTGGGCTGGTTCAGTGGCCGGCGGCCCTATGTATTACATCGAACGTGGACTAGGATGGAAGCCGGTGGCCGTCTTTTTCGCCTTCATGCTCATGCTGACGTCTTTCATGACGGGCAATGCGGTGCAGGCCAATACGATTGCTACCCAGTTTCGCGATACGCTGGGTATCGAAACGTGGATCACGGGGTTGATTACCGCCACGTTGGTTGGCTTGGTTATTATCGGTGGCATTCGGCGCATTGGGGCTGTTACAGGAGTGCTGGCGCCGCTCATGGCCGGGATCTATGTGACGGCCGCATTGGTGATCCTGGTTATTAACTGGGACCAACTGCTGCCTGCTTTTGCGACCATCTTTCGCGAGGCGTTCAATCCTACAGCAGGCGTAGCTGGCACGGGCATGGGGGCGCTGTTGACAACGCTCACCTATGGCGTGCAGCGTGGGCTTTTTTCGAACGAAGCCGGCCAAGGTTCAGCGCCGATTGCGCACTCAGCAGCCAAGACAGATGAGCCTGTCTCGGAAGGTGTAGTGGCCTTGCTAGAGCCGTTCATCGACACGATCGTGATCTGCACGATGACAGGGCTGGTGATCGTCATCACGGGCGTATGGAACGATCGGGTGCCTTCGGCACTGCCGCTGCGTGACGTAAACATCTCGTATGTGGTAGGCGACGACGTGCAGGGCTATCGGCGCGTGGCTACCCCCGAAGCGATCCGTTATGTCGACGGTCGCCCACTTGAAGGCCAGCCCCAACTGGCCTACTTTAGCGTGGGTGTGCCGCGTTTGTTTGTCGACCGAGCCCAAACGCAGCCTTTTACAGGTACGCTCTATCCCCTGCGTGCACAAGCCCAGGGCGACAACGGTCAGCTCTACACCACGCTCTATGGGGACGCGGTCCGTAGCAGCGCACCCCTGACAACCTTGGGCTTTGAGCGTGGACTAGCCGACATTGGGCTTAGCGGCCTTGCCCAGTACATTGTGCTGCTCAGCGTGTTCTTGTTTGCGATTTCTACGTCGATCTCCTGGAGCTATTATGGGGATCGCTGCGCGTACTATCTCTTTGGAACCCGGGGGATTGTACCTTACAAAGTGGTTTATCTCATCATGCATTTTCTGGGAGCAGTTGTCGCGGTAACCACCATTTGGGGCATAGGCGATGTGGCACTGGCGCTAGTAACGCTGCCGAACGTGATCTCGCTGGTAATGCTCTCTGGATTGCTGAAAAAGCTCACCGACAGCTACTTTGAACGTCAGCCCTGGCGCGAAAACTACGAGGTGCACCGGCGGCTGGTCGAAGAGCAGCGCCGCAAAAAGCTCGAAACGCAAGCGCGCAAGCCATGAGTTCGCTTACAATTGTGGATCACCCGCTGCTGCGTCGTGACCTCACGCTTTTGCGCCAGCGCGAGACGCCGCATGGTCAATTTCGCCAGCTCGTTGCGAATGCTGCTGCTATTTTAGCTTATGAGGCGCTGCGCGACCTTGCCACCGAGCCGATCCCCATCGAAACGCCCCTAGAGCCCACCACAGGCTACCGGCTGGCCGAGGAGATCGTGGTGGTCCCCATTTTGCGGGCGGGATTGGGCATGGTAGACGGCTTTGTACGTTTTGTACCGGAAGCGCGTATTGGCCACCTGGGGATGCAGCGCGATGAACGGACAAAGCTGCCGATCGATTATTACCGAAGCATCCCTGGCGGTATCGAAACGGCCCGCGTCTTTGTCGTGGATCCTATGCTAGCCACCGGTGGAAGCGCCATCCAAGCCATCCACCATCTCAAAGCCCAAGGGGCGCGGCGATTCACGTTTGTCTGCCTGATTGCTGCACCAGAGGGCATCCGGGCACTTCAGGAAGTGCACCCCGAGGTACGGATCGTGACGGCTGCTGTTGACCGGGGCCTCGACGCCAACGCGTTTATTCGCCCAGGCCTAGGGGATGCAGGCGACCGCATTTTTGGCACAGGAAGCGAAGCCTTTTAGGTATGAAAAATACGCGTTTACTGCTGCTTGCCGCTGGAGTTTTTTGCGCTACCCGCGCCTTTGGGCAAGTGCACGTGCACGCCCCGAATCCCGTGCTGCAAGGCCTACCCTTCCAGGTTTGGATTGAAGGTGCTGCGCCCGACAGCACGTATTTCCTGCGCGTTGCCGAGCACGCTTACCCCCTGTCTTGGCAAGAGGGCCGTCTTGAGGCCGACAGCGTGCGTGTGTCGCAAAGCGGCCGGGTACCGATTACGGTTTACCAAGGCGATCGGCTGCTGGCGCAGACCGAAGTGCGCGTCTTGCCGGGATGGACTTCGGTGCTGCCCCCGCTTTTGGCCATTCTAATTGCATTGCTTTTCCGACAGGTAATCCCTGCGCTGTTTTTGGGCATCTGGCTGGGCGCTTGGCTAGCCGTTGAACTATCGCTCTACGGACTCTGGCGTGGGCTTTTGGATGCCTTCGACGTCTACGTGCGTCAGGCCTTAGCCAATCCCGACCACGCTGCCATTGTGCTGTTTTCCTTGATGATTGGTGGCCTTGTGGGCATCATTTCCAAAAATGGGGGCATGCGCGGTGTGGTGCAACATTTGGTTCGTTGGGCTAGCAATCCTCGCCGTGGTCAACTGGCCACGTTTTTCCTAGGTCTTTTGATCTTCTTTGACGACTATGCCAACACGCTTGTGGTAGGCAACACGATGCGGCCAGTAACCGACCGGCTCCGCATTTCTCGAGAAAAACTGGCCTATCTGGTTGATACCACAGCGGCGCCGGTAGCCTGCCTGGCCTTTGTAACCACGTGGATCGGCTATGAAGTCGGACTGGTCGGTGCAGCGGTTGCCCAGATTCCAGACTATGATGAAGGGGCGTATTCGATTTTTTTGAACTCGATCCCCTACAGCTTTTATCCCTGGCTAGCGCTCTTGTTTGCCTTAGCGGTTTCTTGGACAGGGCGTGATTTTGGTCCCATGTACCGGGCGGAGCTTCGCGCCCGCACCACAGGTGCCGTTTTGGGTCCTGGTGCCCGCATTGATGAGGCTGCCGCTGAGAGCAAAGATACAGCTCCCAACCCCGATAAGCCTCATCGCGCGCTTAATGCGTTGCTGCCCGTGCTGGTGCTGGTGCTTTCGGTCTTGGGGGGGCTTTACGCAACTGGCGAGGGCACGTCGCTGCGCGAAATCATCGGGAGCGCCGATGCCTACCGCGCCCTTATGTGGGGCTCGCTGCTGAGCGTACTCGTTGCTGCAGCTTTGTCGATCGGCCAGCGTATCCTCTCGCTTACCGAAACGATCGACGCTTGGTACGCAGGCGTAAAGTCGATGCTGTTTGCCATTGTGGTATTGCTTTTGGCTTGGGCGCTATCGGCCACGACCGAAGTGCTGCATACTGCCCAATACCTGGCTTCAGCCTTGAGCACAGCACTTGAGCCTGGTGTAGTGCCGGCATTGGTGTTTGTGCTCGCCGCGGCCACTTCATTTGCTACTGGAACCAGCTGGGGTACGATGGGCATATTGCTGCCTTTGGTAGTACCGCTAGCTTGGCACGTTTTGGCTGCCGATGGCCTGCATACCCAGGCAGAGTACCATCACATTATCTACTCGACGGTATCGGCGGTCTTAGCCGGAGCCGTGTGGGGAGACCACTGCTCGCCCATTTCCGACACCACGATTCTCTCGTCGATGGCTTCCGGCTGCGATCACATTGAGCATGTGCGCACGCAGCTTCCCTATGCGTTTTTTGTCGGGATAGTAGCTGTGCTGCTGGGCACGTTGCCCGCGGGTTTAGGCCTTCCCTGGTGGGCTGCTATGCTGCTGTGCGCACCTGTCACGCTTTTAGGCTTGCGTCTTTTCGGTAAAAAAGTGCCCGATGTTGCAGAGCCGATTGAAGTTTCTGAAACACGTTCTGCTACGTAAATCCTAGGGCCTAAGCCCCATGAAACGGTGGGGTTGCCTCGGATGGCCGCGTTGCTCATGGTTAAGGCAACCTTAGGATAGTCGATTGTCCCGTCACGCTTTAGGAAGAGCTGTTGCCCTTTCGCTCTAGGAAAAAAATTGTCCTTTGAGGTTATACAACAATACCTGTGGGTGTCTTTAGGTGACAGAGAGCGGTCGACCGGGGGACGTCCGCTTTAGGTGCTGCAGATCTGGGAGGTGTAATGGCGGCGTGCTGGCCGTTGCGCGCTGCCTGCAGTTTGGGGTGTCGCCTCGGACGATAGCCAGCGCTAGGATTACCTGCAAGTTCAACCTTGGCTAAAAGTAGCTAAGGGGTGCGTAGGGGCCTAACCGGCAGGGCGGCATTGCCTTTCCGGGAGGTGTATTGGGTTGCCGCGTGTATCTTTGCAACAGTTGAGGCTTTCTGCCACAGAAGCGTGCTAAACATGCGACTGCGGTTGTTACTCTCCCCTGCGCTGGAGCCTATTAGCTTTAGGTATCCTTACCGATTGGCTGGTGTACTGCACCGCTGGCTGGGGCAGAATGCATGGCATGATGGCCTAAGCCTGTACAGCTTTAGTTGGCTTCTGGGCGGCCATATGGAAGGTACGCGGTTAGTTTTTCCCCAAGGTGCGACGTGGTTGTTGAGCTTTTATGATAGGGTTCAAGCAGAACGGGTGGTGGAGGGCATTTTTGCGCGCCCGTATGTATTGGCGGGCATGAAGGTGATGCAGGTGGAGGTGGTGGCGTCGCCTAATTGGGGCGAGCGCGCGCGGTTGCAGGTGTTAACCCCCGTAGTGGTGCGGCGAACGCGTCCGGATGGTGGTCGGGAATATCTCATTTGGGATCATCCCGCTGCCGATGAGGCACTCACGCGGGTTTTTCGGCGCAAATTGGAAGCGGCTGGCCTAGGGCATTTGGCCTCCAGCGCGACGATGCGCTTCGACCGGCACTACGTGCGCGCGCGAACAAAGCTTGTTTGCATTAAGGGTATCCATCATCGCGGGAGCCTGTGTCCGGTCATTGTTGAGGGTCCCCCAGAGGCGGTGCACTTTGCCTGGCTGGTTGGTGCAGGTGAGCTCACCGGTTGCGGCTTTGGCGCACTGGGCGATATCGTCTCCTCGAAAGCAAAACGCGCTGCTGGTATGGGGTCGCCTACCAGACGCGCTAAAAGCCAGACGTAGGGTACGTGTCGCATAAGCAAGCGATGTAGAAAAATGAGCCGCGTAGATTTGATGCTTGAAACTGTTACCCCACTTTTTTTAGCAGGGGCTGATTTGCCCGCCTTCTTGTAGAAGCGGCTTGGGCCGGGCGCGAGCTTAGGCTTGACGACCTGCCCATTCTCAACGCCCTCTGGGGCAGGACCGGCGGTTGACCACTGACGAGGCTATGCGCCTTATCCCAAAATCAGAAACCGAGGTTAGAGCTGTGCTCAATCGTCTGGTCGAGTTTGGCGTTGTGGAAATTCGCGGCGAACGCAAAGGCCGCACTTGGCATCTCTCCGCGGCGACCTATCGCCGTTTGGGTAAACCTGCCGCCTATGTACGGCAGCGGGGCTTTGAGCTGCTCCAAAAAGAGCAAATGGTCATGCCATATGTGGAGAGGCATGGTCGGATCACGCGGTGCGAGGCCGCCGAACTGCATCAGCTCGGCCCTTTTCAGGCAACACGATTCTTAGACTGTTTAGTTACCCCTGGCAAGTTGGTTTGGTTGGGCACAAATTATGTTATGAACGAAGGCGCTAAATTATGAGCGCGCGCAAATATTTATAGTTGTTTTATAGTTGTCGCGGGACCATGCGTGCGAAGAAAACTGCACTGCGGGGTTACGCTGGTATTGGTCATAGCCAAAAACCGAAAGGGGCTGGGGTGTGGTGGGTGAATGGGTTGAAAGACCAATGGGCGAGATCGCTGACCTTGTTGAGGGAAGTACTCCATCCACACAAGCCCCCTAGAACTTCGATGGCAACACTCCCTAGCTCACACCAAAGGACCTGGCAAGACCCGCATCCATGCTACATGTGGAAGGGTGACCAGTTGGTCGTCCATACAATTTGCCGCAGGTAGAATAATTGTAATCTTGCAGTGAGGTAACCCCGATGAAACGAAAGATTCGCAACCACCAGACAAACAGCACCACGCTCGGCTATGAGGCCGAGCTGTGGCAGATGGCTGACGAGCTGCGCGGCTCAATGGACGCCGCCGAGTACAAGCATGTCGTCCTCGGCCTCATCTTTTTGAAGTACATTTCGGACGCCTTCGAGGAGCACCACAAGCGGTTAGAGCAGGAGCCGTACGCGGACCCAGAAGATCCCGATGAGTACCGCGCCCAGAACATCTTCTGGGTGCCGCCCGAGGCCCGGTGGGAGTACCTCAAGACGCAGGCGCGCCAGCCCAACATCGGTCAGCTCGTGGACGACGCGATGGAGGCCATCGAACGCGACAACCAGGCCTTGAAAGGCGTCCTTCCCAAGGACTATGCCCGCCCTGCGCTGGACAAGATGCGCCTCGGCAAGCTCATTGACCTCGTCAGCAACATCAGGGTCGGCGATGAGGATGCCCGAGCGAAGGACGTGCTCGGCCGCGTGTACGAATACTTTCTCAAGCAGTTCGCCAGCGCCGAGGGCAAGAAAGGCGGCGAGTTCTATACGCCCCGCTGCGTAGTTAGGCTGCTGGTCGAGATGCTTGAGCCCTTCAGCGGCCGCGTCTACGATCCATGCTGTGGGTCAGCGGGCATGTTTGTACAATCGGTGGAGTTCATCGAGGCTCATGCCACCGGTAACGGGAACGGCGGGCGGGCTCGGTCTCAGGTCAGCATCTACGGCCAGGAGCTCAACTACACCACGTGGCGCTTGGCCAAGATGAACCTTGCCATCCGCGGCATCGATGGCCAGATCGCCCAGGGTGACACGTTCCACGACGACCGGTTCCCTGACCTCAAGGCCGACTACATCCTCGCCAATCCCCCTTTCAACATGAAGGAGTGGGGCGGTGAGCATTTGCGGGAGGATAAACGGTGGAAATACGGTATCCCCCCTGTCGGCAATGCTAACTTTGCCTGGGTGCAACACATCATCCATCATCTTTCGCCCACTGGCTATGCGGGCTTCGTGCTCGCGAACGGCTCCATGTCCTCCAACCAGTCGGGCGAGGGCGAAATCCGCAAAAACATCATCGAGGCTGACTTGGTGGATTGCATGGTGGCGCTGCCGGACAAGCTCTTTTATTCTACCCAGATCCCCGCATGTCTGTGGTTCCTCGCGCGGGACAAGAGCGGCCGACCTCCTGCTGGACAGAAGGAACCCCTTCGGGACCGCCGCGGGGAGGTGCTCTTCATTGACGCCCGCAAGATGGGCCGGATGGTGGACCGCACGCACCGCGAGCTGACCGACGAGGAGATTGCTCAGATTGCGCGCACCTACCATGCTTGGCGCGGGCAAGCGGGTGCCGGCGCGTATCAGGATGTGCCTGGTTTCTGTAAGAGCGCTACGCTGGAGGAGATTCGCAAGCACGGCTACGTGCTCACGCCTGGCCGCTACGTCGGCGCTCCACCGCAGGAAGACGACGATGAACCCTTTGCAGAAAAGATGGCGCGGCTGGTGACACAACTGCGCGCGCAGCAGGCGGAAGCTGCGAGGCTGGATGCGGCGATTGAAGCAAATTTGCAAGAACTCGGATTTTGGAGTCCGAAACCATGACACCGGAACTGCTGAAAGAGTTGCTTCGACAAGGTGAATCGCTGGATGTCGAGTTCAAAGGCGAGGAACGCCGTCCTCTTTCCGACGACGAACTTGTCGAAACTGTCGTTTGCTTGGCGAACCGTTCCTCCACCAAGCCGGCGTGGCTTCTTGTAGGTGTGGAGGACGATGGACGCGTGACCGGTGCGCGTCCCCGCCACGAGTCTGGACGCACGGATCCACAGCGGATCGCTGCCCTCATCGCTAACCGCACTCGGCCCTCTTTGAGCGTGCAAGTCTCCCTAATCCCCTGGAAGGGTAAAGAAATTTTGGCTATCGAAGTGCCCCCATCTCACACCCCTGTTGCTACCACAGGGGGCAAGTATCTGCGGCGGGTAGTAGGTGGCGACGGTAAGCCTGCTTGCTTTCCCATGTTCTTCCACGAGATGCAATCCCTGCAAGCTGACCGGGGTATCTTAGACTATTCCGCTTTGCCTGTTCCCCAAGCTCGCTGGGAAGATTTAGATCCTTTGGAATTTGAGCGATTTCGACGGAGTATTCGCGAACGTGGTGGTGATTCTTCGCTGCTGAAACTGGACAACATCGAGTTAGCTAAGGCACTGGGTGCGGTGGAAGCCAACGGCCAAGTCCGCACCATCCGAGTGTTGGGGCTATTGCTCTTTGGCAAGGAAGAGGCGTTGCGGCGGTTGCTCCCTACCCATGAAGTTGCATTCCAGGTACTAAAAGGGCAAAAAGTAGAGGTCAATGACTTTTTCCACTGGCCACTCTTGCGGGTTTTAGAAGAGTGCGAGCGACGATTCACCGCCCGTAACCGAGAGGAAGAGGTTTTGGTCGGGCTTTTCCGGATTGGTGTGCCGGATTATCCCCCTGCAGCCTTTCGGGAGGGGCTGGCAAATGCGCT
Organism: Rhodothermus bifroesti; assembly: GCF_017908595.1. Classification (NCBI taxonomy): domain Bacteria; kingdom Pseudomonadati; phylum Rhodothermota; class Rhodothermia; order Rhodothermales; family Rhodothermaceae; genus Rhodothermus; species Rhodothermus bifroesti. Next base: position 95,861 of record NZ_JAGKTL010000005.1, read on the forward strand.
CGTGCATCGCGACTACACCCAGCTGGGCGCTGTGCATGTCCAGTGGCACATCGACCGCATTGAAATCACAAACCCGGGCGGCTTCCCTGAAGGCGTGCGTCTGGACAACTTGCTCGTCACGCCGCCGCGCCCACGCAACCCTTTACTAGCCGACGCCTTCAAGCGTGCAGGCATCGTAGAGCGAACTGCCCGGGGCATTGACACCATCTTTTACGAACAGCTCCGCAACGGCCGCCCCGCACCTTCCTACGAGCGCAGCACCGAATCGACAGTTGTGCTTGTCCTGCCTGGCGGTGAAGCCAACCTTGAATTTGTCCGCCTCCTCGTGGAAGAGTCCCGGGCTGGGCGTGAGCTTAGGTTGGACGACCTGCTCATTCTCAATGCCCTTTGGCAGGACCGACGGTTGACAACCGATGAGGCGATGCGCCTAACCCAAAAACCGGAACCCGAGGTCAGGGCTGTGCTCAATCGCTTGGTCGAGTTTGGCCTTGTGGAAGCTCGCGGCGAACGCAAGGGCCGCACCTGGCATCTCTCAGCGGCGACCTATCGCCGCTTGGGGAGACCCGCCGCCTATGTGCGCCAGCGGGGGTTTGAGCCGCTCCAGCAGGAGCAGATGGTGATGCAATATGTGGCGAAGCACGGCCGAATCACACGAAGCGAGGCAGCGGAGCTCTGCCAGTTAGGACCCTTCCAGGCAACGCGACTTTTGAGCCGCTTAGTCCAGTCTGGCTTACTCGTCCGGTTGGGCACAAAGCGGGGGACATATTATGAGCGAAAGCGCTAAAATATGAGCGCGCACAAAAAACTTATGAGCGCGCTCATAAGTATGCGCGCCCCTGCAAATAATTGCTCGCGATCAATTGAAAATCGCTCGCGAGCAATAAATTGCTTGCCTGAGCAAAAAACCACGCGCGTTTATCCAATAACCACGCGCGCAAATATAACCGCGCAGGGGGATTCCCTTTGGGTTGCAATTTCCGAAAACTCACAGGAGGTGGGCTATGGGGGGTGAGTGGCGGAAAGCAACTATTGGCGAGGTCTCGGTTCGTGTCACAAAAGGGACGACGCCAACGACTGTAGGTGGCAAGTTCGTTGATCGAGGAATTAGGTTCGTTAAGGTGGAGTCAATCACCGACGACGGTCGAATCGATACCAACAAGCTTACGTACATTGATGAGACCACGAACGCACTTCTCTCTCGCTCGGTCCTTGAGCAAGATGACATCCTCTTCACTATTGCTGGCACAATCGGACGCGTTGCGCTTGTTCCGTCAAGTATTCTACCAGCCAACACAAACCAAGCTGTTGCAATCGTGCGCCCTAACCCCAAGGCCGTGATTCCTCGGTTCCTCTACTACGTTCTGAGGGACGATAGCCGCGTTCGGCAGGCACACACTCGCGTAGTGCAATCCGTGCAGGCTAACTTCAGTCTTAGTGAGTTGAGTTCGCTGGAGATTCCTCTGCCACCCCTCCCCGAACAGCGCGCCATCGCCCACATCCTCGGCACGCTGGACGACAAGATCGAGCTGAACCGCCGCATGAACGAGACGCTGGAGGCGATGGCGCGGGCGATCTTCAAGGCTTGGTTTGTGGACTTTGAGCCCGTCCGCGCCAAGATGGAAGGCCGCTGGCGCCGCGGCGAATCCCTCCCCGGTCTCCCCGCCCACCTCTATGACCTCTTCCCCGATCGACTGGTGGAGTCAGAACTGGGGGAGATTCCGGAGGGGTGGGAGGTAAAAGCCCTCGACGAGATCGCCCGCTTCGTCAACGGCCTGGCATTGCAGAAATACCCTCCAACGGACGATCGATGGCTGCCAGTCATCAAGATCGCGCAACTGCGCGTCGGCAACACGAAAGGAGCAGACCGCGCGAGCGCCGACCTGGACCCGGACTATGTCGTCCAGGACGGCGACATCCTGTTTTCCTGGTCAGGCTCGCTGGAGTGCGTGTTCTGGGCCGGCGGGCCCGGCGCGCTGAACCAACACCTGTTCAAGGTTACGTCGGAGCAGTATCCGCGATGGCTCTGCTATCTGGGGATACACCAGCATCTCGACGATTTCCGGCATATCGCAGCGGGCAAAGCGACGACGATGGGTCACATCCAACGCCACCACTTGTCCGCTGCGAAGCTGACTGTGCCACCGGAAGCGACGTTGCAAGCGATGAATGCTGTAATCGAGCCAATCATCGAAAACACGTGGCGTCGTGCGGTTCAGTCGCGCACCCTCGCCGCCCTGCGCGACGCGCTTTTGCCCAAACTCATCTCCGGCGAGTTGCGGGTGAAAGATGCGGAGAAGTTTTTGCAGGAGAGAGGGTTATGAGTCCTCCCACCATGCGTACCCTCGAAAACAAAATCAAGCGCAGTGTCAAGGGCGTGCTCACGACCGAAGCGTTCAAGAATTGGTTTCAGGAGCAGAAGGCGCATGACGGCGACCTTGTTATCTTGAACAATAGCTTCATTTACCGAAAGCCCGTCATTAAAACCTCTAAGAACGAGCAATACCTCTGCCTTACGGTAAAGGGCGGCCAACCAAGTACAGACGAGCTTTCCATCGTGAAGCCAGGCGATATCGATTCAGACTTTAAGTTGTTCAGCTCAAAATCGAAGAACCTGCCTGACCGTATCCCACTTCAGGAAGCTGTACAGCAGGAGGTGCAGCGGATCGGTTCGTTGGTATTCGTCCTCATTGGCGAGTTGCAGGATGCTGATTGCGAGGTCCCTCTTAACCACAGCTTTCTCAAGTCGGTGAAGTATGACCCCGCAGCCCAACAAACGCATGTCCAAGACATCGCTGGTGGCAGTAAGGCCGTGGTAGTGAACCAGCTGACAGATCCCGGGGCAGCGTGGAAAGCTGTCGAGAAAGTCGTGCAAGGTCAAGTGGGCCACGCGCTCGATAGCTTAGAGGTTGCTTTTGCCGACGCTTTCGAGAAGTTGCGGGAGGAAGCACGTAAGCGCTTAATTCTACCTAAGCCCGGGGCGAAGAAGCGGAAGACTTCTGCAACGTTACTCTCGCGGTTTCGGGCTTCAGCTGAGCAGCAGCGCAAACTTTATAGCAAAGCGCTGAGTGAGTACTCTAAAGGTGGAAATGGAGCTGATTCATACCTTAGAGATGCCATGCGTGTTGCCTACAACTTCGCAGATGATGCGATCAAGGTACTTGAACTGCTAGTGAGCGTCGCAGACCTAAAGGCAGTGCTCTTGTGGTGCACAATCAAAGAACATTTTGAGGTTGCCGAAGCCTTTAGGAACCTGCCATGGACAAAGAGTCGAAAGAAACCATCCCTAGAACGTTATCGAGAGATAATCAGTGGGGTACGGAACCGGGCGTTTCATAACCTACTCGCGCTAGATCGTACAGTTGAAGCCAACCTAGAGGGTATCCAAGTAAGTGCGAAGCGGCTTACATTGTTTCCGCCATATGCGCGTCGAAAAAGCCACGTCCATTTCGAATATGAGGATCGAGAAATGGTGCAAGTTCTTTCGGAACTGACACGTGCTCCGGAGGCGACAGTGCCGTTGGAGTTCTGGAAGAAGAACAAGGTGGTCATGGAGCGCTTTGAACAGCTCCTTGAAGCAACAGAAAATGCATTGTGGATACTCAACAAAGTCAAGGGGTCTACATAAGGATGTTCTTTGAGGATCGCTTAGCCAAATTGATGGTCGAATCTGCTGCCATCCGCAACGCGCTGCTTCCCTGGCTGATCTCCAGCGAGCTGCGGGTCAAGGATCCTGAAGGATTCCTAAAAGAATGGGGGTGAACAGATGAGTAGCTTAACGGATAGCGAAAAGCGATACTTCGAAGCAATTCTAGGCATGAAGAATGGATACGTGCTCAACTACACGGATGCTACGTTTGCCGAATTGTTCAGACGCTACAATATCGATATTCACAGTCAAAAATACCAAACATACGGAACATCAAAAGCCAAGAAGATGCGAGCCTTTTGGGATCAGGAACCTGATTCCGTTGTTGGACCTGTCTTGAAGGAAGTGCTCGACGCTTATGTCCTGCAGTGTGAACTCAGTGGCAGAAAGCCGAATGAAGCTATCCTTAAAAAATGTCAAGCGATTGTTTCTAGATTGTCAGGAGGTAAAGCCTCGCCTACATCTGCCGAAACGGGCGATGCGTTCCTACGCCAGGAATTCGTCATCTCGAACCTGAGCAAACTTCCAGTTGAAGGGCCGGTTACAGACATCATTGCGGCCAGGCTGGACGAGGCAGCTAAAGCTCTTAAAGCAGGCGCTTATTTTGCTGTTATTGTTCTATGCGGGAGTATCCTCGAAGGCGTGCTTCTTGCGGTAGCTCAACGACATCAGGAGAAATTTAACCGCTCACCAATCAGTCCCAAGACAGCCGAAGGCAAGGTCAAGTCCTTCCATGAATGGAGTCTTGCACAATTGATCGACGTGGCCCACGACGTTGGATTGCTTAAGTTGGACGTCAAAAAGTTCAGCCACGGTTTGCGAGACTTTCGGAATTTCATCCACCCATACCAACAAATGCGGTCACAATTCACGCCAGATCAGCATACGGCCAAGGTTTGCTTTCAGGTGTTGAAGGCGGCTCTGGCGGACCTGGCGGGGGAGCGGTAAGATGAACGGGGGTCCCATTGCCCTGAAACTACTCACCTTGACGCACCACCGAGCTCTGAGCGACAACCTGTGTTGCAAACCCATCTCCAGCGAGTTGCGGGTCAAGGATGCTAAACGGTTTTTGAAGGAGCGGAGGCCATGAAATACGACCCTAAAAAGCATCACCGCCGCAGCATTCGGCTGAAGGGGTATGATTATTCCCGGCCCGGCGCGTATTTCATCACCCTCGTGACCCAGGATCGGGCGTGCCTATTTGGCGAGGTGGTGGATGGGGAAATGCGGTTGAATGCATGGGGGAAAATTGCGCGGCAATGTTGGTTTGACATCCCGGTGCATTTCCCACATGCCGCATTAGATGCATTTGTGGTGATGCCCAACCATATCCATGGGGTTATTATCATTGTCGATGGTAGGGGCACGGCATGCCGTGCCCCTACCCTGGAACAATTTGGGAAACCCGTGGCCGGTTCCATCCCAACCATTATCCGTTCGTATAAATCCGCCGTTGCCAAACGCATCAACGAACATCGCGGCACACCCGGCGCCCCCGTCTGGCAACGCAATTATTTCGAACACATCATCCGCAACAGTGATGAATTACACCGCATTCGGGAATACATCACCAACAACCCGTTACAATGGGCCTTGGATCGGGAAAACCTGGATGTTGTAAGGGCAACGCACGCGTCGCCTCTATAAAAGAACGAACCATGGTGCACCTGACCGAATCTCATGTCGAGGAAGCCGCCCTCTCCTGGCTGGAATCTATCGGTTGGGGGACCGCCTACGGGCCGGACGTGGCGCCAGGGACGCTCATGGCCGAGCGCGCTGATTACGGCGAGGTAGTCCTGGCCCAGCGGCTGCGCGACGCCCTGGCTCGCCTTAACCCCAACTTACCCGCCGAAGCGCTGGAGGATGCCTTCCGCAAGCTCACGCGGCCCGAAGGGGCGGATCTCCTTCAACGCAACCGCGCGCTGCACCGCATGCTCGTGAATGGCGTGAACGTGGAGTATCGGGCGGCGGACGGCGTCATCCGTGGCGCGCAGGTGTGGGGGATCGATTTCGACGATCCCAATAACAACGATTGGCTCGCCATCAACCAGTTCACCGTCTCCGAGCAGCGGTCCACCCGCCGGCCGGACATCGTGCTTTTCGTCAATGGCCTGCCGCTGGCGGTCATTGAGCTGAAGAACGTGGCGGACGAAAAGGCGACCATCTGGACCGCTTACCAACAGTTGCAGACTTACCAGGCTGAGATCCCCTCCCTGTTTGCTTTCAACGAGGTGCTGGTGATCTCGGATGGTACCGAGGCGCGCGTCGGTGTACTCGGTGCTGGAGGTGAATGGTTCAAGCCCTGGCGCACGATCACGGGCGAAACGCTGGCTCCGGAGACGATGACACAGTTGCAAGTGGCAATCGAGGGGCTATTTGAAAAACGCCGCTTCCTCGACCTGGTGCGTGACTTCATCGTCTTCGAGGACGATGGCAGCGGGCGGCTCGTCAAGAAGATGGCAGGCTACCACCAGTTCCACGCCGTGCAGGTGGCTGTGGCGGAAACGCTGCGCGCGGCAAAACTCACTCGCGCGGAACAAGTAGCCGAGCGGGGTCCGGGCTACGAGGCAGGACGCAAACCCGGCGGTGCGCCCGGCGACCGCCGCATAGGCGTGGTCTGGCATACGCAGGGCTCTGGCAAGAGCCTGACGATGGTCTTCTACGCCGGCCGCATCATCCGTGAGCCGGCGATGAGGAATCCGACGATCGTTGTCCTCACCGATCGCAACGATCTCGACGACCAGCTGTTCGGCACCTTCTCCCGATGCCAGGACCTTCTGCGCCAGCCGCCCGTGCAGGCGGAAAGCCGCGCGCATCTGCGGGAGCTCCTCTCCGTGCAAGCGGGTGGTGTGGTATTTACCACGATTCAGAAGTTCCTGCCTGAAGAAAAAAGTGATCGGTACCCCACGCTTTCGGAACGCCACAACATCGTCGTCATCGCCGACGAAGCGCACCGCAGCCAGTACGACTTCATTGACGGCTTCGCCCGTCACATGCGCGACGCCCTGCCCAATGCTTCCTTTATCGCCTTTACCGGAACCCCCATCGAGCTGGCCGACCGCAACACGCGTGCCGTTTTTGGCGATTACATCAGCATTTACGACATCCAGCGAGCGGTTGAGGACGGCGCCACCGTGCCCATTTACTATGAGAGCCGGCTGGCCAAGCTCGACCTTCCCGAAGAGTTAAAGCCGAAGATCGAGGAAGAATTCGAGGAAGTCACGGAAGGTGAGGAGGTCGAGCGCAAAGAGAAACTCAAGAGCAAGTGGTCGCAGCTGGAGGCCATCGTCGGTGCTGAGAAGCGCCTCAGGCTGATCGCTCAGGACATCGTCGAGCATTTCGAAAAGCGGCTGGAGGTGCTGGAAGGCAAAGCGATGATCGTGTGCATGAGCCGGCGCATCTGCGTTGAGCTGTACAATGAGATCGTCAAGCTGAGGCCGGAGTGGCACCACGAAGATGACGATAAAGGCGTCATTAAAGTCGTGATGACCGGGTCAGCGTCGGACCCCCCAGATTGGCAGCCGCATATCCGAAACAAGGAGAGACGGGAGTTCCTGGCCCGGCGTTTCCGGGACCCCAACGATCCTTTCAAGGTGGTCATCGTCCGGGACATGTGGCTGACCGGCTTTGATGCCCCGAGCCTGCACACGATGTACCTGGACAAGCCGATGCGCGGCCATGGCCTCATGCAGGCTATCGCGCGGGTCAACCGCGTGTTTCGTGACAAACCCGGCGGGCTGGTGGTGGACTACCTGGGGCTGGCCCATGAACTCAAGGCGGCGCTGGCGACCTATACGGAAAGTGGGGGTACTGGTCAGGCGGCTATCTCCCAGGAGGAGGCCGTTGCGGTCATGCGCGAGAAGTACGAAATCTGCTGCGATCTCTTCCACGGTTTCGACTGGTCGGTGTGGAAGACGGGACCCCCCCAGGAAAAGCTGTCGCTCCTGCCTGCTGCGCAGGAGCATATTCTGTTGCAGGAAAACGGCAAGGATCGGTTGCTACGAGCGGTGCAAGAGTTGTCCAAAGCTTTTGCGTTGGCAGTCCCACACGAGGAAGCGCTGCGTATCCGGGACGATGTAGCCTTCTTTCAGGCGGTACGGGCGAGCCTGGTCAAGCGGGCACCGGGCGAGTCGAAAACAGAGGAAGAGCTCGACCATGCTATTCGCCAGATCATCTCTCGCGCCGTTGCTCCCGAGGGCGTCGTGGACATTTTCGCAGCCGCGGGATTGAAAAAGCCCGATATCTCCATCCTGTCCGACGAGTTCCTGGCAGAGGTGCGGGGCATGCCGCAGAAGCACCTCGCGGTGGAGTTGCTGCAGAAGCTCCTCAAAGGAGAGATCAGCACCTGGCGTCGCAAGAACGTCGTTCAAGCCAGGTCGTTTGCGGAAATGCTGGAACGGGCGATCCGCCGCTACCAGAACCGGGCCATCGAGGCGGCGCAGGTGATTGAAGAGCTCATTCAGCTGGCCAAGCAGATGCGAGAGGCCGACCGACGCGGTGAGGGGCTTGGCCTCACAGAGGAAGAACTCGCTTTCTACGACGCGTTGGCAACCAACGACAGTGCGGTGAAGGTGCTAGGCGATGAGACGTTGCGCACCATCGCCCGCGAGCTGGTCAGAACCGTCCGCGCGAATGTAAGCATCGACTGGACCCTGCGCGAGAACGTGCGCGCCAACTTGCGCGTGCTGGTGAAGCGCATCCTGCGCAAGCACGGATACCCGCCGGACAAACAGGAAAAGGCGACGCAGGTCGTTCTGGAGCAGGCTGAAGTGCTATCGGCCACATGGGCTATAGCGCCAACAGGTGTTTAGACTACCAGAACTTCCAGCCCAGCAAGAAAAAGCAAGATGCATAACCCCTTAAGATAGACGACATCGCCTTTGACGCGTTGGGTCTAACGCCCAGCGAGCGTGAGGCGGTGTATGAGGCGGTGGTCAATTTGGTACGGGCGCGGTTGGAGAAAGCACGGGGTATGTAGCCATGAAATACGACCCTAAAAAGCATCACCGCCGCAGCATTCGGCTGAAGGGGTATGATTATTCCCGGCCCGGCACGTATTTCATCACCCTTGTGACCCAGGATCGGGCATGCCTATTTGGCGAGGTGGTGGATGGGGAGATGCGGTTGAACGAGGCGGGACGGATGATGGAAAAATGGTGGGCCAAATGGCATCACAAATTCCCAAACGTGCAAACCAACGCATTCGTCATCATGCCCAACCATTTCCATGGGATTATCGTGATAACGTCCAATCCCGTAGGGGCAGACCCGCGTGTCTGCCCCGATGAAACGGGTGCACATGCGGGAATGGGCGCACACACGGGAATGGGCGCACACACGGGAATGGGCGCACACACTACGCGTCTGCCCTGATCATATGGGCGCACACACGGGTGCGCCCCCAACAGGTGCGCCCCTACCGGAAATCGTTCAATGGTTCAAAACGATGACCACCAATGAATATATCCGCGGCGTCAAACAATCCGGATGGCCGCCATTCCGCGGTCGGTTGTGGCAACGCAATTATTATGAACACATCATCCGCGACGATGCCTTCTTGAACCGCATTCGTCAATACATCGCTGAGAATCCCTTGCGCTGGCATCTGGACCGGGAAAATCCTCACCGAACTGGAACAGACGGCGATCATATACTAGGCTGACCGTTGCATCGATGGGATATTTCGCGAGAACGTGCGCGCCAACTTGCGCGTGCTGGTGAAGCGCATCCTACGCAAGCACGAATACCCGCCGGACAAGGAAGGCGTCTCCGACAGTACTGGAGCAGGCTGAAGCGCTCTGACAAGCTGTTCCTGCTAGCTGGCAGCTTAGGGTTACGACATCACGGGGAAATGTACGAATACTTCAGCGCAGACCTGAGGTTTTTTCAGGTTTGGCAATAGTGGTGCGTTGCCCAATGAACTTACAGGCGAATCGGCGCGGCCCGCGAAGAAATCACAAGCACGTCTTACGACGCCCGCGAAGCGCCATGCCGACGGCCATAGGTGAAGTAAATAAGGAGGCCAAGCGCCATCCAAAGCAGCAGCCGAAGCCAAGTGTCCCACGGCAGGGAAAGCATTTGGAGTAGGCTAATGCCCGCTCCCAAGATAGGGACCCAAGGGAACAGTGGCGTTTTAAAGGGCCGAGGGATGTCGGGACGGGTGTAGCGCAAGACAATCACGCCAAGGCATACAATGGTAAAGGCCAGTAGCGTTCCAATGGAGACAAGTTCTCCCAAAATCCCAATAGGAAACAGCCCCGCAAAGATCGCTGCGATAATGCCTGTGACTATAGTGGTGATATGCGGGGTGCGAAAGCGCGCATGAACAGCAGCAAAGTATTTGGGCAAAAGGCCATCTCGGGCCATGGAGTAAAAGATCCGGGGTTGACCTAAAAGCATAACTAGGATCACAGAGCTCAATCCAGCAATAGCTCCAATCTTGATCAAAGGTCGAAGCCAGAATAACTCAGGACCAACGGCATCCACCGCTACGGCTATAGGATCGGGTACGTTCAGCATCTTATAGCTTACAATACCTGTAAGCACCAGCGCCACAACCACGTAGAGCAGCGTTGAAATGCCTAGCGATCCTAAAATGCCTATGGGCATGTCTCGCTGAGGATTTCGAGCTTCTTGGGCTGCGGTTGAGACAGCGTCAAAGCCGATATAGGCAAAGAAAATCACCCCAGCCCCCCGTAAAATGCCACTCCAACCATAAATGCCAAACTTTCCTTCGTTGGGGGGGATAAAAGGCTCCCAGTTGTCCGGGTTGATAAAGAAGATACCGGCACCAATAAACAAAAGCAGAACAAAAATCTTGACCATCACAACGAGATTGTTCATCGTTGCCGACTCCCGGATACCGATAACCAGGAGCGTGGTCATGAGAGCGATAATGAATACGGCCGGCAGGTTGAGGATCGCTCCTGTGGTAGCCCAAGTGTGGGTTTTAGGGTCAAAAGTAAAAGGCGATTGGGTCCACTCGGAAGGTAGAACAATTCCAAAATCCTTAAGAAAGCTGACCACGTACCCCGACCATCCAACAGCGACGGTTGATGCCCCAAATAAATACTCCAGGATCAGATCCCAGCCGATAATCCAAGCAAAAAACTGACCTAGCGTCGCATAGGCATAAGTGTAGGCACTTCCAGCTACGGGAATCATCGAGGCCATCTCGGCATAGCAAAGACCAGCCAAAGCACAGCCAATCCCCGACAGAATAAAAGACAAGACAATAGCCGGTCCGGCATACTGTGCGGCTGCTTGCCCGGTGAGCACAAAAATGCCTGCCCCAATGATGGCCCCAATGCCTAGGCTGACCAAATTCCAGGGACCCAAAACGCGCCGAAGACCCTGACCACGGTCTTCGGCCTGCTCAATAAGCTCAGGAATCGATTTCTTAATGAACAACCTGCTTGCCATACTTATAAAGTAAAAAGGCTGGGGTGTTTTTAGAGAAAGCGTAATAACTTAGAATAAGCAGGATTAATAAACCAATAAAAATAAGGCCTTGTCCAAAAGAGAAGAATTAAAATATACCCCATATTCAAGCGGGATTGCCAATCCAAGAAGCAAGCAGCCGATTGCAGATATATTGGCTCTAAACACAACTCTGCCTAAATGCATCCGCTCTAAAAGCGCTGGATGGCAGCTTTGCCAAAGCCAGAGGGTGTTTGCACTATTCATTGCCAGGTAAGGTACCTATGTAGGGGTGCTTTTGTCGTAGACAGCTGTAGCGACGCGTATTTGTTACGCTTATTGAGTTAAAATTTTTGAGCAGAAGAGGTAACAAATCTGTTGTGAGGGTTTCTTTTTGAAAAAACTAAGACCGTATGTCTTTGGGCTTACGCTGGACGGGGCATGCGCTTATTGATATGGGCGTTGCTGCGGTAGTGCTGGCTACTGGCAATAAAGATCCGAAGGAAGTTACGCAGGCGCAGTGGGCTCAGTGGATGGATGAGCTAGAACAAGATTATAAGAATGAACATTTAAAGAAGCCTTGTTCTATTCTTTTTACGTTGAACGCTTTTGATAACCCTTCTTGGCAAAAAAATCCTGCAGAGCGGACGCGCAAGATTGAGGAGACGTTTGCCTATGCACGGGGTAAGAAGTCAAGTTTAGCATTTGGAGAGCCCTGTACTTTTTTCCCAGAGCGTCTGGCGGTAGTTCGAGCAGCACGGGATCTGTTTCCGTTACTTCAGGGGCAGCGGCAGCTTAATTTTTATCCAACAGGTCGCCCCGAACTTCCCCTTTCAGATTTGGCTTTAGGGTGCGTGCTTTCCTTGCCGCGCGTGGCGCCTGTTGTGAGTGGCCGTTTGATGATTGTAGGCTCCGAGCGCCTAGAACTTGTGCTGGATTTATGCGATATCTGGAAAGATGAGCTTGACCGAGAGCTTGCCCTTTTACGGGCTGGCAAGGACTGGCGCGACCGTAAGGCCCCGCGTACCCGTTTGCTTGAAGCACTTGTTGAAGTTTTTCGCATGCCTAAGCGCTACCATTTCTCTCTAGGTGGGCAGGAGGCTAGTCTTACGCTCTATCATCTGTCAAACAGCGGAAACGCCCCAGGCATCGACCTATATACGGTACCCCCTGTTGTGCACCGTTTTCTCGCTCGTGCTGGATCGGCCGCCTACCAAGCGCATTGGAAAGCGCTTGTGCAGGCTTTTTGGTTTAGGAAGGATAAAAAGGATAAGCAGGAGCAGCCCTTTGAGGAGGCGGATCGTCTACAGGCTTTTAATGAAGTTTATGAGCGCTTGTCAGAGCTGCCCCTAGAGGTTGATGGCTTTATCCGGCGCATTTTCTTGCGCTATGTCCTAAGTCGCGTTGGTGTACGTCGAAAGTTGCACACCACAGACATTGATCAGTGGCCACTAGTCGAGCTCTTTTTAAAGGAAATCATAGGAGATGTTATGCACACCGATCGCATTCAAATGATTCGGCGCCTGGCAGATGAGTTAGCTAGGGAAATCCACGAGCAAAACGACCGTCGGCTTTATCGACAGCTGATGGGATTGGCTTCAGGGACAGATGCCTATCGCGCTTTTCGAGCGCTACTGCTGCGCGCGCTGCGCGAGCGACTGCGTCGAGAAAACCAGCTTTTGTTTACGCTGGAGGACTATCTCCTTTTGTTTGAAGAAGCCGAAGGCTTTCCAAGCAGCGACTGGCGTCTTGTGCGCGATCTCATCCGGATTCGGGTGCTCGAAGAACTCTATCATCGAGGCTTTTTCCAGCAAGCCCCAGAGCTTTTAGAGGAAGAAATAAACATCGAAGAATAGTCGATCTAACAAAAAAGAGGGTCATATGGCATTTATTAGTGGAATTCAGGTGCTGCATGCACCAGCTTCGGCGCTTAATAATGCGGGTACGCAACCAGGCCAAGCAGCAGAGAACGCTGTTATCGTAAAGGCTTTGCGTATAGGTGGGCGTGCCTATCCTTACGTTTCTGCTCAGGCCTATCGATACTGGGTCCGACGTACGCTTGAGACACTGCAGCCAGAAGGGTGGACGGTAGCGCCGATTTTTCGTGAAGCCAAAGTGGCCTATACGGATGCTAACCCAATCGAATATGCCGATGACGATGTCTTTGGCTACATGCGTGCCCCCGGAAAAAGTTCTAAAGCAGACGCTAGCCGGCAAGCTTTTGCTGAAAGCACCGAGACAAAAGAAGCGGTCACGCGCGTAGCGCCTTTTCGGGTTGGGACTTTAGTCGGGTTGAGTGATGGAGTAGTGCAGGATTTTGGCGTGATGAGTCGTCACGAAGGTGATCCAGTACCTTATGAACATCAGTTTTATCGAACATCACTCAAGGGCATGTTCTCTATAGATTTAGGCCGAATAGGGGTTTTTACTTACGAAAATCGTACGGGCTTTTTGAACCTGGATGAAGAGCGTCGCCGCTTGGCTGAAGCGCGTGGCCTAATCCACGATGCTGATGCAAAGACCTATCGGTTGGCGTTAACCGAACGACTGAAACGCGTGCAGGCTTTGCTTAAAGCTTTGCCTTTAGTAGAGGGTGGGGCGAAACAAGCATTACATTACACAGACACCAATCCGGTCGTTGTGGTGATGGCTGTGCTTCGTGGAGGGAATAATCCTTTCTACTACACCATTGATGGCGACCGGGAGGGGTTAGCCCGTCCAGTCCCAGGGGCTTTTCAGGAGGTGGCTAAGGTATGGGCCGACCAAATCTTGTCGCCGCTCTACATTGGATGGGTTGAGGGGTATGCTGCTGAAGGGCGTCGGCAGCTTGAAGAAGCACGGGCTACGTTTCAGCAGAGCTATCCTCATGGGGTGATTGTTGGACACCCGCGAGAGGTGTTTCGACAGCTTGCTCAAGACCTTTCCCAACATCCAGAATGGCTGGAATAATGGCTGATCGTTTGGAAGCAGTACGTGTAGAGCTGGAAGGGCCGGTTGCCTCGTTTCGGTACCCACATTTTCTTATCGGCCGGCAGCCAAGCTATCCTATGCCACCGCCTTCGACAATCTATGGACTAGTAAGTGCAGCGCTAGGATATTTCCCAGACCCGAAACACCTTGCTTTCGCCTACCGCTTTTACTGTGAGCGCGCACGTGTGGACGACCTGGAGACGATCTGGTTCGTTGAGCCCAATACAGCTACGCGGGGGGCAGCATCTCAAAAAAACTTAGAAGCGACAAGCAATGTGCTACCGCGTGAGTGGCTCGTGAGCATTCGCATGACGCTTTTCTTGGCAGGCAATGAGCTGGACGTGCTTGAAAAGGCTTTTCGCAGCCCGCATTACTTGCTCACGCTGGGTCGTTCCCAAGAGCTGGTCAGTATCCGACGTGTCGAGCGCGTTGTGCTTCATCCAGCACAGTCCGGACGCTTAGAGCCCGGTCTACTGCCGCTCAGTTTACGGGCACAGCTCCCAATGGCAATCGCTGTCTACATGCCGCGCTTTATTCCACCACGACATCGATGGCCTGTGCTTTGGGATTGGTTCCTCGTGCTGGATGTTCCGTTCCCTGTGCAAGCCACAAACGAAGTTTCATTCTGGACCGAAGACGTTGAGGCGGCAGAGCCCCGAATTTTGACTTTTCATCAGTTTAGGCTGTAGTGTGGCTATGAACGCCGAATCCCTTAAGGCCAAGAGTATCCGTGAGGGAGGCGAGTCATTACCTCAGCATACGCGCCAAGTGATTCGGCGGCTAGGTGAACTTAGGCATCGCATGCCCGATTTAGAGCAAAAAATTGAACTTCCTGGCTTGTGGAAGGCGCTTTTTGCTGCGGCTTGGATTCATGACTTTGGTAAAGCTGCACGCGGTTTTCAGGCAATGCTTAACGGTGGCCCAAAATGGAGTTATCGGCACGAAGTGCTTTCTTTAGCTTTTCTACCTTGGGTTTTAAAGCCAGATGATCCTGACTATCCACTTGCAGCAGCAGCTGTAGCAGCGCATCACCGGGATTATGAGGTACTGGCCCGACAGTATATTGAAGTGTTGCATCCCGAAGATGCCGGAATTGAAGCGCGGTGGGAAGAAATTGATGAAGAACGACTCAAAGCGCTGGCAGTATGGACAACGCAAGAGTGGCCTCAAACGATCACATCGGAAGGCCTAGATTTGCCACTGCCCTCAAAATTCGATTTGCTGGCCGACATACCCCGGTTGATTCAAGAAGGTCCAGACCGTATCCGTCAAGGACTGCGGGCTTATCAAGAGTATTATTGTAAACAATGGTGCCCCTCAGGCTTAGGACGACGGGCAGACCCTGTGCGTTGCCGCCAAGCCCTTTTTGTGCGTGGTCTTTTGCTGCAGGCCGATCGGCTAGCCAGCGCGCAGGCGCCTCCTCTGAGAACACCTGTACTGGATGGCTTGCAGCGCGCCATGCCCCAGAACCCCAAGGACTGGTACCCACATCAGCATCAAGCTGCAAAAACGCGAGGCTCATTGCTGTTGGCTGCGCCCACCGGAAGTGGTAAAACCGAAGCCGCACTTCTGTGGGCACATAGGCAGCTTCAAGAAGGACGTCGGGGGGTTGTATTTTATCTGCTGCCCTACCAAGCTAGCCTTAATGCAATGTATCAGCGCTTTGTGCAGCGATATGGATTGTGCCGCAACGATGTGGGACTTGTGCACAGTCGAGCTGTGCAGGCAATCTATCGAGAACTGGCACAGGAAAAATATGAGGCCAGAAAGGCCTATCAGAAAGCTATCTTCCGGAAAAACCTGGGGCGACTTCATCAGCAACCGGTACTTTTGGCCACCCCTTATCAACTCTTGCGTGCGGCTTTTCGGCTGCCTGGTTATGAAGGTCAGTGGGCCATGCTCCATGGGGCGCACTTGGTAGTCGATGAGGTGCATGGCTATGAACCGATACGCCTAGGTTTGTTACTTGGTCTTTTTGAGACGTTGCGTCAAAGGTTTGAGGTACGCTTAGCTGTAATGACCGCTACAATGCCTTCATGGCTGCGTACGTTGTTGGAAAAGGTACTTGAAGTACCACTTCTGCAGGCCGACGCTGCGCTTTACCATAGGTTCTGCCGCCATCGACTTTTTATCCGGGACGGTCGGCTTAATGATGAAGCCATACTTGCAGAAATCGCGCGACGCGTACGCGCTGGCGAGGCCGTGCTTGTGGTTACTAACTTGGTTGCTGCTGCGCAAGAAATCGCTGTTCGGCTGGCTGAACAGCTCCGGTTTCACTGGAAAGAGACTTGTGATCCAGAGCACGACCCTGTACTGCTGGTGCATAGCCGCTACACTGCCGAAGATCGGCTTCGACGGGAGAGGGCTTTACTGCAGCGTCTAGAAAAGCCGCGTCGAGAGGGCTTTGTCGTCGTGGCTACCCAGGTCGTCGAGGTTAGCCTGGATGTTGACTTCGATACGCTCTACACGGAACCTGCACCGCTTGAAGCTTTGGTGCAACGCTTCGGCCGCGTTAACCGCCGACGTCGCGAGCCGGAACGCCCAGTCTTTGTCACGGCTGAGCCTATTGATTGGAAATGGCCCTATCATCAAGAAACGCTCATGCGGCGCACCGTCGAGCACCTAACCGCATACCATGAAACCTTAATCGATGAAGCTAAGCTGACAAGCTGGCTAGACGAAGTGTATGCGCCCGAAATAAACCGCCTGTTGCAGGAAGTCAACCGAGGCCGCAGCTCCTTCAATGACGTAGCTGGACCGGAGCGTCTTGTGGCTTTCAAGTCAGATCCAAGCTTAGAGGATGAGTTCGACGCGCTTTTTGATGGCTATGAAGTGCTGCCCCGTCCACTTCAAGCAGCATTCCTGCAGCGCATCGAAGCTGGAGCCTTAGTTGAGGCCTACAGTCTTCTGGTCCCTGTGTCACGTGGACGTTTCCACGCTTGGCGTGAGCGCTCCGCACTCACGCGCTTGGAAGAACACCAGGTTTGGGTAGCCCATGCAGCTTATGATTCGTGCTGGGGATTAAGACCTGAAGCAGAGGAGGCTGCAGAAGTCTATATGCTCTAGCATATACCTACGAAACTTAACCAAGCAAGACAGACAATGCTTAGCACCGAAATGCATAAGCTTTGCGTCACCGGTACCCTAGTAAACTACTATGTGCTTTGTCGGCGCAGAGTGTGGCTTGCGGTGCATGGGCTTTGGATGGAGCATGAGTCAGAACTTGTGGCTTTGGGTCGGCTGCTTGACGAGACTAGTTATACCGACGAACTGCGCCATGTGAACGTAGAGGCAGAGGGGCCTGAAGGACTTCGTTTAGCAGGGCGCATTGACTGGGCTGAGCTGCGCGATGGTGTGCTGCACGAAACCAAACATAGCCCTAGGGCCCTGGAAGCCCACCGCTGGCAGCTCCGGTTTTATCTATGGCTACTCAAACTGCTTGGCGTGACTCGAACCGACGGCCAGCCATTTAGAGGTCAGCTGAACTTTCCCCGTCAGCGGCGCACCGAAAACATCATACTTGAACCAGAACACGAGACTCGTTTAAACGAAATCGTACAAGCAATTTACCAGACAGCCACCCAAGCCCTACCGCCGCCCCGTCTTGTCAACCGTCGCTTTTGCAAAAAATGTGCATACGAAGAGTTATGTTTTGGATGAGAGCGGTTTTTGGACCCTTGGGAATCCCCTATGTACAAATAGGAGCCAGAACGCAGAACTTTTTTGACCGCTAGCATGCACTACATTGCTTTAGATATAGAGACATGTCCGCTGCCTCTAGAGGGTTATTCAGCACAGCAGCAAGCCCGCCTAGCGCGGGAAATGCAATTTAGACGACAGCGCGAACCTGATATGCCTGAAGATATGCTCGCCCACTGGGCAGCCAGCTTGCACCCCCTTTTGAGCCGTATCGTCTGCATTTCTGTGCAGCGTGCTGAAAATGATCCTTTACAGCCTAACCCACCCCACTCCTACCTGGCTACGGAGCCCGCCGAGGAGCGGCGCATACTGCAGCAATTTTGGCAGGATCTGCAGCGCGTTGTGGAACGCGGCGAAAAAATCTGCTGGGTCACGTTCAACGGTAAACGATTCGATGTTCCCTTTTTACTGGCACGCACGTTACACCACGGCCTAAAACCCATCACTTGCGGCTTACTCGACGATTATCCCTATCGACAATATCCCCACTGCGATCTGTTCAATTTGTTTTCCGGGATCAACTGGGGATTAGAAGACTTGTGCGCGCTCTTGCACATTCCTAACCCTAAGGCGCATGGCGATGGTAGCCTGATAGCGCAAATCTTAGAAACGGAAGGGGTCGATGGGGTTCGGCGTTACTGCGAAGCCGATGTCAAGGCAACGCTGGCCTGCTTCGCGAAGCTGCTTCCACTGCTCCCCCCCGAATGTCAACCCCACTGAGCAGGGATGAAACGGCCGTATTATTTGTTTTCTAATGGGCGGCTACGCCGACGACAAAATACGCTCTTTTTCGAAAAAACCGCAGGCGAACGCGTTCCAGACGACCAAGATGAAAGCGGCGCCTCTTCGGGGACGCCTACGGGCGAGCGCATCCCTTTTCCTGTAGAACAGGTGGAAAGCCTCTATTTTTTTGGAGAGGTGGACTTAAATTCAAAGCTATTGACGTTTCTAGCACGACACGACATCCCCGCGCATTTCTATGATTACTACGGTAACTATACGGGAACCTATATCCCACGCGATTTTCTGCATAGTGGACGACTGCGCATCGAACAAGTATTGCATTACGTGCGGCCTAAAAGGCGCATCTACCTTGCTCGGGCGTTTGTCGAAGCTGCTACGTACAACTTGCTGCGCGTGCTGCGTTACTACCTGAACCGACTCGAAGGTGAGCGGCAGCAGCACGTCGCACAGGCTATAGAAATTGTGAAGGCAGAACGTGCAGGACTCCGCGAAACCCAAGAAGTCGCCCAACTTATGGGCATCGAAGGGCGCTGCCGCGATGCCTACTATCAAGCTTGGCCCGCAATCTTGCAGGATGGACCTGGAGAAGCTTTTACCTTCACGCGACGCGAGCGGCGGCCGCCTACCAATGAACTCAACGCACTAATCAGCTTCGGCAACAGTTTATGCTATACCACGACCATCCGTCAGATTCATCGCACAGCACTCGACCCGACGATTTCATATTTGCATGAACCTGGATTCCGACGGTTTTCGCTGGCTTTGGATTTATCGGAGATTTTTAAGCCGCTTCTGGTAGACCGAACAATTTTCCGACTGGTTAAAACTGGACAGATTACGCGAAAACATTTTGAGCCGCATCTGGGAGGAATATACATGAATGAGGAAGGACGCAAGATTTTTGTGCAGCAATGGGATGAACGCCTGCGACAAACGGTGTACCACCGCCAGCTCGAACGACATGTAAGCTATGAGCGCTTAATCCGTCTGGAATGCTACAAGCTTATCCGACACCTGCTCGATCCTAAGCAAGAGCCTTATCGCGGATGGCATATGTGGTGGTAAGGCAAAACCACGCCCTTTTGCAAGGACGTGGCACCTCGGCTGACAGCATGACACGAAGTGCACTTGAGCTTGGCACCCGGATGTTTGCCCTAAACAAACCTTAAAGCAGCCGATTGAGGTGGCCTTGCTCTGTACCTAGGACAACGCGTTGGCTATAGCGGGCGTCACGGAGTTCGTAAAAAATGACCACGTCTTCATCAGGGTTGATAAGCTTTTGCACCTCGTATCGAAGACGATGGAATTGGGCCTCAGTAAGCTCCCCTTCAAAAACAGAGCGCTGAACCCAGGTCAAATAGCGCCGAAAGAGTTTCAGCACTTTGGCCACCCGGCGAACATTGGCATCGTAAACAGCAATGTAATACGGCATAGCAATCAGGCTTCTTCAAGAGCTGTTTTAATCGCACTTGCTAGAGCTTTAAAAAGCACACGTGCTGCAATCAAAAAATTTTTGCACCAACAAGGCCACTTCTCCTATCCCTGAAGCGTTCACAAAAATAAAGCCGATAAACGATTCCCGATAAATCCAAAACCATGGGTTGTGATGAACTACGTACTTGTTCTCTTGATTGGCGTTGCCGCAGGATTGCTTTCTGGCATGTTTGGCATCGGCGGCGGAATCGTCATTGTACCTATGCTGATGTACCTGCTTCACTGCTCTTCGCACGAAGCCGTCGGGACTTCTCTAGCAGCTTTGCTGTTACCCGTCGGCCTTTTAGGCGCAATCCAGTATTACCGTAGCGGCTATATCATCATCCCCTTCGCTGCGCTCATTGCCCTGGGCCTTTTCCTGGGTGCCTACCTAGGCGCAAAATTTTCCATCTCGCTACAAGACACCGTGCTCGAGCGCCTCTTCGGCGGATTGCTCATTGCCGTAGGCCTGTGGATTGTGTTTCATAAATAACACCGTCTTTGGGGCTTGATTTGCTACCATAAGGGGTGTTTGATGCCTGAGATTTGAATCGGTTTTTGTATGACAAAAACGTATATTCCATAAGTCTTGTTTTTAAAACTTTTCAAGGGTTGCGCTATGAGGTTAGCCGGCATGTTGGGTGTTGCTTTGGGGCTGCACCTTACGATAGGGGTTGGGGCTCAACCCTCAACGCTGCGTGAACAGGTGCTTTTTAACGAAGGCTGGCGCTTTTTTAAGTACCCTTCCATCCAAGAAGCGGATGGTTTGGTTTACGATGTGCTTCCAGCCTACCGCACGGGCGAGGACAAAAGCATCCCGCAGCGGCCGCTCACCATCCTGAAGCCCTGGATTTTGCCTACGGGGAACGCTTTTGTGCGCAATGCTGCCCGCCACTATGTACGCCCTCCAGGCGATCCGGGCAGTGATTTCCCCTTCGTGCAGCTCGATTTTGACGACAGTGCTTGGGAGCCTGTAACGCTACCCCACGATTGGGCCATTAAGGGTCCTTTCTTTACCGGACCCAACCCAGAGGTTGGGGGCGGCATGGGCCGGCTGCCTAGCCCAGGCGTTGGCTGGTATCGGAAGCGATTTTACCTGCCTGCTTCCGATAGTGGGAAGGTGATTTTTCTCCAAATAGACGGCGCTATGGCCTATGCGGTCGTCTGGCTTAACGGCCACCTGGTAGGAGGCTGGCCTTACGGCTACGCCTCCTGGCAACTCGACCTAACTCCACATGTCCGATGGGGTGCTGAAAACCTGCTCGCCATCCGCTTAGATAACCCCCCGCATTCCTCACGATGGTACCCAGGGGGCGGACTGTACCGCAACGTTTGGCTCTTAAAAGTACATCCCGTACATGTGGCCCAATGGGGCACCTTCATTACAACACCTCAGGTCTCCAAAGACTCGGCTACTGTAGTGCTGCGCGTTCATATCCGCAACCAAAGCAACCAGGTAGCAGACCTTACGGTAACGACGCAGCTCTTTATGCTCGATAGGGAAGGCCATCGAATCGAACCTGCAGTGGCTACGTTTGCTCCCATACGCACGCGCGTGCCGGCCAAAGGGAGCACGGAGGTCGAAGCCCAGCTTACACTGGCCCATCCCAAACTCTGGGGACCACCTCCTAGGCAAACCCCTAACCGATACGTGGCGGTTACAACGCTCTGGCAAGGCCAGCAAGCCCTTGATCAGTATGAGACGCGCTTTGGCATTCGTGCACTCCGCTTTGATCCGGACGCTGGGCTTTATGTTAACGGCGAGCGCATCGAAATTAAAGGGGTTAACCTGCACCACGACCTAGGTGCGCTTGGTGCGGCCTTTAACGTGCGCGCTGCTGAACGCCAGCTTGAGCTGCTCCGAGAAATGGGCGCTAATGCCATTCGTACCGCCCACAATCCCCCAGCCCCAGAGCTCCTTGAGCTCACCGACCGTATGGGCTTTCTGGTGCTTAATGAAATTTTTGACGTTTGGGAAATGAAAAAGATGCCTTTTGACTTTCATCTCATCTTTCCGGATTGGCACGAGCAAGACTTGCGGGCTTTTATCCGGCGCGACCGCAATCACCCCTCGGTCATCCTTTGGAGCGTCGGCAATGAAGTGGGCGAGCAAGGGTCTGGAGACGAAGGTGCTGCGCTTGCCCGACGGCTTTATCAGATCGCTAAGGAAGAAGATCCTACGCGACCCGTGACGGCTGCCCTGAATGCAGCACGCCCGAATACACCCATTGCAGCCGTATGGGACGTGATCTGCTTGAACTATCAGGGGGAAGGCATTCGCGATCTGCCCCCTTATGCTGGCCTCCAAGGCATCACCACGCCGCCACTCTACGCCGCCTTCCGCATACGCTTCCCCGATAAAATGGTGCTGAGCTGCGAAAACGCCGCTGCCGTAAGTAGCCGGGGTACCTATCTTTTTCCAGTCACAGATGCCCTGAGCGCACCGGTTAAAGATGGCCTGGGCGGAGATCCAGAAAAGGGCTATGTCAGCGCCTATGAGCTCTACACCGCAGATTTTGGTGCCTCGGTCGATAAGGTATTCGCCGTGCGCGACCTGCATCCTTTTGTAGCAGGGGGATTTGTGTGGAGCGGCTGGGATTACCTTGGCGAGCCTACACCTTACTACAGCGCACGCAGCTCCTATTTCGGCATCATCGATCTAGCTGGGTTCAAAAAGGATCGGTTTTATTTGTATCAGAGCCGCTGGCGGTCGGAGCTTCCTATGGTGCATATTTTGCCCCATTGGAACTGGCCGGAGCGCATTGGCCAAGTAACGCCCGTGCATGTGTTCACCTCAGGCGATGAAGTCGAGCTGTTCCTCAATGGCCGTTCGCTGGGACGCAAACGCAAAGAACCTTACACCTACCGCTTGCGCTGGGATGAGGTACGCTACGAGCCTGGTGAGCTGCGAGCTGTGGCCTACCGACAGGGTAAAAAATGGGCAGAAAGCGTTGTAAAAACAACGGGTGCGCCGCTGCGCCTTGAAGCTTCGGTCGATCGGTCACGTATTCGTGCTGATGGGAAGGACCTGGCTTTTGTCACTGTGCGGATTGTAGATGCTGAAGGGCTGACCGTGCCGCGCGCTGATCACGCGGTGCGCTTTAGCCTTGAAGGCCCCGGCGAGATCGTCGCCACAGATAACGGAGACCCAACGGATTTTACACCTTTTCCTGCACGAGAGCGCAAGGCGTTTCATGGCTTGCTACTTGCCATAGTGCGTGCTCAGGCACCCGGTCGCTTAACCCTGCGTGCTACAGCACCTGGCCTTCAGGCAGCGGAACTTACGATCGTTGCCGAAGGAGACTAAAGCACGAAGCGATAGCCGAGCTGCAGCCGGTTGAAGGAGAAAAAGTTCATGCTTACATATTCGACAAAGAGAATCCCTGGTCCGTAGGCACGTTCAGCCCCCAGAATCAAGTTCCATGTGGTTTGGATACCCGCTACGTCGCGTGGCGGGTTGCTAAAAGCCAGCAAGCCTAGCCCCAAGCCAAGGTACGGATCGGCCTCAGGCGCCAGTCCACCTAAAACAGGCAGCGCGGGCAATGCCGGAAGGAGAGTGGTCGCGTTCACGTTCAGGTTATAGCCGCTGGTACCGCCGGCAAAACTGAGCACAGCTTCAGGCCAGAGGCGAAGGCGGCCGCCAAGCAATGCGCCGTAGTCGCCACGCACACCGATCAAAAATTGTTGTGGTGCGCCTAGGGCGTTAACGCCTGCAACGAAGCCGATCCCCTGCCAGCCCAGTTGACGCGTGGCGGTGCTTGGCTGCGCACGTAAGGTAACCGTGGTGTCGGTGCGCAGCTGAATCGTACTTGGACGGCTTTGCGTTAGGAGAGCTTCCAGGCGTGCTAGGCGCTGTTCTAGACGGATGAGCTCCTGACGGTCGCGTTCCAGGGCATCTAAGCGAGCCATGAGCCGCTGCTCTAAAAGGGCTAGTTCAGATGAGCTTGGGCTCGGGGCTGGCTGCGCGGCGCCACCCGCAAGGGTGAGTGCCGAAGTCCCCGGGCCGTAGCGAACGTACAGTTCGCCTTGCTCAGGTGCTGGAAGTGTGATCATTGGGCGAGCAGGCGTCTGCACGGCGGGCGCACTTGCCGTGAGCATTTGCGCCCGCAACTGCTCACGTTCTAAGCGCAATCGGCTGGCCAGAAGCGAATCGCCTGCAGCTTCAGCACGGGCAATCTCCGTGGTCAGGGCAGCTTCGCGTAGGGCAAGCAAGCGCAGCTGAGCTTGCTGCTCGGGCGTTTCAGAGGGAGCAGGTATGGTGCCTTCTGCCCGTAGCGGGATTGGTTCTTGACGGGGCGTGCGCGATTGCAAGAACGCGAGCCTTCCTGGCCGGAAGCGAAAACCTACGGTGTAAAGCGTGCTGCCATAGACCCGTGACGGTGCCGTGCGGTTGTCGATGCCGTCGTGGGTCATAAACAGACTGCTGACGCCTGCCTGAAGCTCGAGCGCTTCGATCAGCCAAACCTGAACACCAATGCCAGCAGTGGCAAACACCTGATCGTCGGGTCTGCTGCCGCCTCGCCCGCGATAGCCCTGAAGCACGTTGAGATATCCGCCCCCAAAGGACAAATAAGGCGAAAGCACAGCGTCCGTCAACGATAAATGAAGGTCAGCACCATAGGCTTCAAGAGGTTCGATGCCCGTAAGACGATCGGAATCCAGCGCACGCCAGTAAAACCCCCGCACATTCACGGTTGGCCCCAGCGCCAACCCAATGTACACCCCGCCTATACGTTGCGTGCTAGGAAAGTCAAATGCTTGGTTAAAGCGCAGTTGGCCGATAAAAGGATCGATCACCGGCCGCCAGTTTGCAGGATGCGAAGAGAAGAGTCCTTGCGCAACGTCTGAGGTAGTCCCGCCCATATAGAGGCGCACTCCAGCGCGGCCCATCCAGTTCGTTACCAGCACTTGGCGGAAGTTGGCCGGTTGCAGTCCAGCTTGATTTAAGTCCTCTCCTCGTAGAAACGTAGCGCCTGGATTGTAGCGGTAAGCTAAGTTTTCAATTTGTGCGAAAATGGCATAGCGCGAGGCTGCGCTAAACATCAATCCACCACCGCCCGTCAAATATAGACTTTCGCTGGTGCGCAACCCCCCTTCTGGTCGAAAACGTAGCAGTCCAGCTCCTCCCGTAAGGTAAGGGACAACAGGCCCTGGCAGTAGATTAACCTGTAGGGCCATCCCCAAGCGTTCTGTGCGGATGGAGCGCTGAGGCAATTGCTGCAAGCGTGGCGCCAGGGATGCGCTGGCCCCACCCAAGCGATCCCAGCGGCTTTCGTAGGTGCCTAGCAGTCCCAGCAGCTTGAGCTCAACGTAGCGTCCTAGGCCAAGCCCTACGGTTCCCCCCAGCGCATAATGATCCCGCAGTCCGGCATTAGGCGCAAAGCGACTGTACTCTACGGAAGGAGATAGCGTAAAACTCAAACTACCCACCTGGGCATAGCCGGAAACAGCTTGCGAAAGACACAAAAAGAGAACGATTCTTTTCATAAGGCAACGTGCATGCGTGACTTTCTTTTATGGCGTAGTAAGACGCTGCACTAGGCGCAGCTGCAGGGTGCCTTGAACAGGAGGAACGCCGCGATAACGATGAGAAAAAGCAGCAAGGTCTACGGTCTTGCGGATGCGGGCTTCTAGCACACCTTCGACCTCAGTACGATTGAGCGTCAGTGGTGAATCGAGCAAAAGGGAGGTAAGCTGGGCCTCTGAGCCTGCATAGGCCTTTAGCGTAATGCGGCGTTGGGTGACCTCAAACGTGCCAGCGATCAGCGACTCTGTCCCTCGGCGAAACTGATAACTCAGCACGAACTGTCCGCTGGCGGTCAAGCGCAGGTTGGTGTTTTCTGTAATGAGCGTATCGAGCACGTTGGCCGGGGCAATAGCCGCTGCATCGGGAATAAAAATGAACGTGGTAAAGTCATACGTGCCGGCTACATCCGAAGGGAGTACTGCAACGGGATTGTCTTTCTGGCAACTGGACAATAACCAAAAGGTACTCAGCGACAAAATAAGCGTACGGCATGTGTAAGTCAGGTATTGCATAGGTCACTTGGGGTTTAGGTGTAGGACAAGATACGATTTAATGGAAACTGCTAGATCAGGAAATAGCCTGCAGCTTTGTTACGGTATAGTTATTCTAGAAGGTTTGGAGGACGCTCCGGGCAATCGTGCGGGCTAGCTCGGGCGCATTGCCCCAGGCTCGGTTATTTGCAATAACGTTTACGATGGCACCTTCTTTAGCCGCTGCCTGGACTAGAAAAGTCACATCGCGGACCATAGCTTCTGCCTGAGGGGTTTCGGCAAGCTCGGCTACAGGACGGTTGAAGGGATAGGCAAGGGCGTAGGCCTCGGCGTACGTCATGCGTAGGGGTGTAAGCAGCCGCACCACGGCATTTCGGTCGGCTGCTGTAAAGTGCTCGCCGCAGAGCTTCCACTGCCGATGCAAAGGTGGCAGCCACGTCCAGTGGCTGAAGACAAAGCCTAAGCCGCGTTCGGCCAGCCAATGGAAGTAGGCTGGCGTCCAGAGGTGTGGCGAACGCAACTCCAGGTGCGCTTGCACCTTAGGGTGCAAGGCATCAAAAAAAGCGTCTAAGGCAGCCAGGTGGGCTTGCGGTTTGGGGCTTTCCGAAACGCGTCGGTATTCTTGTTCAAAGATGACTCCTAGTAGCCGGCTGCCCAGCACTTCGCATGCGGGTTCAAGAAATTGGCGGGAGCAAGCCTGGGCATCGAGGTAATGGGGATTGGGTTCGTAGCGAATACGTCCGCTGCGGTTGCGGCGCAGCGTGGCGGCAAAGAATTGTTGGGGAGCCTTCAGTAGGAAACGGGCTTCGGCAGGGGCGTGCGTGGCGTACTGGTTCAGCGTAAACAGGGAAGCTGTCGGTCTGCCATCGGGTTCGCGCAACGGTCGGTAGAAGGTGAAATCCAGTTCAAGCACGTCGAAGTGGGCGAAGTAGTCACGTACCGAGGCTACTGGTAGCACGCGTTCTTCAAAACGATCATCTTCGAGCTGTCGCGTGCGGGCTTTGACCTCACGGGCGTAATGCTCAGGATAAATCTGGCCGATCCAGCCCGCGTAGCGGTCGCTAGCTGTCCCCAAGCGCAGGTTTGGGTGCACGTTGCGCAGGTCAAACGCTGCCAAACGTGCTTCCAAGGCAGTAGCGTTCATGGGTGTTCTGCAGTTTCTGGCATCTGCATGCGGTGGGCGCGGCGTTGCCGCAGGCTGCGTTGCATGTGTCGACCGGTAAGCCACAGGCCTAAGGCAATAAACAGGTAGTAGCTCATCAGGCGCCAGAGCAGCAGCGTTGGGGCTACAAGGTGCTGGGGAATGAGGGGGCCGATAAACAGCACATATAGGGCTTCAATGCCACCTGCACCTCCTGGTGTAGGTAGTAAGACGCCGCCTAAGGTCATTGCCAGCGTGCGCAGAAAGACCAAGGTGGCATTGACTTCCGGATGTACGGCCCATACCAAAAAAAGAAGCAGCAGGTGGCGGCTAACCCAGGCGGCCAGCGTTAGCGTAAATCCTTTGAGGAAGAAGCTGAGGGGTTGCGTACGAATTTGGCGTGTGCGCGCCTGCAGGCTGAGCAGTTCTTCAACGACACGTTCCCGAAAGCGTCGTAGCCGTTGAAAGCGCAGCAGACCGCGCATCAGGCGGCTAAGCAGCTCAGGACGGAAGAACGTGGTGTAGGCAAAAAAGGCAATCCATACCAGAATCAGCGCTAAGTAGAGGACGAAAGAGCCTTGGCCTACTTTACCGAGAGCTGCAGGTAGCACAGGCCAAAAAGGCAAGGCCAAAAGCACAATGACAACGGTTAGGGCGAAAAAGAGCTGGTCAAGCAGAATGGAAAATAGCAAAATTGCGGTTGCTTCACCCAGGGGCAAGCGCTGGTCGCGCGCGACAAACAGGGCAGCAAAAGGACCTCCGCCAATAGCCGATGGTGTTACGTTGGAAGAAAAATCCCATACCAGCTGGCAGCGTGCTGCAGCACGCAGGCTTAAGTGTTGGTGTGAGACGTAATGCAATCGCCAGGCCCCAAACAGAATGCGCAGGCCCAGCATGGCGATGCCCAGGGTAAGCAGCCAAGGATTAATTTCCCGAAGCGCCTCAAGGAACGCATTCCACTCAAATGTAAAATAGCCCACTACCCCCAATACCAACAGGCTGAGCAGCATTGAACCTAGCAAGCGGGATTGCCAGGATGTTTTGGGGTGGCTGTTGGGGGTGACCGGTGGGCGCGCGTAGGGCATGTTGGGCAGGGTTAGGGCGCAGGGGAAGTGTGATCGCTAACTTCAAGTGCAGCGATGGCCGCTCGCAGCTTACGGTACGTATCGCGTAAAGCTTCGGGGATAACCTTCGTTTCGGCTATTGTTGGCATAAAATTCGTGTCTCCTTCCCATCGAGGTACAATATGCAGATGCACGTGGTCGGGGATACCAGCACCTGCTACTTTTCCAAGGTTCATCCCTACGTTGAATCCATCAGGTTTGAGGGCATACTTGAGCCAGCGTAGGCATCGGGCTATGGTTTGGGCCAACTCGCACTGTTCTTCGGCGGTCAGCGCTTCATAATCGGCTACCTGCCGATAGGGTACGATCATCAGGTGGCCGTTGTTATAGGGGTAGAGGTTCATGATGACGAAAACGTGCTTGCCGCGCCAGAGGATCAGGTTGTCTTCGTCTTGCTGCGCAGCAGCCAAGCGAGCAAAAAGGGACGGCTCTCCCGCTCGGCTCAGCGGCTCCTGCACCACGCGCTCAATATGCTGCGAGCGCCAAGGGCTCCATAGCTGCTTCATGAGCCTATGCAGATCGGGTTTGGTTTAAGGCCAGTTCCTAAAACTAAAAGGGAATTGGCACGTTGCAAAGAGGTACTTATAGAAAACAGATATGTTTGATCTGCGTCGTGCCGATTTGCACCTGCACACGTCCTGCTCAGACGGGCGCCTTGCGCCAGGTCTGCTAGTGCAGAAAGCTCGGGGGGCTGGATTGTTTGCGCTTGCGATTACCGATCACGATACGATTGAGGGGATTGCGCTGGCTGAGCAGGCTGCTCGGAGGTGGGGCATGGAAATCGTTCCAGGTGTGGAGCTGAGTGCTACGGTTGAGGGCGACGAAGTGCATCTGCTGGGCTACTTCTTCGATCCCGTGCATCCGGCCTTGCACGCAGCGCTTGCCGCTTACCGGCAGGCCCGCCTAGAGCGTTTGCAGATGATGCTCGACCGCTTGCGTGCCGAAGGCGTCAGGCTCACGCCTGAGCAGGTTGTAGCAGCTGCTGGAGATGGGGTGCCGGGACGTCCGCATGTGGCGCGAGCTTTGGTCGCTGCCGGCTATGCCGCAAATTACACCGAAGCTTTTCAGCGCTACCTACTGCCGAACGCACCGGGCTACGTACCCAAGCCTGCTTGGGAGGCAGCCGAAGCTATTGCCGTATTGCACGAAGCCGGTGGGATCGCCGTGCTGGCCCATCCCGGTGAGCGGTTGCGCGACCGGGTGTTTCGCCAGTTGCTTGAAGCCGGAATCGACGGCATCGAAGTCATCCATCCGATGCACGGCCCGCACCTGGTGCAGCACTACCGGCAAGTAGCACGCGACTTTGGATTGCTGGAAACTGGTGGATCGGATTATCACGGGCACCGGCCCGAAGACGATGCCTTGCTGGGCACTTATAGCATCCCTTACCCGCGGCTGCTTGAGCTGCGTCGGTGCGCAGCTCAAAGGTAAGTTCGTTTTTGTATTTTGGAGCATTCCATAGAGCGTCAACTGCTTAACCTATGCCGGTTTTTGTTGAAGGAAGTTATCGCCCCGACGCAGTCCGACTGGCCATTGTGGTCAGTCGCTTTAACCACTTTATTACCGAACGCCTACTGGAAGGGGCGTTGGATATGCTGGCCCGTCAGGGTGTAGATACCGATCAGGTAACCGTCGTGCGCTGCCCCGGCGCCTTTGAAATGCCCTTGGTTGCGCAAAAGCTTGCACGTTCGGGTCGCTACGACGCAATCATTTGCCTGGGTGCAGTTATTCGAGGGGAAACCAGCCACTTTGAGTATGTGGCGGGCAATGCAGCTCAGGGCATTGCCCGGGCTATGCTGGAAACAGAGGTGCCTGTAGTTTTTGGCGTGCTCACTACGGATACCATCGAGCAAGCTATTGAGCGCGCAGGAACGAAGGCAGGAAACAAAGGGGCTGAGGCGGCGCTGACTGCGCTGGAGATGATCGACCTGCTGCGCAAGCTGGGCTAAGCCATGCGTTGGCTGTTGCTTTTGATGGGATGGTGCGGTGTGGGATGGGCGCAGGCGCAATTTGGGGCGCGTTGGCAAGCCCATACGTCCATGCAGCAAATCACCGATTTGGCCTTAAGTCCCGATGTGGTATGGGCAGCCACAGCAGGCGGGATCTTCGGCTATCGGATCGAAGGGGGCAGCCTGGTGCGCTTTACTGCTGTGGAAGGCTTGCACCAGGTTGGGCCGCAAGCGCTGGCCTGGGATGCACGGCGACAAGTGCTTTGGATTGGCTATGCCGATGGCGTGCTCGACCGCCTCGATCCGCGTAGTGGGCAGGTACGGGCCTATTTTGAGATTGCGCGTGCAACGCGTTTCCCCAACCGACAAATTTATCGACTACGGCTGCAAGGCGATACGCTCTTTGTCGCTACTGCGTTTGGCCTGGTGGTGTGGGATCCCGTCTCAGGGCTAGTGCGCGACACCTACACGCAGTTTGGCGCATTTTCGGAGGTTGCCGTCTACGATTTGACCATTGGGCCAGATCCCCAAGGCGTGATGCGGCTTTGGCTAGCTACAGCCCAAGGCATTGCCCATGCGCCGCTGCAGGCGCCCAACCTGAAGGATCCTGCAGCCTGGACGCTAGAAGGCGGTGAGCTTGCATCCCGGCTTCCAGCACAGGCAATCGTTTGGGCAGGTGATCAGCTTTACGTAGGCCTTTCGCGTGGACTAGGTGTACGGGACGCAACAGGCGCCTATCGCGTGCTGCTCTCGGAAGGTGCAGTGCAAGACTTGTTGTGGTTAGAAGATCGCCTGCTGGCCGCTGCGGCAAACGGGTTATGGATGGTATATGCCAACGATAGGGTGCAGCAGCTTCGTGGGGAAAGTATTGCGCAACCTGTTCGGCTCGAGCGCAGCGCAACAACGCTCTGGATTGGCGATGCACGATCTGGACTGCTACGTGCCCAGCTTCCGCAGCCTGACGAAACCGTCGTAACTGTTGAGGCCACGCTGCGTCCCGAAGGGCCTCCTGTGAATGTTTTTGCGGATTTAGCCGTCGATCCACTGGGAAACCTATGGGCAACCGATGCCGCAACCGACGGCACAGGTGGATTTCACCGCATGGATGTTGATGGACGATGGACAGCCTTCTGGCCAGCGCAAATCGGACGTCATTCCTTCCGGCCTGTCCATGCTGATGCTTCTGGAAACGTCTGGTTGGGCTCCGATGGAGGTGGCCTAGTTCAAGTGACTCCTGAAGGTACTCTCCAGCTTTACGATGCGGCCAACTCTACGCTACAGCCTGCCGCAGGCACAAGCAATTTCATCATTGTGCGGGGTCTGGGCACCGATGCCGAAGGCCGGCTTTGGGTAGCCAACCTAACAGCACCTAGCCCATTGCACGTTCGGCTTCGAGACGGCTATTGGTTGCGGGCACCTACACCCGCTTGCATCAATGCCTTGAGTACCACGCTTGGGAGGTTACTGGTCGATAGTTATGGAAATCTCTGGATTATTGCGGTGAGCCGGGGTAACCTGCGCCTCAATACCGGGCTAATCCTTTACGACCCTGGAGACAATCTGGAAGATGCCGGGGACGACGCCTGCCGCTATTTGAGCGAGCGCGGTGCAGCTGGGCAAGGGCTTCCAGGAGTCGCTGTGCAGGCCTTAGCCGAAGATCGGGACGGCCGCATTTGGATTGGCACCACTGAAGGGCTAGCTTACGTGCTCAACCATCCATTGGCTGCTTCGGATCCCAATACAGTTCCCATTTGGCCACTCAATGCTGAGCGCCGGCCAGGAGACAATCCTTTTTTACTCAGTGGCCTAGCCGTCAATGACCTGGCTGTCGATCCTGCAAACCGGCTCTGGGTAGCTACGAATGAAGGGGTGTACGTGGTTGAACAGGCAGGTATCGACTTTCGGGTTGCGGCTCACTACCATACCGAAAACAGTCCCCTATTTTCAAACAGGGTGCAGGCTATAGCCATCGATCCGAAAAGTGGCCGGGTTTTCTTGGCAACGGCGGCTGGACTGCTTAGCTATCAAGGTGACGCTAGGCTTCCAGCGGAACAGCCCCGACCGCTGTTTGTTTACCCGAACCCAGTACGGGTGGGGCCAGACGAAGATGCCGAAGTGTTCATCGAAGGTCTGGTGGAAGCAACCGAGTTGCGCATCCTCACCCTTGATGGACGTCTGGTGGCGCGTTTTGCCACGCGGGGTGGCCGGGTGCGTTGGAATGGACGCGATCTGCAAGGGCGGCCTGTGCCCTCGGGGGTTTATTTGGTTGTCGCTGTAGGTCAAAGCGGGGAGGGAACGGCCTATGGCAAAATAGCCGTCCTTCGCTGAAGACTCATTGGGCGTCCATCAAAAGTTTATCAGAATCGATGGGCGGATCCTTGAAGGAGATATCGCCGTTCTGCTAAATTGCAACGCTCTCCACAACGTGGTGACCGTAGCTCAGTTGGTCAGAGCGCCAGGTTGTGGCCCTGGAGGTCGGGGGTTCAAGTCCCCTCGGTCACCCTTTTTTTTATGTCCTTGCCGCGTTCGTCTAGGGGTCTAGGACGCCGGTCTTTCAAGCCGGAAACACGGGTTCAAATCCCGTACGCGGCACTGCAAAGCGCCTAGAGAGGGCGCTTTTTTGCTACTTAGGGTGTAGGCTAAGGGTGGTACGTGGAGCCCAGAGCTGAGCGGCGCTGCGGAGCACCAAAAGCAAGGCTATAGGCTGCAGGGCTGGGTGCAAGTCCTGCGGCCAGAAAGGCCAGCCTAGCGCCAGGGGGAGCGTTAGGGCGGCGGTGAGCAGCACATAGTGGCGTTCCCAGGACGTAAGCGAAGGTTGCTGCCGGCAGCGGAGACCTATCCACAAGTGAGGGGGCCAAGCCCAGAGCAAGTTCCAGTTCCAGGCGGTTACGGTGTGCAGTGTAGCAACCCAGAGGAGCAGGAGCACCAGCCCAACAAGTCCTACAACGCCAAAGAGCAACGCATCGAGTCGGCTTGGATAAGCCCAGCGGTGCCGGTAAGCCTGAACCGTGGCCAGGGCGCTTGCAGCAAACAGGATCCAGCCTAAGGCTACAGGCCAAGGCCAAGTTGGCCGAGGTAGGGGCTGGTGGCCTGGAGGCCAAAATAGGGTGTCTGTTTGGGCTACCAAGGGTGCCCAGCCGCTATCTAGGCGCACGGTCGCCTGATCGACGGCATACATGAGTTCTAACGGCAAAAACATCACTTCACGGGCCGTAGGGGGGCGATCGACGCGAGCGCCTAAAGTCAGGTAAAAGCCCAGCTGGAGGAGAGGCCGGTCGGCTACGTACGGATCCAGCAGTTCACGGAAGGTGCTTTGAGGAGCACTGTGACTAAAGCGTAGCGCAGGGCCTAAGGTGCGTTCCAGCACATCGCGAATTCGCGTAGAACAGTTATCAAATAGAAAATCGTAGCGGTAGGTGCGGTTTTCGGGCTGGGCGTTCCAAAGCAAAAAGGCAAAAAGCGTATCGCGCTGCGCGGGCGTTAGGTGTAGCCACTGCGCAATGATCGGACGGCCTTCTACCTCGCGGTAAAATTGCACGGAGCGGACATAATCGCTCACCGAAAGAAAATAGTTGAGCTCTCCGTAGACGAAGCGTGGCAAGAACCAAGGGTCGTTAAAGTCGAAGGTACCGTAATTGAAGAGCCAGTCGATATTTTGCACGGGGTCGTAGACGCGCAGTGCGCTGTGGCCGAAAGCCGCGTAGAGGGCATCTCCGGGTAAGACCGTTACCAGTGCGATGCGGGCACTATCGGATAGCTGCAGTGGCTGCGCTTGGGCCGTAGTAACCAGAAGGAGCGCAATAAGCAACCCGCGCATAGCTCATTGGGCTTGAGCATACGGCGGCTCCAACGACGGCAGGGTCGCTAGGGTTCGCCTATGCAATTTTCAATGGAACTTGACGGTCGTTGCGCTATTTTGCAGCGGTTTTCGTTTGGCATAAAACGCCTGTGAAACGTTCTGCTCGGGCTCAAGAGGTGCTGCAGCGGTTGCGCCGCGTCATTCCTAAGCCGCAGACTGAGCTGCGCCATGAGGATCCCTATCAGCTTCTTGTGGCTGTGATGCTGTCGGCGCAGTGCACCGACGA
The DNA here is from genome assembly GCF_017908595.1 of Rhodothermus bifroesti. Taxonomy (NCBI): domain Bacteria; kingdom Pseudomonadati; phylum Rhodothermota; class Rhodothermia; order Rhodothermales; family Rhodothermaceae; genus Rhodothermus; species Rhodothermus bifroesti. The sequence continues at coordinate 130,129 of NZ_JAGKTL010000005.1, forward strand.
GCGGGTTAACCGGGTCACGCCAGCGCTTTTTGCGGCTTTTCCGACGGTGGAAGCCTTGGCTGCTGCTGAGCCTGAAGCAGTGCTGCCTTACATTCGATCGATCTCCTATCCAAACAGCAAAGCGCGGCATTTGGTGGCCGCTGCCCGCTGTCTTCGGGATAGGTTTGGGGGGCAGGTGCCTGCTTCACTGGAGGCGCTCTTGTCGCTTCCGGGTGTAGGGCGAAAAACGGCGCAGGTAGTAGCCTCGGTGGCTTATGGTGCAGCTGCGCTGCCGGTGGACACGCACGTCTACCGCGTAGCCCATCGGATTGGGCTGGTGCGAAAGGCACGCACGCCCTACGAAGTCGAGCGCCGCCTCAAACGTCAGCTTCCGAGCCGCGATTGGGGAGAAGCACATCACCTGCTCATCTTGCACGGTCGTTATACCTGCACGGCCCGAAAGCCGCTGTGCAATCGTTGCGTACTAACCGACTTATGCGATTACTATCGGCGGCTGCAGCGTTTGCCTGCGCCCCTTCAGGGGCTAGATCCACGCCAAGGGCGCTATTACTGTAAGACGGGCCGGCATTACTTCAACGAACCGAGCTACCGCGCAGACCGCTACGGTATCGAGCAGCTTTGCTGTCCACAGTGTGGCGCGATGCATGTATTTGATGCAAAAACCGGTCGTTCTACGAAACGCATTCCCGACTATCGCGTGCGCTGAGCGATAACCTGCTTAACATTATGCCATGGACCCGAAAAAACGCCACATTCTAATCGTTCTCGACGGCTACGGCATTGCCGAAGATCCTTCGGTCAGTGCCATCGACCATGCCCGTAAGCCTTTTTTAGATCATTTGTTTGCCACCTATCCCCATGCCACTTTGCGCGCTTCGGGTTTGGCGGTAGGCTTGCCCGAAGGCCAGATGGGTAATTCCGAAGTGGGGCACCTTAACTTAGGCGCGGGCCGCGTCGTTTATCAGGAAATTACGCGTATTGACAAGGAGATCGAAGACGGAACGTTTTTTACCAATGCAGCGCTGGTGCAAGCTGCTCAGCATGCGCGGCAACAGAACACCCGGCTGCATCTAATGGGCTGCTTTTCGGATGGGGGCGTGCACAGCAGCCTGCATCACCTGTTTGCGCTGTTGGAGCTGGCGCGGCGTGAAGGATTGCGTCCCGAGCAGGTGTGCGTGCACGCTTTCACCGATGGTCGCGACACCGATCCGAAGTCGGGGATCACCTATGTGCAGCAGTTCCAAGAAAAAGCCCGAGAAATAGGCGTTGGGCGCATCGTTTCGATTGTGGGCCGCTATTACGCAATGGATCGCGACAAGCGCTGGGATCGTACGGAAAAGGCCTATCGACTGCTGGTTTATGGCGAAGGCGAAGTCTTTGATGATCCGATCAAAGCGCTACAGGCCAGCTATGCCGAAGACGTGACGGATGAGTTCGTCAAGCCGCGCCGGATTGACTATGGCGATAGCTTTTCAACGCGTGTAGCCGATGGAGATGCTGTCGTGTTTTACAACTTCCGCGCCGATCGCGCGCGCCAGCTGACGCGTGCCTTTACGGATCCGTCTTTTGATGCCTTCGATCGGGGCAAGCCGCTGAAGCTGCTTTTCGTCACGTTTACGCCCTACGATGAAACGTTCGATTTGCCAGTAGCCTTTGGCAAAGTCAACCTGCGCATGACGCTAGGAGAAGTTATTGCGGCTTTGGGGGGGCGCCAGCTGCGCATTGCCGAGACCGAAAAGTATGCGCATGTAACCTACTTTTTCAGCGGCGGCCGCGAAGAGCCTTTTGAAGGGGAAGATCGGATTTTGGTGCCTTCGCCCAAGGTGCCGACCTATGATTTGCAGCCAGAGATGAGCGCGCCCGAGGTAGCCCGGCGCTGCGCTGAAGCGATTGCAAAAGAAGTCTACAACCTCATCGTGCTCAACTTTGCCAACCCCGATATGGTAGGCCATACGGGCGTTTTCGAGGCGGCTGTCAAGGCTATCGAAGCCATAGATGCAGCTACGCAGGTGGTTGTCGAGGCTGCGCTGCGGCATGGCTATACGGTGACCGTACTGGCCGACCATGGCAATGCCGACCGCATGAAGAACCCCGACGGCTCACCCCACACCGCGCATACAACAGCACTGGTACCACACCTGATTATCAAGCCTGGATTCAAGGGTCCGATCAAGGATGGAAAACTAGGAGACGTAGCGCCTACAATTTTGCGCATCTTAGGCGAAGAAATCCCCCCCGAGATGACCGGCGAAGTGCTGATCTAAACCAACCAAAAGCACGGAATGGTTGCATTTGTGCGCGGCGAAAAGCCTTATTTTTGGGGGAGATTTCTATGTACACCAAACCAGGGAAAGCTATGCGGTACGGTTGGATTATTGGGGGTATCCTGGCTTGGCTCGTTGGGTGTGGACCACAACAGTCGGCTGAGCAAACGACACCAGGTGAGGCTCCACTACCCGAAGGCCGGCTTGCCGTTGAGGCACCTGTGGTGTACACTGCGGCCGCGGGGGATAGTGCGGTGGTCACGTTGCGGATAGCCAATGGAACGGCTGAAGCCGACACGTTGGTAGGAGCTGAAGCCCCAGCTGTAACCCGTACGGTTGTGTTGCGAGCGTTGGTAGGCGATACGGTGCAAACCAGCCAGCCTGCTGCGCGTATTGTGCTTCCAGCGCGAAGCCGGGTAACCGTCCAGCTGGTACTGCGCAACGTGCAGCAAGCCTTGACGCCTGGACAGGTTGTGCTGGTGGATCTGAGCTTGGCCCGTCAGGGACGGTTGCGCGTGCGCGTGCCGGTTGAACAGGCAAACGCTGAGGCCCTTCCGATGTAAACACAGATGGGGCCGTCTGAGCACGGCCCCATCTTTTGAGCAAACGACAAGTCTAGTTCATGGCCTAGTGCTGCTAGCGGCAGACCAGACGTTATTTTCTCGATCCAGGTCAGGAAACCAGCGCTCGGGGTCAATTTCTACCCGGACTACAGGTGCAGCTGTAGGCACGGTGATGGTTGTGCGGCGTCGTCCCTCCAGCCATATGTCTACTGCAATGGTATCGCGCACCTGCGTGCCATCGGTCAGCGTGAGCGACAGATAGACAGGCATAGGTGCCAGCCCGCGGTCTTCTACGGTGATGCGCACGCCATTTTCGATGGGTTCAACAGCTGCAATGGCCTGGTCGAGCGTCCAGGTCTGGTAGTACCAGCTGTACCAAAACCAGCTGAGGTCGCGGCCGCTTACGCGCTCGAACGTGTGGAAGAGGTCGTAGGGATAAGGATGCTTAAAGGCCCACTCGCGGATGAAGGTGCGGTAAGCCTGCCAGAAGACCGTTTCCCCTAAAAGACCGCGTAGGGCCTCAAGGAGTGCGGCCGGTTTGCTGTAGGAAGCGACGCCAAAGGCAAAATTGGAATAGTGATAATCGGACCAGCGCATGATTTCGCCTTCGGCCCCCATGCGGGCCAGCATCAGGTAGTTATCCTGCTCGTCGAGTCTTGGTTGGGTTCCTGGGAAGAAGTCCTCTCGGGCATGATTTTCGGCAAACGTAGTGCTGCCTTCGTCCATCCAGCTGTAGCGCCGTTCGTTGGGACTAACGATCATGGGGATCCACATATGGGCCAGCTCATGAGCGACAACGTAGTACAGGGCACTATCGCCTGCGGCATTGTAGTCGCCAATGAGCGTCATCATGGGGAATTCCATGCCACCTCCGATGATGCCACCGCCCTCAACAGCCGTCATGTGCGGCCAAGGATAGGGAAAGCCGGTAAGGCGGGAGAGGAACGTGATGGCATGTTGCTGGTAGCGCGTTACGTTCGCCCATCGGGGGGCTGTAGGACGCCAGAAGGTGTTGATCCAGGTGTAATCGGTTTGGCCGTCGCCGTCGCGATCGCCTACCGGCGTGCGTGCGCCTTCCCAATAAGCCTGACGCACCAGGCTAAAGGCCACATCGCGTACGTTTGTGGCCCGAAAGCGCCATTGCAGCCGTCCCTCGGCGCCGGATTGGGTGACTGGATCGGTGGTGGGTTCAGCGATACGCACCGGAGTATCGCTTGCATACGCCTGCCGCATGCGGGCTAAAACGTTAGGCGCAAGCACCTCTTCGGCGTTTTCGAGCAGACCGGTGGCCATCGCCAGCCAACCTGCTGGCGCATCAAGGGTAAGTTGATAGTCTGCAAAACCGTGGTAGAATTCCGCTCGGCTGAGGAACGGATCGGTAAACCAACCGATCACGTCGTCATAGACGGCCACATGGGGATACCAGTAGGCCAGAAAAAATAGGTTTTCGTCGTATCCCATGCGTCCCCCAGCACCACGCTTAGGAATAGCCAGCGACCAGCGAAAGGCGAGCTGAACCGAATCCCCTGGGGCCAGGGCACGTTGCGGGAAGATCACCAGCCGGGTGCCGTTGACGGCATAGCGCGGTGCGCCTTCAGGGGCTTGCTCCGGCGTAAAGGCCTCCTGACCGTCAACGGCCACGTAGCTTAGCTGGACGCCACCTGTAATCTCGGCAGGTTCATTGCGCACAACGCCCTCGGCGTGCACGTTGAGCGGTAGCTCGAGAAAAAGCTGGCGCAGCGTTTCGGGTGAGCGGTTGAAGTAGACAATGCGGCCTGCCCCTTCTAAGCGGCGCTCTGCGACATCGATGCGGGCTGTAAGGTCATAGCGTGCATACTGCTGCCAATAGTTAGGTCCTGGCTGCCCACTGGCGCTGCGCGAGCCGCGCTCTATGGCACGCAGGAACGCAGGCGAAGGGGTTACAGGCCCTGGTAAGGGACGCTCAGGTCGGGCTAGGACCGGTTGCCTGGGCGTTTGGATTGCGGTAGAACGTGAAGTGCTGCATCCTACGATAAAGACCAGCCCAATGCTTAAAAGCAAACGACGAATGCGCATGTGCTCATGCCGATAAAGCTGAACAAAGCTACCACGTAGACAATATAGGCGTTGTGCAGATTCTTGCCAAGTTGCCTGTGTTAACGATTTGATAATGCGCTTTGGTCAAAGGATTTGCCGTTCGTTGACAATTTTCGGCAACGTATTGCGTAACTTTGCCGTTAAGCTTAAAGAGGGTTTTTTCTTCACCAAACCGATACGGGCAATGCAACGGCTTACAGGAGGCTTGAGCGCTGCGTTGGTGTTGCTGTTGGCGGGGTGCGGTGGGGGAGGTCAAACCGGGCAGCTTAGTGGATTGGTACGTGTCGATGGCTCGAGCACGGTCTATCCGCTTACCGAAGCAGTGGCCGAGGAATTCATGAAGCAATATCCAGGGGTGCAAGTGACGGTTGGCATTAGTGGGACGGGTGGGGGTTTTTCACGGTTCTTGCGTAAAGAGACAGACATCAATAATGCCTCGCGGCCGATTCGGCCAGTTGAAGACTCGCTGGCTCGGCAAAACGGCCTTCAGTACATTGAACTTCCAGTTGCTTACGACGGACTGGCCGTTGTGGTGCATCCGCAAAACGACTGGGTCGAGTGCCTAACGGTCGAAGAGCTGCGACGCATGTGGGAACCGGGTAGCCAGATTACCCGCTGGAATCAAGTGCGGCCTTCGTTTCCGGATCGGCCGCTAAATCTGTATGGGGCAGGGACCGACAGTGGTACCTACGACTATTTTACCGCGGCTATTGTAGGCCAGGAGCACGCCAGCCGGGCAGACTTTACCGCGAGTGAAGACGACAATGTGCTGGTGCAAGGTGTCAGTGGTGACCCCAACGCCTTGGGCTTTATTCCACTGGCCTATTATGAAGAAAATATGGACAAGCTCAAGGTCGTAGCCATAGACGATGGCAACCCGAACAATGGCGAGGGCTGCATTCTCCCCAGTGCCGAAACCGTTAACAATGGCACCTACCAGCCGCTTTCTCGGCCTATCTTCATTTACGTCAATGCGGAGCGGGCTAACGATCCAACGGTAGCGGCATTTGTTGAATTCTATCTGCAGCAGGCTGCCGTGTTGGCACCTGAGGTAGGCTATGTGCCCCTTGCAGCCGAAGCCTACACGTTGGCACTGGAGCGTTTTCAAAAGCGGCTTACGGGTAGTATCTTTGGGGGTAAAGGATCTCAGGTGGGCGTTCGCGTAGCGGACTTGTTGCGCTTAGAGCAGCAAAGTACGGAAGCCAATACCCCGTAGGCGATTGTTATGGCCTTTTCGCCGTCTTCGAAAGACCCGTTGCTGTGGCAGCGACAGGGTTTCCCAGGCCTGAAGCTTGATGCAAAACTTTCGCGTGGACCCAAGGAGCGCCTTATTGGCGCGTTCCTTGGGTTTTGCGCCTTAGTAACGGTGTTGACTACGCTGGGCATTGTGGCCGTTTTGGTAGGTGAGTCGGTAGCGTTTTTTGAACAGGTGTCGCTGCGCGCCTTTTTTGGGGATACGAAGTGGACGCCCCAGTTTGCCGAGAAGCATTTTGGCATTTGGCCGCTACTGGCCGGCACGCTGATGATTACCGTGATTGCAGCGCTGGTAGCGATTCCCATTGGGCTAGCTGCGGCTATCTATATTTCGCAGTATGCGCCCGAAACCGTGCGGCGTTGGCTTAAGCCTTCGCTAGAATTGCTAGCGGGGGTACCTACAGTGGTTTACGGCTATTTTGCGTTGACGTTTGTTACGCCCCTGTTGCAGCGCGTTTTGCCCCAGATGCAGGTTTACAATGCGCTTAGTGCTGGACTGGTGGTGGGGATTATGATCATTCCTATGGTCGCCTCGTTGAGCGAAGACGCGCTGCGGGCAGTGCCGCGGTCGTTGGCCGAAGGGGCCTATGCCCTAGGGGCTACCAAATATGAAGTCGTGTTGCGTGTGGTTGTGCCGGCAGCGCTGAGTGGCATCATGGCCAGCTTCATTTTGGCACTAAGCCGGGCGATTGGAGAGACGATGATTGTAACGCTGGCTGCTGGGGCTACACCGCGCCTAACGCTGAATCCCTTGGAGTCCATTCAAACGATGACGGCGTACATTGTGCAGGTAAGCCTGGGAGATACGCCGCAAGGTACGGTGGTCTACCAGAGCCTATTTGCCGTAGGCTTGGTGCTGTTTGTGCTTACGCTGGGTATGAACTTGTTGGCCAACCGCATTATCCTGCGCTTTAAAGAGAGCTATTGAGATGGGTATGGTTGAAGTTGAAGCAGCCGTAGCCGCGCGTTTTGATCCTAGGCCAATCGAGCGGCGGCGCATTGGACAGGTACTGGCGGTTGTGCTGTTTTTTTCTACCACCTTTGGGCTACTGGTACTGTTGACACTGCTGGTGGACGTGGTCCAGAAAGGCCTCCCCTGGCTCGATTGGCAGTTTTTGACGTCTTATCCCTCCCGAAATCCAGAAGAGGCCGGTATTAAGTCGGCCATTGTGGGGTCTTTTTGGATGATGCTGCTGACCGCGCTGTTTTCCGTGCCTGTTGGCATAGGTGCTGCCATTTATCTGGAAGAATATGCGCCGCGGGGTTGGTTTTTGCGGTTAGTTCAGCTCAACATTGCAAACCTAGCGGGCATTCCTTCGGTCATTTATGGTATTTTGGGCTTAGGGCTTTTTGTGCGCTTTTTCGGACTAGGGCGCAGTCTGCTGGCAGGAGCGCTTACCATGAGTTTATTGGTGCTTCCGATCATTGTGATTAGCACGCAGGAGGCTTTGCGGGCTATCCCCCAGGGCATTCGAGAGAGCGCTTATGCGTTGGGAGCTACGCGTTGGCAGGTGGTTTCGAGCCATCTGCTGCCCATTGCTGCTCCAGGTATCCTTACGGGCGTGATTTTGTCGCTGAGCCGGGCAATGGGAGAGACCGCGCCTCTGATCATGATCGGAGCACTCACGTTTATTGCCTTTTTACCCAGCAGTTTGCTGGATCCTTTTACCGTGCTGCCCATCCAGATTTTCAACTGGACGGCGCGGCCTCAGGAAGCTTTCCGTGGTTTGGCAGCAGCGGCCATCCTGGTGCTTATGGTGTTTCTGCTGTTGATGAACCTAAGCGCCATTCTACTGCGCAACTACTATGAACGTCACCGTCCGCACTAAGGCCATGGCTGATCACGTGTTACCCACCGAAGCGCTCATGCGCACGCAGCCTACCCCGTGGAGTGAGGATCAACAGCTCCAGCCAAGTAGTCCACCGCCTAAAATGGAAGTGCGTAACCTGTATTTTTGGTATGGCGACAAGCTCGCACTCGAAGATATTTCCTTGCAGATTCGGCCTAATGAGGTAACTGCGTTCATTGGGCCTTCGGGCTGCGGTAAGAGCACGCTGCTGCGTTGCTTGAACCGGATGAACGAGCTCATTCCGAATACGCGCTTAGAAGGCGAAGTGCTGCTCGATGGAAGGGATATTTATCGTGAAATGGACCCAGTGGTGGTACGACGCCGCGTAGGCATGGTTTTTCAAAAACCCAATCCCTTCCCTAAGTCCATTTACCAGAACGTAGCCTGGGGGGCGCGCATCAACGGGTATAAAGGCAACTTAGATGAACTGGTGGAGCGTTGCTTGCGTCTGGCAGCCCTTTGGGATGAAGTCAAAGATCGGCTGCATGAGAATGCCTATCGCCTCAGTGGGGGGCAGCAGCAGCGCTTGTGCATTGCGCGCGCACTGGCTGTTGAGCCCGAAGTGCTTTTGATGGACGAGCCGGCCAGCGCTCTCGATCCGATTGCTACGGCAAAGCTGGAAGAGACGATTCTGGATCTAAAAACGTCCTATACGATTGTAATTGTTACCCACAACATGCATCAGGCCTCGCGCATTAGCGATACGACAGCGTTTTTTTACATGGGCGAGCTGATTGAAATGAATCGCACCGACGAGCTTTTTACGCGCCCACGGGAGAAACGCACGGAAGATTATATTACCGGAAGATTTGGCTGAGGATGACCATTCGTCGACATATCGACCTTGAGCTGCTGCTGTTGCAGCGCATGCTGTTTGAGATGGCCGAGCTGGTCGATGCGCAGCTTTCAGATGCAATCGATGCCCTTTTGCATCGCGACGTGGCTTTGGCCGAGAAGGTACGTGCCCGAGACGACGAGGTGGATGCCTATGAGCTCAAAATTGACCGCCAGTGCGAGCGCATCCTGGCTTTGCACCATCCGGTCGCAGCTGAGCTGCGCATGATTATCACGGCCGTTAAGGTCAATACGGACCTGGAGCGCATTGGGGATCATTGCAAGAACATGGCCAAGAACACGCCGCATGTGGTGGAAGCGCCAGAGGCTTTGGCGCAGACGCGGCTTGAAGAGATGGCTGATGCGTCGCGGGAGATGCTGCGCCAGGTACAAGAGGCGTTTGTTAAGCGGGATCGATTGCTGGCGCGTCAGGTCCTTGCTCAGGACCTACAGATCGACCGCTTGCACAAGGAGAACTTTGCCCGACTGGTGCAGTTTGGACGACAACACCCGGAGCATATCGAGGCTGTTGCCCACCTGATCACGGCCAGCAAGGCGCTGGAGCGCATTTCTGACCATGCCAAAAACATTGCCGAAAGCGTGGTCTTTTTGATCGAAGGCGTTGATATTCGCCATCGAACTTTGCGCTCTTCGGAGGCTTCGACGCCCGACAGTACCGCATCCGCATAACGTGTCTATAAAAAAGCCCGGCCCTTAGGGCCGGGCAAATGTTTTGCGCATGCGAGGGCCCCTTTAGGAAATCTTGACGCGTACTGGCTTGCGCTCTTCGCGCTTGGAGGCCTCGATCACCAGGATGCCATTTTCAAAGCGGGCCTTGATCTTTTCAGGGTCCACATTTGGGCCCAGGTGAAGCGACCGGAAGAAGCGTCCATGCCAGCGCTCCATCCGGTGATACTGGGCATCCTTGTGCGTCTCTAACTGCGAAGGACGTTCGCCACTAATGGTCAGCGTCCCTTCCTCGAAAGTGAGCGTTACTTGGTCCCGGTTGACGCCGGGCAGGTCGACATAGATAAAGTAGGCATCGTCCGTTTCCAACACATCGACGGTTGGCGTCCAAACAGCCGACGTGATTTCAGAGCGCAGCCAGTTGCCGAAAAAGTTCTCAAACAGGCGGTCTACTTCCCGCTGCAGTTCGCCCAGCAGCGACGTCGGCGACGTATAGCGCATCACCTCAGCCATGGCACCTCCGCGGTTTGGTTTAGGGGTTATGCGATACGCCTACCGACAAGCCAATCCGACAAAATGTCGGATTCGTCGGCTGCTTTTGTAAAAAAACAAAGGGTATGCCATTGGGCATACCCTAAAACCAGGAGGACAGGTTGTCTTGCAGTGCCTGTCAACTTGGCTATCGACCTTTGCGTGGATTTTCAGACCGCTTCGGCTGAAAGTACGCTGCTAGCGCTTCGGCCTGATCCCAGTGGCGGAGCGCTTCTTGCAGCACTGGATCGACCTGATTGACCAGTGGGAACCAAGCTTCACGGCCAAAGAGCTGCCAGGCTAGGTGGGCTTTGAGCAACGTGCTGAGTTCTGGACGGTGGGCTTCCACATCGGCCGGGCTAAAGCTTCGGGTGCGTGAGGTATCCGTACTAAACAGCCCTTGCTTGCGGGCATATCCTAGAAAAGCCTGCCACATAGCCTCGTCTACATTGAAGGAAGCGGCGAATTCCTGTTGGCGACGGGTCCATGCTTGCCGCAGTTCTGCCTCGTGCTTGGCAAACCATTCGCGTACAAACGTAAAGGCCAGATTGCGGCGCGAGACTTCGAGGAGGAGCGAAGTCGTATCTGGAGCCACAACGATATCAGGCATAATGCCACCGCCGCCAAAGACGACCCGGCCATGCACGGTTTGAAACTTCAGGGAGTCTGGAATTTCGTTCAGGTAATCCCGGGGATGGAACGTGGCGGCGTCGTAGTTAGCAAACTTTTGGCGGTAGTAGTCTTCTGCGTCGCCGTTGCGATAGGGCGTTTGGATGAGGCGTCCTGAGGGCGTATAGTAGCGGGCAACGGTGAGCTGAAGCACGCTGCCGTCGGAGAGCGTGAACTGATTTTGCACCAAGCCTTTGCCAAAGGTACGCAGGCCTACGATGAGCGCGCGGTCGTTGTCCTGCAGGGCGCCGGCCACGATTTCACTGGCCGAGGCAGAGTTCTGATTGACCAGCACGATGAGCGGCTGCGTCTCGAAGCGTCCACCTGAGGTGGAGCGATGGCTGAGGTCAGCTTGCGCAACGCGGCCGCGGGTATAGACGATGGTCTGGCCGGCCGGCAAGAATTCATCGACCAGCTCCACGGCAGCTTCCATAATGCCGCCGGGATTGTCGCGCAGGTCCAGCACCAGGCGCTGCATGCCTTGGCGCAAGAGCCGGTCAAGATGTTGCATAAACTCGTCATAGGTGGTCATTGCAAAACGATTGATGCGAATGTAGCCGGTTTTCCCATCGTCGAGCAGGTAAGCGGCATCAACCGTATAGAGCGGAATGCGGTCGCGTGTGATCACAAATTCCAGCGGTTGGGCCATGCCTAAGCGGCGAATGGTGACTTTGACCCGGGTTCCTTCGGGTCCCTTCAGACGCTTTTGGATCTCATTGGAAGAGAAGCCGATGGCGCTGGAGTCGTTGATGGCTACGATGCGGTCTCCAGGCAAAAGCCCCGCTGCCTCGCTGGGACCGCCACTGATGGTCGCTACGACGCGGGCCGTGTCTTCAACCACCTCAAACCAGATCCCTACGCCACCAAAGGAGCCTTGGTAGCTTTCACGAATTTCTTTCATCTCTTCGGCGGTGATGTAAACCGAGTGCGGGTCCAGCTCATTGAGCATGGCCCGAATGGCTTCTTCAACGAGGGGCTCTGGGGTGACGGGATCTACGTAGCGTTGCGTGATCGTCAAAAAGGCCTCCTCTAGCTTGCGCAGGCTGGCTAGCGTATCGGTTCCAGAAAGTGCCTGCTGCAGGTTCCAACCCAGCAAGATGCCTAGGCCGAGTAGCAAAATGGCCGGCAGCGTATAGCGAAGCGTTTTCATGGGTATGCGTGCCATCAACTCAAGCTGCTTAGTGCAAAGATACAATACTGTGCTGCAAAACCTGCACCACTTTTTGCATTTCATATCGCCTACGTATGGATTTGTTGCATCATTTGGTCGCTTTTGCGAAACCTCGTGCTGAAGGATGCGTAGGCCGGCGAAGCATGTGTGTCCATAAGGCAAGACAGCGCTATGCGAAGCAAAGGCCTACTGGTTCTCCTGGTGCTGGCCCTGCTGGCTGGTTTGGCAGGCTGCGCCGGTTGCAGCACTTACAATACCTTGGTCGAGGCCGATGAAACGGTAGCTCGCGCTTGGGCAGATTTGCAGGCGCAGTACCAGCGGCGAGCTGACCTCATTCCTAACCTGGTGCGCACCGTGGAGGCATCAGCCACGTTTGAGCGCGAAACGCTCGAGGCAGTTACCAATGCTCGGGCCCGGGCTACGGCGATCACGCTAAGCGTTGAAGATTTGAGCGATCCGGAAAAAGTGCGTCAGTTTCAGGAAGCGCAGGCACAGCTTTCTAGCGCGCTGGCCCGGTTGCTTGCCGTGGCTGAAAACTACCCCCAATTGCAAACGACAGAAGCCTTTCGGGATCTGCTGGCCCAGCTCGAAGGGACGGAAAACCGCATTACCGTGGCACGGCGCGATTATAACGAGGCCGTACGTCAGTACAACATTCACGTGCGCCGTTTCCCGACAATGCTGGTGGCCAGTTTGACCGGGTTCCGTCCCAAACAGCCCTTCGAGGCAGCCGAAGGCGCCCAGCAGGCTCCGCAGGTGCAATTTGACCTCTAATGCCATGAAGGGGTTGAGCCTCCTGATCCTTCTGGGATTGCTGCTTGCTCCGGTGGCGCAGACGCAGCGCATTGAGGTGATTCCTCCAAGTGGGCAGTGGGTTACCGATGAGGCCGACCTGCTTACACCTGCCGAGGAGCAGCTGCTCAGTCAAAAACTGGCAGCCTACGCCGACACCACCTCTACGCAGATCGTTATTGTGACATTGCCTACGCTGGGAGGCATTCCAGCAGCCGATTATGCCGTCGAGCTAGGCCGACGTTGGGGAGTGGGGCAGCGTGCCTACAACAATGGAATTGTGATCCTCGTTGCGCGTGAAGAGCGGGAGGTTTTTATTGCGACCGGCTATGGACTCGAGGGAGCGGTGCCCGATGCGCTAGCCAGCCGCATTGTGCGTGAGGTGATTGTGCCCCGCTTTCGGCAAGGTGACTTTTACGGCGGGCTTTCGGCAGCGGTCGATGCGTTGATTGCTGCGGCCCAGGGAGAATACCAGGCGCCCCCGCGAGCTCCAGCTAGCCAGGGAACATGGATGGCCCTAGCACTCCTTTTTGCCTTTCTCATCGTGCTGGTGTTTTTGCTTTCGGCTGCTCGAAACAGCGGCAGACCTCCAGGAAGTGGCTCGCAGCGCGTTCGATCGCCTTATCGGAGCTATCGCCACCATGCCGACTTCCCGCCTGTGATCATCTGGGGAGGGGGTGGAGGAGGCTTTGGCGGTGGGGGCTGGGGTGGATTCTCGGGTGGTGGAGGTAGCTTTGGTGGAGGCGGCGCTGGAGGACGCTGGTAAAAGTGGATGCCGTCATGGATCGCTTGGAAGCTTTGCTGCAGTTTTACCAGGAAGATCCTCACGATGCCTTCACGCGCTTTGCGTTGGCCCAGGAGTATTGGAAGCGCGGCGACCTAACGCAAGCCCTGCACTTTTTTGAGGGCTTGCTGGCCGATCATCCCGACTATGTAGGCACCTACTATCATCTGGCACGTCTCTACCAAGTACTCGGTCGGCAAGACGATGCCCGGCGCACTTATCAAGAGGGCATCAAAGTAGCCCAGCGGCTGGGTGAGCGTAAAGCACTGGCTGAGCTGCAGGATGCCCTGATGGCGCTTGAGCTTGGCACCTCGACCGATAAGTAGAACCCAAGCGCCGGCTTGTCGTATATCGAGGGGTGGTATCTGTCCCATTAACCCTTAACCTAGAAAACGAGGCTATGTCAAGTGGGCTGCGTACAGCGGCACTTATGGCCCTGCTGATTGTCCTTTTTGTGCTGATCGGCGAAGCGATTGGCGGGCAACAGGGCATGGTCATCGCTTTTTTCTTTGCAGTGGCGATGAACTTTTTCAGCTATTGGTTTAGCGACAAGATCGTACTCATGATGTACAGAGCTCGGGAGATTCAGCGCGAAGATGCGCCCGAGCTCTACGACATGGTCGATCGCTTGCGGCAGCGCGCTGGGCTTCCCATGCCCCGGGTGTATGTGATTCCTTCGGAGCAGCCAAACGCGTTTGCTACGGGGCGCAACCCAAAGCATAGCGCAGTTGCTGTTACGCAGGGCATTGTGCGTCTGCTTCAGCGGGAAGAGCTCGAAGGGGTGATTGCCCATGAGCTAGCGCACATCAAGCATCGAGATATCCTGATCTCTTCGATTGCGGCTACGCTGGCAGCAGCCATCACAATGCTGGCCCGTTTTGCCTTTTTCTTTGGACCAAGCAGCGATCGGGATCGTGGAGGGAATGCGCTGGCTGCCCTGCTGATGCTGATTCTGGCTCCGCTGGCGGCCATGCTTATTCAAATGGCCATCTCGCGGGCGCGTGAGTTTGCTGCCGACCGGGGCGGGGCACAAATTTGCGGCAAGCCGCGGGCACTGGCACAGGCACTGCAAAAGCTCGAGCAAGGCGTAGCCCATATCCCCATGGAAGAAGGCAATCCAGCCACAGCGCACATGTTCATTGTGCATCCGTTCAGTGGCGGGGGATTCGCTCGCCTGTTTTCGACACATCCCCCCACGGAAGAGCGTATCCGTCGCTTGCTTGAACTGGAGCGTACCGGTTTCTAAGCAGGACCTCTGAAGGCGGCCGGATGCTTCCGGCCGCTTTTTCTTGGAAAGGCAAACGTTCACGAGGCGTATGGCGCTGACCTATTCGCAGGAAATTGCCCTAGGCACAGAAGCTCCCCCTTTTGAGCTGCCTGTGGTCAATCCTGAAGCTGATGGCTTAAATAAACCGACGCGCAGCTTAGAAGATTTTGCCGATGCGCGCGTTTTGGTAGTGGTGTTTACGTGCAACCATTGCCCCTACGCGCAGCACATTGAATCGGCGCTTATCGAGCTGGCCCGTGCTTATGCTCACAAAGGCGTGCGCTTTGTCGCAATTAACGCGAACGATCCCACGCAGTATCCAGAGGACGCGCCCGAAGAGATGGCGCGACGAGCGCGCGCCAAGGGCTATCCATTCCCTTACTTGTTTGACGAAACCCAAGAAGTGGCCAAAGCCTATGGGGCGCTCTGCACCCCCGATCTATACGTGTTTGATGCGCAGCGACGACTGGTCTACCATGGCCGGTTCGACGACACGCGCCCCGGCCAGGGCCGTCCAGCAACCGGAGCAGACCTCACGCGGGCTATTGATGAACTACTAGCGACAGGAACCGTAACAGGTCCGCAATACCCTTCCATGGGCTGCAACATTAAGTGGCGGCCCGCGAGCGCACCTCGCTAAGCCGATGCCAAGTATGGATGGCTTAGTGCTGCTTCCACCGGTAGTGGCTATCGTCCTGGCCCTGTGGACGCGCGAAGTATACCTGTCGCTGCTCATCGGTCTCTGGCTAGGAACCACCCTGCTGGAAGGGGGCAATCCCCTAGAAGGCCTGCGGCGCTTGGGCGACGAGGTAGTGGCCGTGTTTGCCGATGCCGGCAATACGCGGGTAGTGATTTTCTGTCTGTTGGTGGGTGGATTGGTGGCGTTGGTTCAGGCTTCAGGAGGCGTACAAGGCTTTATTGCTTGGGCGCAGCGACGCGGCTGGGGCGCGACGCGGCGCAGCGCTGAGTTGCTGGCATGGAGCGTAGGTATGCTGATCTTTGTGGAATCCAGCATTACTTCGCTAGTGACAGGAGCCGTAGGGCGCCCCTTTTTCGACCAGTTACGGCTACCGCGGGAAAAGCTGGCATTTTACTGCGATGCTACGAGTGCGCCGGTGTGCATGATGATTCCGCTTAACGGCTGGGGTGCTTACGTGTTAGGATTACTGGCCGCTCAAGGGATTACCACCGGTGCCGTTGGTTTATTGGCTCATAGCCTGCTGTACAACGTTTTTTGCTGGCTAATCATTGTGTTTGCGCTCTTTTTGGCCTGGACAGGCTGGGGGTTTGGGCCGATGCGAAAGGCCGAGCAGCGCGCAGCCGCTACTGGACAGGTGCTGCGTCCAGGCGCTCGTCCCCTCATGGCTGAAGAGGTAGCTGGAATGACACCCGTAGAAAATGCCCCTTGCCACGCCCGGGATTTCCTGATACCATTGGCCGTGATGGTAGGGATGATTTTTGTAGGGCTCTGGGCGACAGGTCAAGGAAACCTGATGGCTGGTAGTGGATCAACCGCGGTTTTCTGGGCCGTGTCGGTAGCCATGGCAGTCGCTATGGGCCTGTATGCGCTGCCAAGACCGCTGGGGGGAGGACGACCGGTGCTTTCGCTAACGCAAGGAATGAGCATTGCCCTACGCGGCATGGGGGGATTGGTAGGCGTTACGGTGCTGGTCGTCTTGGCGTTTGCGCTAGGACAGGTGTCTCGGGCACTGGAGATGGGGCCCTACTTGGTTGGACTTATTCATCCCGATTGGCCCGTATGGTGGCTGCCCGCATTGGTGTTTCTGATCGGTTGCTTTGTGTCGTTCACCCTTGGTTCTTCCTGGGCAACGTTTGCTATGCTGATACCTGTAGCACTGCCTCTAGCAGAAGGACTGGGACTACCCCTGCCGCTCATGCTGGGCGCCGTGCTCTCCGGGGGCGTTTTTGGCGACTACGCTTCGCCGCTCTCGGACACGACCATCATCTCTTCCATGGCGGCTGCCTGCGATCACGTGGACCACGTCAACACGCAACTCCCCTATGCCTTACTGATCGGAGGCATTGCACTGGTTGTTTTCCTGGTATTGGGTGCCCTGGGTTAATAGAGCTGGCGACGGAAGCGCCAAGCACTCAGGCCAAAAAGCAACAAACCCAGCACAAGTAGCGCCAGCATTTCATCCCATAGCACATGGAGGCCCACACCCTTTAGGAAAATCCCGCGCACAATGACAAGAAAGTAGCGCAAAGGCACGACCGTCGTAGCAGCCCGGATCACGGGAGGCATGCTCTCGATTGGAAATACAAAACCGGAAAGGATAATCATGGGCATAATTGCAAAGAACCCAGCGCCAATAAGCGCTTGCTGCTGCGTGCGGCTCAGTGTGGAAATGAGCAGGCCCAGACCTAGCGTGTTGAGCAAAAACAGAATAGCACAGCCAAAAAGAAGAGGAATGCTTCCGCGCAGTGGCACCTGAAACCACAGTGTGGCTACAAGCACCACCAGCAGTACATCCAACAGCCCAATCAGCAGAAACGGCACGAGTTTGCCCAAAAGCACGGTTGACGGTCGCAGAGGCGTCACCAGCAATTGTTCTAAAGTGCCCATCTCTTTCTCTTTGACCAGCGCCAGGGCTGTCAGCACAGTAGTCATCACGGTCAAGAGCAAGCCTACAAGACCTGGAATAATGAACCAGCGGCTCGAAAGCGCGGGGTTAAACCACACGCGCATTTCAGCTACTACGCCTTGGGATCCTAAGGTAGGGCGCTCACTTTCTAGGTAGTGCCGGATGATTTGGGTAGCATAGTTCATTGCCACGGTAGCCGTATTCGATTCGCTGCCATCCACCAGCAGTTGTACCGAAGCTGGGGTGCCGCGTGCAACGGCTTCTTCAAAATCGGGCGGAAAGACCAGCGCCAGGGTAGCGCGGCCACGGTCCAGCCAATCGCCCACACGAGACGGGTCAGGTTCATAGCCAGCCAGCTTGAAGTATTCACTGGCCATGAGCCGATCAACCAGGCCGCGGCTCGTTGCCGAGGGTACGGGATCGCACACCACTACAGGTACGCGGCGTACATCTAGGTTAGCTGCATAGCCCAGCAGGATAAGCTGCACTATAGGGGGCATAATCAGCAGGAACAGCATGCGCGGATCGCGCCGCAGCTGCTGAAATTCTTTCTGTAGAAAAGCTACAATCCGATACATATGCTGCTTAGAGCAGGTGGTGAAACAGCCGACGCAGTCGCAAGCTGCTTAGCGTGAGCGTCAGCACTGCAAAAGCAAGGAGCAAGAGCACCTCAGGCCAAAACACGGCCAGTCCTGTTCCTTTAAGCATGACCCCGCGCAATGCGGTTAGAAAATAGCGTGCAGGCACCAGGTAGGTGATGGCCTGAATAACCGGGGGCATGTTGTAAATCGGAAAGACAAAGCCTGATAAAATGAACGTGGGCAGGAGTGTGCTGAGGATGGCGATCTGGAAGGCGACCTGCTGGCTAGAAGCAATGGTGGAAATCAACAGCCCTTGGCCTAGTCCGGCGAGTAAATACAGCACAACCACAAGGGCCAGCACAGCAGGCGTCCCCCGTACCGACACGTTAAACA
Organism: Rhodothermus bifroesti; assembly: GCF_017908595.1. NCBI lineage: Bacteria > Pseudomonadati > Rhodothermota > Rhodothermia > Rhodothermales > Rhodothermaceae > Rhodothermus > Rhodothermus bifroesti. Next base: position 148,451 of record NZ_JAGKTL010000005.1, read on the forward strand.
AGATCTGGCTCACCAGCAGGATGAGCCCCGTTGCACCAATAGCTACCAGCAAATAGGGCAGCGTTTTGCCCAGCACCAGCTGATACGGCTTGAGTGGTGCCAGCACGAGCTGTTCCATCGTGCCCCGCTCGCGCTCACGTGTGACCGAAAGCGACGTAGCAATCACCGTGGTGACCATCAGCAAAAAAGCAATCAGTCCAGGCACCAGAAATCGGGCGCTTTGCAGCTCAGGATTGTACCAGATGCGGGCTTCTACCGAAACGGCAAAGGCAGGCAGACGCTGCCCGTAGTGCAGCGCGCGTTCTAGCAGCACCTGCCTACTAAAAGCTTGAATGATCGCTTCGGCATAGCCTGTAACGGCCGAAGCGATGGTCGCGTTGGTGCCGTCGATCAGCAACTGGACAGGTGCCGCTTGACCAGCCTGAAGCCGCTTTTCGAAGTCTGAAGGAATAACCAGACCAACCCGTATGGCTTCTTGGTCAATGAGGCGCGTTAACTCCCTGGGATCGTCTGCCTGCACGGCCAGGTCGAAGTACTCCGTCAGATTAAAGCGGCGGATGAGTTCCCGACTGGCTGCTGAGCGATCCTGATCGCATACGCCTATGGCCAGATGGCGCACGTCGAACGTCAGGGCATAGCCAAATAGAATAAGCAAGAACGCTGGCAAGACCAGCAGCATCCCTAGCGAGATGGGATCCCGCCGAATCTGGATGAACTCTTTAACGAACAGGGTGGCAATCAGACGGAAAGCGCGCATGGCTAAGCTTCGGCAGGAGGATGCTCGATCAGGTGGATAAAGACGTCTTCGAGGCTGGGTACAATAGGTCGGATCGAGGTGACCGATACGCCAGCCTCGCGTAGTCGGTTAAGGAGCGCTTCAGGTGCAAGCGAAGTGTCTTGGAGTGTGCAGTGGAGGCGACTGCCAAAAACCGTAGCCTCAAAGACTTCGGGCATGCAGCGCAGGTGTTCCAGCGCTTGGATCAGGGGGACAGCCTCCAGCTCGTAGAGTGGTCGCGTTAGGTAGCGGTTTTTGAGGACTTCTGGTGCACCTAAGGCAATTAGGCGTCCATTATGCATTAGCCCCAGGCGGTTGCAGTATTCGGCCTCGTCCAGATAGTGCGTTGTAACCAGCACGGCGGCGCCTTCTGCTGCCAATTCAGCAATCAGGTCCCAAAAGTGTCGCCGAGCAAGGGGATCGACGCCACTGGTGGGTTCATCTAGAAAGACCACTTGGGGATGATGAAGCAAGGCGCCGGCAAGGGCTAAGCGTTGACGCCAGCCGGTGGGCAGTGTGCGCACGAGCCGATGGGCTTGATCGCCTAGCCCTACGCGGGCCAGGGTGTCGCGGATGCGGGCCTTGAGCTGCGCCCCTTTGAGTCCGTAAGCTGCCCCAAAGAAAAGCAGATTTTCGATGCCGGTTAGGTCCTCATAAAGCGAAAAACGCTGAGCCATGTAGCCGATGGCTTGGCGAACCCGATAGGGTTCGCGCTTGATGTCAAAGCCTGCCACATAGGCGGTGCCTTCGGAAGGCGCAAGCAGGCCACAGAGCATGCGAATGGTGGTTGACTTACCCGCGCCATTGGCGCCAAGAAAGCCAAAAATTTCGCCTGCTTCGACCTGAAACGTCACGTGATCAACGGCTACAAAGGCGCCAAAGCGGCGCGTAAGACCACGCACATCGATGGTCGGTGTGCTCATGGCTCCAGGGTGAGGCTGCCAGTGGTGTAGCGAAGGGCTAGCCAGGCTCGGGTATAAGCAAGCTGCGCTTGAATTTCCTGAAGGTGTGCTTGGGTTAGTGCAGTTTCGGCATCAAGCAGGTCGCTGCTGGCGAGCAGTCCCTGAGCAAACTGATCACGCGCCACGTTGTAGCGGGCTTGGGCCTGACGGACCAGCAGGCGGGTCATCTTGAGTCGTTCGTAGGCCTGCCCCACTTCGAGCCGTGCTTGCTCCAAGGCTATGTCCAAATCGCGCAGCGCCTGCTCGATTTGTGCTTCGGCCTGGCGACGGTGTGCCGCAGCTTCGGCTACCTGGTGGCGCGTGCGCAGCCCGTTCCACAGCGTTAACGTGAGCGATAGTCCTACTTCCCAGGTACCTTCGAAGCGATCTTGCAGTGGAATGATGCGCGGGTTAGGACGGGCATAGAGGTAGCGTCCTACCAGAGCTAGCTGCGGCCACCAAGCTGCACGGGCAACCAACTGGGCTGCATTGGCCTGGGCCACCCTCAGGCGCAGCGCCTCAAGGTCTGGCCGCCTGCGGAGTGCTAGGTCACGCAGGCTGTCGAGCGAAGGCACAGGCTGGTAGGCGGTGTCCGGCTGCTCAAGGAGCGCAAGTGGCGTTTCTAAGGGGAGGCCGATGAGGCTGTTGAGCGTAACGGTGGCCAGCTTAAGGTACTCCTGCTGCCGTAGCCTATCCAAACGCGCCTGTTCAAGAGCGACTTGAACTTCCAGCACTTGACTTTCGAGCAGCAAGCCTTGGGCTTGCCGGTTACGGGCATCTTGCAAGTGCGCCTCCAGTCGCCGAATGTTTTCTTCGGCGGCACGAGTCAGCGCTTCCGCTTCCACACGTTGCCAATAGGCTGCGGCAATGCGGTAGGCGAGCGCTTCGCGCCGGGCCTGGCGTTGCGCTTGCGCTTCAGCCGCCCCGAAGGCCGCGGCTTGTGTCTGAGCCCGAAGCCTCCCACCCTGAAATAGCGGCTGCTCAAGCGTCAGCTGAAGCTGATACTGGTTGGGAATATTTGGGGTGATCTCGATCGGCTCTGCACCCGGTAGCGGCAGGGTGATGGCAAAAGGTGTAATTTCACTGAGCCGATGGTAGGTGCTGGAAAACTGCACCCTGGGCTGAAAGGCCGATTGGGCCTGTTTGAAGCGCGCTCTGGCTGCCTCGAGGGCTGCTTCGGCCGCAGCTAGATCGGGATGCGTCTGAAACCCGCGCTTTAGAGCTTCAGTCAGCGTGAGCGCGACCGGCTGTGCTTGGGCTAGGGTTGCCAGACTCCAGCACAACATCCAAAAAAAGGGACGTTTCATCGTTTATCGTCGATTAACTTTTGTTCTTCTTGTAGCAAATAGGCCAGAAAGACGTTTTCCAGCGTAGGGGCTATGGGTTGGCAGGCGCTTAGGCGTACACTACCGTCACTTTCCAGGCGGTGGCAAAGTCCTTCCAGCGCTGTCTCGCTGTCAAGCAGCAGGTGAATGCGGTTACCTATGAGCTGCACGCGATGAGGCTCGAGCCAGGAGCGCAATCGCCGAGCTGCCTCACGTATGGGGGTAGCTGTTAGCTCAAAAAGGCGTCCGGGTAGGGCAGCCCGCAACGCCTGGGGTGTATCGAGAGCCAGCAGGTGGCCGTGATGCATCAGCCCTACGCGTTGGCAGCGTTCCGCTTCATCCAGGTAAGGTGTGGCGAGCACAATGGTTAGCCCTTCTTGCTGAAACTGGACAAGGAGCTGCCAAAACTGGCGTCGGGCAACTGGATCGACACCGGTCGTAGGCTCGTCGAGCAAAAGCAGCCGTGGGCGATAGACCAGGGTGCAGATGAGCGCCAGTTTTTGTTTCATGCCGCCCGAGAGGTGTTCGGCCAGCCGATGCCGAAATGGCGCCAGGCCGGTCATTTCCAGCAGTTGTTCCTGCCAGGTGCGTTCGGCTTCGGTTCCGTGCATCCGAGCGAAGAAGCGGAGGTTTTCTGCTACGGTGAGGTCAGCGTAGAGCGAAAAACGCTGGGACATGTAACCGATGTAGGGACGAATGTGGGGGGCCTTATGGGCCAGGTCATGACCCAAGACACGTACGACACCCTCGTCGGGCTGTGCAATTCCGGCCAAAAGGCGTAGCAGTGTGGTTTTACCTGCACCGTCGGGACCCACGAGCCCGAACATTTCCCCTTCGCGAACCTCCAGGGAGACGCTGTGCAAGGCCGTGATCGTGCCAAAGCGTTTGGTAACCCTGTGGACTTCAATAGGCGTTGCCATAGCTCAGCGGACAGGTTGCACCGTGGCGTCGGCTGGAAGGCCAGGCTTCAGCTGTCCTTCAGGGTTAGGCAGCGTTACTTTGATGCGGAAAACGAGTCGCGTGCGGTCCTCTTTGGTTTGGACGTTGCGTGGTGTAAACTCGGCCTCTGAGGCGATGTAGGTAACACGGCCTTCAAAAGTGCGATTAGGCCAGCTGTCAACGCGTACCGTGACGGGCTGGCCATACTGCACCACACCGATAAGCGGCTCAGGAAGGTAAAGCTGCACGTAAACAGTGTCGAGTTGCATCAGCGTTAGGAGCACCGAACCAGGGCCAGCAAACTCTCCCACCTCGGCTACGCGCCGGCTCACAATGCCATTGATCGGTGCTTGGAGGCAAGCGTCGTTGAGCTGTCGACGGAGCAGATCGCGTCGGGCTTCGGCCTGCGCTACGTGGGCTTGGGCTACAGCCAACTCTTCCGGGCGCGTCAGGTGTTGCAGCTTACGCAAATAGGCTTGGGCAGCCCGGTATTCGGCTTCAGCCAGCCGAAGCTGCAGCTGAGCATCTTCGAGCTGGCGGTCGGTAGCACTATGCTGGGCGTGCAGTACCTCAAGACGAGAAGCATCGCGCTGAGCCTGCGCCAAGCGCATAGCAGCTTGTTGCAGGCGCGCCTCGGCCTGTGCTAGGTCTTCTGGGCGGGCACCGGCTTTAAGGAGCTTGAGCTGAGCTTGAGCTGCAGCCAGGTCGGCTTCGGCTTGGCGCAATTGCAAGACCAGCGAGGCTGTGTCTTGGCATACAAGAGGTTGGCCGCGGCGGACGCGGTCGCCTTCGTCTACAAAAAAGCGCACAATCTCACCAGTAGTGCGCGCAGCCAGTTGGACTTCGGTAGCTTCGATGGTACCGGAGACCTCAAGCGTTTCGGGATGGGCAGCCCGGCATCCGACCAATAAGCCACCCATCAGCAGCACAGAAAGCAAATATGTACGCATAGCAGCCGTTTAGTGGTTGGCATCCTTTGCACTCAGCGTGTTGATTACGCCTCGAAACTCAAGGCGAGCTTCGTCGGTCAGCACTCCTTCAAAAAACAGTCGAATCAGCATGTGGATAAGCTCTGGGAGCGTATAGGGCAGCTGCATCAGTACCGCAGGGGTGACTAAGCGTTCGGCAGTCGCTAGAAAACTGCGGAGCATGAGCTCTGCCGGCACATCGGTGCGCACCATTCCGGAGGCCTGTCCTTCTGCGAGCGCCCCACCTAAAAAACGGGTGATGGCTTCGGCGCGAAAGCGCTCGGTTTCGGCCCAAACTTCAGGTAGAAAACGGGACAAGTCTTCCAAAAAAGGGCGTTCTAGCTGTCGGAGGCGATGAGCCGCTTCACCAAAAGCACGGGCCAGACGCTCTGGTAAAGGAAGGCTTGGATGGTGAAAAATGCTTTCTAGCGCCTCGTAAACCTCTTGGCGAAACTTTTCCATAATGGCCGCTGCCAAAGCCGCCTTGTTGGGGAAGTGTTGGTAAAGCGTCTTTTTGCTTATGCCAAGCTCGCGGGCCAGGGCATCCATGGTTACGCGGGCATAGCCTTCCTGGAAAAAGCGTTGCCGTGCAGCTTCCAGAATGCGTTGGTGCAAGGTTAGTGTTTCTGGATTGGAAACCATGGAAACTAAAAATGTTTTTTTAGTTTCCAAAAAGATATCCTTTTGAGAACAGGTTGTCAATCCTTAGGGCCGATAAAGAATAGATGAAGTCGTCCTATGGGCTTGCTTCCTACCATGCGGGGCAGACCTGGGGTCTGCCCCGCATAGATTTACCAAGAGCGGCTGTAGTGTAGCATAACCAGGCTTTCGGTAAAGCCTGCGCCGCTGCGCCAGAGTTTGCGCAGCTGGTGGTTGAGACCGATTGTACCGCCGTAAGGGGTAGGTAGCTGATAGGTTAGGCCCCAGCGGATGCCCATTTGGGTGCGTGAAGCGACATCGCGAATGCGTGACAGGCTAAGGCTGGCTTGGCCGTTAAGGTTAGAGCGGAGGGGATAGCGGACCGACTCGGCGAGTGTCAAAAAGCGGGTGCGCCATGCAGCAGTTTGGGTGTGGGTATAACTAAGGCTGCTGCTTAGACTAAGCCGTGAAGGGGCCTGATAGGTGTGCAGAAGCAAGAAGGTGTGGGTTTGGTTGCGCTGCGTTTGCGTTTGGAAAAACGTGCGGTCTTGGGAATCCTGAAGCGTGTAGCCGATGCTTATGGTGTGCATGTGTGCACCGCGGCTGTAGAGCAAGCGCGGCGTGAGGGAAAACTGCTGCGCAATGTTGCGCAGGCGGAGGGTATCGGCCTGCGGTTCTAGGGTTAAGCCGTAGTTGCTGTAGGAGGCATCTAAGCCAAAGCGCTGCACAGGTTGCCAGGAGAGGTCGATGGCGCCGATCGTGCGCTTCGACGTAGCCAGGCGTGTGTTGCGTAGGTTGTTTTGACGCAAGCCTCCGCGCAAACGTACACTAAGCCGGCGTGCAAAAAGCCGAAAGCTGGGTGAGGCGCTCAGCTCAAACACGTCATTTTGCAGGTATGGCTGGCCAAGCGTCACAAAGCCGGGGCCGATCCAGCGCCCTTCGAGCTGCAGGCTAAAATCTTGACTCGGTGAGACCAACAGGCTGGCGCGTGCAGCACCGTCGAGGTTAGAGGAATACCTAGGGGTAAAAAGCCAGGCGGGCAGGTTCAAATCGAGCGTTTCGCTTCGCAAGTCACTGGTAAAGGCACTGAGCGCCACTTCCGACTGGAGGCGCACGTACCGGCTGACGCTCAGGCCCCAGCTAAGGGAAGCGACGGTATTCTCATAGGCGGGCAGCGTGTAGGTGTTGTAGGACAGGCGCTGGCCGCGTGTGGTGTCGTCTTTCTGATGCGTGAGCGTGAACAGTAGCTCTCCGCCACGGGTCTGAAAACCAAGCTGTGCTGCCCATAGCCTGCGCGCATAGGCGCCTGCAAAGCCCCGCTCAAGATCGGCTTCCTGAGCCAACTGGCTTTGGCCGTAGAGCAACGCCAGGCGGAGCGCGCCTGGCGTGGCCACGGCGCCGACACCGCGAATGCGTAGCGATCCTAGGCTTAATGCCGAGAGCGGCTGACTAAAAGAACCCAAATGCAGCTGCAGCCAATCCCCGATACGGGGACTTACGCCAAATTGGTTAAAGGATTGCAGTCCGATAGGACTCGGTCCTTGAAAGCGCTGCCCTTGGTTACTCAGGTAAAACTCAAAAGGAAGCGAAAGCCACGGACCAAGGTGCAAGGTAGGGCGCACGATGAGCCGCGCCGTCCAATCAGGGCGATAGGCTTGTGTGGGCGCCTGTCCACTTGCGGTGTAGGCTTCAGTAGTTGCGCTAATTGAGCCTTCAAGACGCACAGGCGTCTGCGCCTGAAGCGGCAGTGTGATGGCCCAAAGTGCTATAAGTCCAAAAGAAGGTTTCCAGTTCATAACGGACGCCATGCTGCAGGCTTTAGGGGAGCCTAGGCTCCCCTAAAGCACGGTTTTGATTCGACGGGTTCAGGTTACTGTTACTCTGTGATCAGCTTAACGACGGCGCTAATGACCGTTGCACGCTGCCTAGGCCATTGGAAAATGACCGCATCGTTTTCGGTCATCCCAATAACACCTATGGTGGGATTCTGGGGATCTCCTGTAGGGAGCCAGCAGATCACCACACCATCGTCCGCTTCGTCGAGAGCGGTTGCTTGCTGTAGGTTGAAGGGGGGCGTGGGGGGAGCACATTTGGCGTTGGGTGGGCATTCTTCAGGAGACTGGCCGCCTATAGGTGGCTGGTTCCCTGTTGGTGCTTGACGAAAGTCGGGCAGGCCCACTTCGCTGGGTTTGGGAAGAAGAACGCCACGCCCTTGACCCTGTTGGGGGGGTGCCTGCCGGGTTACAGCCCCCAGTGTTTTGCCGCTAGCGCGTCCAGCACCGCTGGCAACAGCTTGGTTCAGCACGTAGCCAGTGTACCTTGCGGTTGCTATAGAGGCATCCCCTTCCAGTGTAGGAAGGTCACACACTGGTGGATTTTCACCCTCAAGTTCGAGGTCTAAAAGCGGTATGAAAATGCTTGTGGGGATGAACGTGCCGATAATACCTACAGGGTGCCCTGGGGCTTCGTAAATCATCAACCTTCCCCCTGGTGCTTCCTGTGTGCCGTTTCGCCGTTCGACAGTAATAGCCCCTTCCTTACCCGCATTGTAGGCGATTTGCCTGGCGGCCTCAAAGGGTTGATCCGTCCATCCCACCAGTACGGCTGGCTGCGTGCTGTCTGGGGACAGACGATAAGCGTAGTAGCCCCCACGAGGATCAGAACCTATTGCTGGCATTTGATCTGGAGTTGCTCCAGCAATCAGGTGAGCATCGACTACTAGGGTATCGGTTGGGGCTTGCTGTTGTCCAAGAAGGAGGGCCAGCTGCTCAGCCGTGAGCGTTTGAGGCATACGCAGCCGAAGCCTATAGAGCACAGGGCGCTTGCTTTGAGGGGGAAGGGAAGCTACAAGCTTCACTGGGCGGCCGGCTAGCAGCGCTTCGTAAGGAACTTCCCACGCTAGCAGGTCAAAGGCAGGAGGTGCAAAGGAAGTGTCGCTCGTGGCTGTGGCCTCAACACGAGCTAAAGAGAAGGTCGCCAATGCACTTAGGCCATGGTTGCGTCCGTAGGGTTGGCCATTCATCAAGGCTTGTACTTGCCAGACAAAGGCCTGTGCATCAGCAAATTGGCCTAAGTCAGGGTCTGAAGGAAGATATTGGTAACTGGTAGCAGACGTCTCGTGTTGGAAAAGCAGTGGATTGGCCTGCAAAGCCTGATCTGGAGATTGGTTGGCAAAAACAGGCTTGATAATAAGCCGGTAGGTAGTACCTGGGAGCTGGGGCGTCGTGGGGGTCCACTGAAACAGCGGTAGGCTTTGCGTAGGATGGATCACCGCTCCGTCGGCAGGTGAAAGCAGTTGGGGCGGATCAGGCAAGATGACCGAAAGCTGACCACAAGGCTCGGTTTGTCCTAGGCGTTGGCCTTTGGCATCAAGTACTTGTAGGCAGAGCTGATAGCCGCCCTCGGGCAAGGTGCCGCTGGTAGCGACGCGACTGACCCAAGTGCGGTCGTAGTCTAAAGCCTCTGGATTGATCAGCTCGCGCCACGAGAAGCTGCGCGTTTCTCCAGGTTCTAGGCTAAAGCGCGGCTGCGCCCGATGCCCCTCAACAATCGACGCTAGCCGGCGTCCATCTTCCCACTCAAGGTAGCCAGCTATGTGCAATTGCTCTAAGGGTGTCGGGGTAGTGTTGCTAATAAAAATGCGAATGAGCGCCTCGTTATGCTCCCATTCACTCAGAGAAGCCGGCATTTGATGGGCAAACGGGAGTTCCAGCTGGATGCGAACTTGGGCCTGGGCAAACCAAGGAGCGAGCAATAAGCAGCCCCAAAAGAGACCTTTCTTGCTCATACATGCTGCTTTTTACGTTAAACCTCAGAGAAGCATTCCATAAGCTGTGTACATGAGAAAATTACAAACTGTATGCCAAGCCTGGGATAAGATGCTTTATTTTAAAATGTAAAGGGTTGTGCGCAAGGAAAAAGGGGATACTGTTACCGCTTTGCACAAAAGTGGTAGGGTCGCTAGCCCAGTACTTCGGGACCGTGAAAGAGGCAAATCACAGCCGTAGGGTTTCGGATGGCGCGGAGCGTTCTTTTGCGCTATGATGGAGCGGAGGGGCTCGGAGACATTGCTGTCGCAGGCTATAGGGGTAGTAAGCCCTGCTTCAAACCATCGCGTGGGGACAGGTAGAAAAAAGTGAGCTCCATGCCTATACAAAATTTGGGATAGGTATCGTTTTTGCAAGGGGAAACGAATCGCAAACACAGCCGTTAAGAGGAACCGTTGATTTTTAGGGGTTAACACATTGGCCTGGCTAGCGTTAGTCCATGTCTGCTGCCATTGATGCCGAAGCGCTTCTTGAACAAGCCAAGGCAGTACTTCGAGCAAACGACGTCGAGGGGATTTTCATCAAACCTGGCACGTACCAATATCCGCATCAGTGGAACTGGGATGCTGCATTGGTAGCCCTCGGGCTGAGCCATTTTGATCGACCACGTGCTGAGCAGGAAATCCGTTCGCTGCTAAAAGCTCAGTGGAAAGATGGTATGCTGCCGCACGTGGTCTATCATAATGGGGCCTCAGACTACTTCCCTACACCGGACTTTTGGCAGATTGAACGCAGTCCGAATGCCCCCAATGGGTTGCTGACCTCAGGCATTGTGCAGCCCCCGATTTTGGCCACATGCGTACGCCTGATGCATGAGCGGGCTAAAGACCGTAAGGCGTCGCTGGCTTTTGTACGAGAAGTTTATCCTGCCTTGCATCGTTGGCATCGCTGGTTGCGTGCAGCACGTGACCCGGAAAATACCGGTCTCGTAGCCATTGTACATCCCTGGGAATCTGGCACAGACAACGCTGCCCGCTTTGTGGAGCCGATGATTCGCGTGATTCCTAGCCGGGTTCCTCCGTATCAGCGGAAAGACTTTCTGCATGTGCGCGAAGACGAGCGCCCAATTCAAGCTGAATACCAACGCTTTGTGTATCTGATTGACCTGTTTCGGCAATGGAACTACGATCAGGAGACGATCTATGCCCGCTCGCCATTTTTGGTGCAAGACACCCTTTTTAATGCCCTAATGTATCGGGCGCAGTATGACCTGCGGATGCTGGCCCGTGAATTAGGAGAGCCTACAGAAGAGCTTGACGAGTGGTTAGCCACAACCCGATATGCCTATAACGCGCGGCTATGGAGCGAAGCACATGGACTGTATTTTGCCTATGACCTGCGTGGCCAACGCTTGCTTCAGGAAAACGGATGCGCAACTTTTATCGCCCTCTTTGCTGGTCTGGCCAGTGAGCACCAGGCCCGGCGGTTGGTCGAAGAGCACCTGCTGAATCCGGAAGAGTATGCGCCTAACGGTACCCGTTACTTCGTGCCGTCTCAAGCCAAGAACAACTTGTTTTTTGAGCCGCGACGTTACTGGCGTGGTCCCGTTTGGATTCTGATCAACTGGATGGTTTCCGAAGGCTTGCGGCGCTACGGTTACCACGAACTGGCCGAAACAATCCGGCAGCATAGCCTGGAGCTGGTTCAACGATCTGGCTTTATGGAGTACTATGATCCCCGCGACGGCACCGGCTGTGGGGCTAGCGGTTTTTCTTGGACCGCTGCGCTGACGATCGAAATGCTGGCTGAAACAATGATGCCAGCTTAAGGATGCCAAAGAAGCCGAACACCACCAGCCAGTAAGCTGCCTGGAAGGGTATCGGGCTGATGAACCCACTGCAGATCAAATTGAAGGTGTAGCCTAGCGCTAAAATGCCATAGGTAAGTGCCTTCGACCACCCACTCTGTAGCATTTGTTTTACCCTGGGAGAGGTTGTAGTGTGGGCTGTGGTGTACGGCGGCAAGGCCAATGCCCATGTGATCCTCCGGGCGGATCCATCCTTTTGCGCTGAGCCCACCCCCTGTGTAATACGCAAATCGGTTAACCCGCGGGTCGGCTATGCCTATACGCAAAAAAAACCACACTGCTTGAGGCATTTTCTCCGTGAGCCGTGCCTCGCCCAGCACGTACGCACCGGCGTTGCCTCGCTGGCGACCTGCATCGAGTCGCTCAAACCGTGCCGTGTAATACCAAAGACCGAAGGCTACCTTAGGCGCATCGTCTACTTCGGTCAGTCGGCTTGTTAGGTGCCAAGCCGGGTCAGTAAGGTGCTTAGGGTGAAACCCCACTTCGGCCACCAGCAACAAGCCATCGTTCGCTCCAAAGCGAATATGTGTGCCTGCCGGATGCCTAGGATCGCCGGGCACGCCGTCAAGCACGGCAAGCTGGCCATAAACCCTAGGGGTGAACATCGTGCGCAAACGTATTCCAAGCGAGGTAATAGGAAAAATCGAAGGACCCTGGGGGCGGCTTTGGGCCAGCTCTGGACCTGTACCGAACGAACTGTTTAGAAAAAGCCCTGCGGTCGACAGGACGTCAAACTCACTACTCAGGTCGTACAATCCGGCCAAAACCGAAAGACGCTTGGCCGCTGCGAGGTATTCCACAAACGCCTCGTACAGACGCCATGAAGCGGGCGCCTCGATATTGCTGAGCGTTTGCACAACCCCTAAGGATTCACTCAGGGATTTACCTTGGGTCCCCAAACCATAGAGGAAAACTGTTGTCTGCGGGCTTAGTCGAAGCGTCAGCATCACGTCCACCTTATCCCTCCAGGCCAGATGTGGCCGGGCGCCGCTGAGGGGAGACCAGAGCTCAATGGTATAAGCAAGCCCTAAAGCAGCCGACGAACGATGCGTGTCGGCCGTGGCAATCCATAGGTTTGACAAAATAAACGCTAGAATGGAAAATGTCATGTTTAAAAAATGTATCCTTTCAAGTTTAGTTTAAGCTAAAATACACTTCTTAGATTTGGGTTGCAACCTGGTAGGGTTCAAAGTGCTACACTGTTGACTCTTGCGGCTTGCACAATAAAAAGCGGGTTTGCGTCGTTGGGGTCAGCGGAACTTTTGGGGTGCCAAAAGAAATAGAGGCCGCGTCGGTTTTCTGGCGATCAGAAGCAAGCCCAGGCATCCATGATCGAGGTCCGTGAACTGACAAAACGCTATGGGTCGGAGCTCGCTGTGGATCGCATTTCTTTTTCGGTGCGTGCAGGTGAGGTGGTGGGTTTTTTAGGACCCAATGGTGCGGGCAAGACGACCACCATGAAGGTGATCACCTGCTATCTTCCCCCGACCGAAGGCACCGTCTTTGTAGATGGGCTGGACGTGCGTCGAGATAGCCTGGCCATTCGCCGGAAGATTGGCTATCTGCCCGAGAACACGCCGTTGTATCCCGACATGGTCACTTACGACTACCTGGAGTTTGTGGCGGCCATGCGGGGATTGGAAGGCGCAGCGCGGCGTCGGCGTTTGGCTGAGGTGGTCGAGGTTTGTGGTTTGGGCGAGGTGTTGCATAAACGTATCGAGACGCTATCTAAAGGCTATCGCCAGCGTGTAGGTCTTGCCCAGGCGATGGTGCACGATCCGCCCATTTTGATTTTAGATGAGCCGACTTCTGGTCTGGATCCGAACCAGATTGTAGAGATCCGAACGCTGATCAAGACGCTGGGGCGTGAAAAGACCGTTATCCTGTCAACGCACATTTTGCCTGAGGTGCAGGCTTCCTGCGATCGGGTGCTGATCATCCATCGCGGTCGCATTGTGGCCGATGGAACGCCCGATGCGTTGCAGTTGGCCCATGGCGGTCAACGCCTTCTGTTTGGCGTGTTTGCCCCAGAGCCTGAAGTGCGGGCGGCGTTAGAACGGATTGACGGTGTGCGGGTGGAGGAGGTACGCTCAGAAAGCGATGGGTCGCTGCTGCTGCGCCTTGGCACTGAGGGTCAGCGTGACCTGCGACCGGAGCTGTTTCAACTGGCTGTCGACCGCGGTTGGAAGCTCACCGAGCTGCACCGTGAACGGGTCGATTTGGAAGAAGTCTTCCGTCAACTCACCATGAATTAAGCTGCACGCAGGGCCATGCGGGAAGTCTGGATTCTCACCCGAAGAGAACTGCGCGCTTTTTTCGATAGTCCGTCGGCCTACATTGTACTCAGTGTATTTTTGTTGATTACCGGCTGGTTTTTTGGTAGCAGCCTGTTTGTAGAAAACGTGGCTTCGCTGCAGTCGGTGTTTGACCTGGCGCCTGTTCTCTTCATGTTCTTTATCCCGGCCTTGACCATGGGCACGTTTGCTGAAGAACGCCGGGCAGGTACGATCGAGCTGCTCCTGACGCTGCCTGTGCGCGATGGGCAGGTCATCGCAGCCAAATTGCTTGCAGTGCTGCTCATGCTGCTCGTAGCCCTGGGGCTGACGGGGTTTTATGGGCTAACGATTGCGTTACTGGGCGACCCCGACAACGGCGCCACGCTGGGGGGCTACATCGGCCTTGGGCTGCTGGGACTGGCATGCAGCGCCTTGGGGCTGCTTGCCTCGAGCCTAACGCGTAACCAGATCGTGGCCTTTATCTTAGGGTTTGCGATGATCTTTGGACTCTATTTGATGGACAAGGTCACGATCTTTGCCCCAGGCTGGCTGGCGCCAGTGCTTGAGTACCTGAGCATCGATTTTCATTACCGTAACCTGATGCGCGGCGTCATCGATTCGCGCGACGTGCTCTACTATCTGTCGTTGACCACGTTTGCTGCTTTGCTGACAGCCTACCACCTGGCACGACGTCCAGAATAAGCCATGCAACGGAACTGGACCACGCGTACCGCGCTGCTTTTGGCCGGACTGATTCTGATTGCGCTGAATCTGGTGGGATTGAACGTGTTTTTCCGGCTGGACTTGACCGACGAGAAGGTCTACTCGCTTGCCAAAGCCTCGATTGAAACGGTGCGCGCGCTCGACGACCCGGTGACTGTACGCGTTTACTTTACGGCGGATCTGCCTGCTCCCTACAGCAGCAACCGGCGCTTGCTGCGCGATAAGCTGGATGAATACCGCGCCTACGGGGGTAACAAATTCCAGTATCGATTTATCGACCCGGGCGCTGACGAATCCCTCCAGCAAGAAGCAGCCCGCTACGGTATTCCCCCGGTCCAAGTGCAGGTGATCGAAAATGACAACCTGCAAATCAAAAATGCCTACATGGGACTGGTTGTCGAATACGGGGGCAAGCGGGAGACAATCCCTGTCGTTGCGGATTTAGCGATGCTGGAGTATGACCTTACCAGTGCAATCCGGAAGCTCACACGCGAGCGACTGCCTGTAGCGGGCTTGCTGACGGGGCATGGAGAAACGAGCCGCTCGGCGATGGAGACTTTCTGGCGCGCCTTGGAACGCAACTATGAGGTGCAGCTGGTGAGCGTGCGCGACAGCGTACTTGACGCTCGGCCCGACGTGCTGCTTATTATTGCGCCTACGGATTCTTTTCCCCAGCCACACCTCAAAGCGATCGATCGCTACCTGATGGAAGGAGGGCGCCTGGGCGTCTTGCTCAACCGGGTCAGCGCCAATTTGCAGTTTGGGTTTGCCAACGAGCTGCAAACCGGACTTGAAGACTTGTTGGCCCACTATGGCGCCGTCATCCGGCCCGACCTGGTCCTGGACCGCCAAAGCTCAATCGTTACCGTGCAACGCACCATAGGTATTTTTCGGGTAACGCAGGCAGTAGCATATCCATTCTTTCCAATTGCCACGCGATTTGATCCAGAACATCCCATCGTGAATCGTCTGCGCGAGGTGTACTTTTACTTTGTGAGCTCTATCGACACCAGCGCGGCTGTTCCCAAAGGCGTCGAACGCGTGCCCTTGGCCTATTCCTCAGTCCAAAGCACCACGCAGCAAGGCTTTTTTATGATTCAGCCTATGATGCTTCCAGAGCCTGACTTTGGGGATGGTCCTTACGTGCTGGCCGTGGCACTGCATGGCGCGTTGCCCAGCGCCTATGACAGTACACGCACAGCGCAATCGGCACGACTGGTTGTTGTAGGGGATGGCGACTTGGTTAACGAGCAACTCTATGCGGGCCAACTTCCCCCGGGTAACCTAGCCTTTGTATTAAACCTTGTCGACTGGCTTGGGCAAGACGAAGCATTGCTGGCGATTCGGACCAAGTCGATTGCTCCACGGATGCTTGAGTCGGTCAGCGACAGCCTGAAACCTTGGATTAAGTATGCCAACATCCTGGGGCCAGTGGTGCTGGTGGTGCTCGTTGGCCTAGTGCGTTGGCGCATGCGCCGGCAGCGCCACATGGTTCTTACCGCATAAACCTGTTGCCTGGAACGCCATGCTTAGGAAAAATCCGATCCTTACGCTTTCAGCTATCCTCGTGGTGCTGCTGCTCCTTGCATGGCTCACCGGAGCCTTCAGGCGTAATCCTTCGACGCTACGGCTGCCGCAGCTAGCGGTAAAAACCGAAGACGTGGTGCGCTTGCGGATTGAGCATCCGGGGCGCGATCCAGTAGTGCTTGAGCGTAGCGCAGCGGGGTGGCAATTGACCGCTCCCTTGCGCTATCCAGCCGATTCTTTGTTAGCGGCACGCTTTGTCGAAGATCTCTCCAAGACCACGCTGGAAAGCGTAGTATCCACCAATCCCGAGCGCTACGCCCACTTCGGCGTGACCGATACCAGCGCCGTTCGGCTTGTTGTCTATCGGCAACAGGGCGACTCACTACGCTTTTTTTGGGGCCATACGGGGCCCGATTTTGACAGCCGCTACGTGCGCCTGGCCACCGATGCGCGTATTTTCTTAGCGCGAACGAACCTGAGTTTTCCTGAAGAACTGGACCGGTGGCGCGACAAGACCGTAGTGCGCATTCCAGCAGCTCAGATTGAAGCCCTTGAAGTAGCGCAGCAAGGGCAGCGTTACGGTGTGCGTCGCACGGATGCGGGTTGGGCTTTGTTGCGGGATGGAGCATCGCTCGCAGCCGATTCGGCTGCAGCTGCGCGCTGGGCAAGCCAGTTTGGTCCGCTGCGTGCGGATGGCTTTATGACGGTTTCGGCCGACTCCGTACGCCAGGCCGCGCAGGCCGTGCTTACGCTCCGCCTGTCGGGTAGCACGCCCCAGGTACTCTACTTCTTGGAGCGCCCCGATGGCTGGGCCGTGGTGCGCAACGGCGACAGCGTCGTTTTTCGTCTATATGCCTACCGCCGCAGTCAACTCTTGCCCGAAGTCACCTCCCTGCAAGCCAAGTAGCCCTAAGGGTTCGACGTTTTCCCCTGGTAAGCGCTTGCATTTTGAGCCTGCCCAGTGCTTACTTTCTGGGCAGGCTTTTTTGTGGTTTTGGGAAGCAACCATGCAACGCAAAAGCTATAGGTTAGGGCTCTGGAGCCTAATGCTACCGCTTATGGCTATGGCCCAGACAACGGCAGAGTTAGTACCCCGTTTTGAGCCTCCGGCAAGTCGGCTGCTCCTGGAGCGGCCTACCCAATTTGGCGCGTTTGTGGATGTGGTCGGACGGCGTGCAGCATTGCTGGGCTATGAGCACCGATCCTTTGAAGCGTGGGTCTATCCGCTCAAAATCCTTCGGGATTTACGCCTAGACTTTGCCATCGCCGACTACCCTATACCCCTAAGTGGCGAGGAAACGCTCTCCTATATTGAGGTGCGGCCTGAGGCAACTGTGCTCACCTATAGCCACGCTGCCTTTACCGTGCGGCAGCTGCTCTACGCACCGCTCAATGAGCCCGGCCTCATCATGCTGTTTGATGTGCAGACAGTGCGGCCGCTGACCATCGAGGTATCGTTTCGACCAGATTTGCGGCTGATGTGGCCTGCCGGACTGATGACCGGTTATCTGGGATGGAACGAAACAGGTCGCTACTACACGATCACCGAAGAAACCCACCGCTTTGCAGGGGTGATCGGCTCCCCGCTAGCACAGGACGTTTCTGTACAACCCTATCAAGAAGAGCCTAAGGACCTCCCGAACCGCTTTCGCCTAGAGGTGACACCGGACTTAGCACGCAAGTATTACGTTCCCGTTGTGGTTACGGGTAGCATAGAAGGCGTAGAGGATGCCCTGGCCGTCTACCGGCGATTGCTAACGCAGGCCGAAAGCTATTACCGCCAAAACGTGGCCCACTACGAACGCTTACTGGAACAAGCGCTGCAGCTGGAAACGCCGGACCCTAAGCTCAATGTTGCCTACCAGTGGGCGCTCATTGGCATTGACAAAGGACTGGCAACCAATCCGCAGCTGGGCACGGGGTTGATTGCAGGCTTTCGCACTGCAGGCAACAGCGAACGACCAGGTTTTGCGTGGTTTTTTGGCCGTGATGCGCTTTGGACAGTGCTAGCGACAACTGCTGTTGGCAATTATGAGACTACGCGCACTGCGTTGGACTTTCTGCGCCGCTTTCAGCGTGAAGACGGCAAAATCCCCCATGAAATTGCGCAAAGCGCAGCGCTGCTCGACTGGTTTGAAGCTTATCCGTACCCTTGGGCCTCGGCCGATGCCACGCCGCTGTTTATTGTAGCCCATGCGGATTACTGGCAGGCGAGTGGAGACCTGGAATATATCCGTCAACACTGGGAAGCGCTGCTCAAGGCTTATCGCTTTACAGCAGCGACCGACACCGACGGCAACGACTTGGTGGAAAACACCCAGGTGGGTCACGGATGGGTAGAAGGCGGCCTGCTCTATCCACCGCATGAAGAGCTCTATCAACAGGGCGTTTGGTTGGCCGCACTCGAGGGGATGGAAGCCATGGCAATAGCCTTGGGTGAAACAGAACTTGCGGCAGAAGTCCGCCAGCGGGCACAGGCTCTACGTGCAGCTATTGAGCGTACGTATTGGCTAGAAGATGCAGGTTTTTATGCCTTTGCTACCTGGAAGCCTCAAGCTGACGCAGCCCCCGAGCTGCTTCGGGAAAACACCGTGCTGCAGGCTGTACCGCTTTGGTGGCGGCTGCTTCGTCCGGAACGGGCCCGACGGGCCCTGGAGCACCTGGGCAGTGCGGCACTAGCAACCGACTGGGGAACCCGCATCCTCTCCAATGCCAGCCCACGCTACGATCCGCTTTCTTACCACCATGGATCGGTATGGCCTTTGTTTACAGGCTGGGCAGCTCTGGCAGCCTACCGCTACGAGAAACCACATATCGGCTACCAGGCCCTTATGGCCAACGCCCTCCTGACGTTTCAAGGAGCCTTAGGCTACATAACCGAATTGCTCTCGGGCGATTTTAACCGTGACTTTGGGCGCTCTTCGCATCACCAGATCTGGTCCGAGGCCATGGTCATTACCCCCCTGGTACGTGGACTGCTGGGACTGGAGGTGCGCGAAGGGGGGCACCTATTGCACTTTGCCCCCCAACTCCCGGCAGTGTGGGACACCGTTACGCTGCGGCATGTGCCGGTAGGCCGAGATCGGTATGCGATAACCCTCTGGCGTCAGGAAGAGCGCTTTCACGTTCGCGTTCTTCCCGAAGGGGAAGCCGCACCAATTGCACTTGAGCTAGCTCCAGCTTTTCCGCTAGATGCACGCGTGCAGGCAGTGACGGTCAACGGCCAGCCTGCTGCGTTTGCCGTACGTCAGGAAGGGGACGTGTTGCGTGTGGCTATCCGCACCGTGGTTGGCGGTCCGGTAGAAGTTACCTATACCCTAACACCCGGCACCGACGTCTATGTAGCCCCTACCCCATTGGTACCGGGTATGGAAAACAAGGGTTTACGCGTACTTCGGGTGCGGGCGGCTGCAGAGACCCTGGAGCTCGTCGTCGAAGGCCGCGCTGGGCGTACCTACACGGTCCAGGTACGCACACCGCGGCGACTCCAAGCAGTGGAAGGGGTGAAGCTTGAGAAAACCGCCGATGGCTATCTCCTCCAGGTGGCGTTTCCGAACGGCGACGGCTATCAGCGCCGCGTGCTGCACCTGCCGCTCAATTGAGCGATGACGCAGGGGCGAAACGTTTTTATTTTTCAAAGGTATCGCCCTTAGGACCATATCGCAGCCTGTATAGAGCCATGAAACACCCATATCTCACCGGGTGGCTGGCACTGCTTGTTGGAGGCGGACTGCTTATGGGTTGTGCAAGCAGCCGGTCAACAGCGGACACCAGCGCTACTGCGCAAGAAGATCGCGTTGAGGTAGGCTACGGCACGGTACCGCGCGACCAGCTTACAAGCTCGGTCAGCGAGCTCGATCCCGACAAAATCACCGAGCGGCCCATAGCCCGTGTGGAAGAACTTCTGCGGGGACGTGTAGCGGGCGTGTATGTGACCGAAGCTTCAGGAGGCGAGCTATCGATTCGCATTCGCGGCCAAAACACGTTGCTGGGGAATGCCGAGCCGCTATTTGTGGTCGATGGCGTGCCCATTACTCCTATGCCGGGCGGGACCATCTCGTTTTTGAATCCGTACGACATCGAGTCGATCACCGTGCTGAAAGACGCGGCTGCAACAGCCATTTACGGCTCGCGTGGCGCCAATGGTGTCATCGTGATCACCACCAAGCGCCCCCGGCAGCGCTGACCCACACCTCAAAAGACAAGAAAACCCGGTCTAAGCTCAGACCGGAAGGTAGGCCTATCTATGCAGGATAAGGGTAGGGCAAAGCATGCCCATAAGGATAGGACTACATTGCCCTATGGCTTCATGTGAAGATGTGATGAAAGTTTATTGTTTTGTTACAACTTAACCGATTACGCAACGGGGGTGTCCCCTAAAAAAGGGATTGCTTTTCTGAACCTGGGCTTGCAGATTGAAAGCGTTCCCACCGGAAATGGAAACGCTATCATTTCGTCAACTAATTAGATAAAAGGGGTTATGAACCGCATGATCCACTGGAAAAAGTGGCTGCTGGGTGTAGGAGCTTGGTTGTGTAGTGTAAGCGTTGTCATGGCCCAGCCCCGCATGGTTACTGGAACTGTTTCGGACGCTTCTACAGGAGATCCGCTTCCTGGGGTTAATATTGTAGTGCTGGGGACCACCACCGGCACAACGACCGACGTGGGTGGTCGCTACCAGATTGAGGTCCCTGGGCCAGAAGCGATTTTGGTTTTCTCGTTTGTGGGCTATGAGCAAGTGCAGGAGGTGGTGGGCACACGCTCGGTCATCAACGTACGCCTGCAGCCTACGGTAGAGGTGTTAGGGGAGATTGTGGTGGTAGGTTATGGCGTGCAGCGGCGCGAGGACGTGACGGGCTCGGTGGCTTCGATTAGTGTGGATGAAATCAATCAAGGCCGCTATACCTCTCCAGACCAGCTCCTGCAAGGTCGGGTGGCCGGTCTTACGATTGTGGCCAACAACGGTGAGCCTGGAGCAAACCTAAATATTCGGCTGCGTGGGGGCACGTCGATCAGCGCCAGTAACCAGCCGCTTATTGTGATCGATGGCGTGCCGATCGATAACGTGCCGCTAACACCAGGAGGTGCTGGTGTAAACGGGGCACCGCCGCCACCGCGTAACCCGCTCAGCCTGATTAACCCCAACGACATTGAGTCTATTACCGTTTTGAAGGATGCAGCTGCGACAGCCATTTACGGTTCCCGTGGTGCTAATGGCGTCATCCTGATTGAGACCAAGAAAGGGCGGCAAGGGCAGCTCCAGGTGGATTATGATGGCTATGTGACGGCCTCAACGCCTTATCGAAAGATGGACGTGCTCAATGGCGAGGAGTATCGCCGTTTTGTAGAGCAGCAAATTCAGGCGGGCAACCTCCCTGCTTCGGCCCGCAACGTCCTAGGCAATGCCAATACCGATTGGGAGGAGGCGGTTATGCGTACAGCCCTCACCCAGTCGCATAACCTGGCCTTCTCGGGAGGCACTAGCCAGACGCGCTATCGCGCTTCGGTTAACTACCTGAACGAAGAAGGGCTGGTAATTAACTCGGGCCTAGAGCGCTTAACGGGGCGCTTGAACGCGGATCATCAAGCACTGGATGGACGGCTGCGGCTGCAGCTGAATTTGACCTCTTCGTTTACGCACGACAACCTGCTCCCCTATAACCAAACTGCAGGTTTCGAGGGAGGGGTGCTCTCGAACGTCTTTCAGATGAACCCGACCTATCCCATCCATGCCCAAACTAACCTGGACGGGACGCCGGCACGCGATGGCTACTTTGAGATCGCGGATGGTCGCACCTCGGTGCGCAACCCCGTGGCCATGGCTGAACAGGTGCAGGATTTTGCTAAAACGACGCGCAGCCTAGGTAACCTTGCTGCGGAACTGGACCTGCTAGCTGGCCTAACGGCTCGGGTGAACTTTGGGGCCGACCGCGCCCAAGCCAGTCGCCGGCAGTACTTCCCTCAGGAAAGCCCTGTAGGGAATGAGTTTGGCGGCCGTGCCTTGCTGCGCAATCGGGAACACTCCTCTATGACGTTCCAGAGCTACCTGACCTATCGGGGAACGTTTGCGCGGCAACATAACGTGGAGTTGCTGGGAGGCTACGAGTTCAACGAGTACATGACCGAGGAATTCGGGGTCGAAGGACGGGACTTTGTGACCGACCTCACGGGCTACAACGCTGTACAGGCTGGTGCCCTTTTGGTCAAAGAAGGAACGTTCTCCTACAAAGACAAAAGCCGACTGGTCTCGTTCTTTACGCGCCTTAACTATAACTTTGCCAGTAAATACTACCTCACAGGGGTGCTGCGCTACGATGGGTCTTCGCGGTTCGGCGAAGGCAATAAGTGGGCCCTCTTTCCAGCTGTATCCGGTGCTTGGCGCTTAAGCGCAGAACCCTTCCTGCGAGGTGTCGACTGGATCAGCGACTTGCGACTGAAGGTAGGTTACGGAATCACCGGTAGCCAGGAAATCGGCAACTACCTGTCGCTGGCACAGTTGGGCGCCCGCCAGGACCTGCAGGCCGTCTTCAACCAGGAAGCCTTTACGGGCTTTGCTCCGATCAACTACGCCAATCCCAACCTCCAGTGGGAAGAAACCGCCTCCTTTAACGTAGGCCTAGACTATAACTTCTGGAACGGCAAGCTGTCGGGTACCCTGGAGTACTACGTTAAAGAGACCGATAAACTGTTGCTGGAAATCCCAGTGCCCCAGCCAGCGCCGGTGCCAACGCGCATTGAAAACATTGGCAAGACGCGTAACCGGGGCTTTGAGCTCTCGATGGACGCGCTGGCCATCGATCGGCCTAACTTCAACGTGCTTTTGGGACTGGTCTTTAGCGCTAACCGTAACGAGGTGGTCAGCCTTGGCCCTCACGAGTTTATCGTGACTGGCGTGGTTAGCGGTCGCGGCCAGTCGGGGAACTTCGCCCAACGCCTGATTCCGGGAGAGCCGGTAGGCACATTCTACGGCTGGATCTTTGAAGGCGTAGAAAATGGCCGTCAGAAGTTCCGCGATCTCAACGGAGACGGCCGCATCGACGATGCCGACCGCACCATCATTGGAAAAGCGCAGCCCGACTTTACCTACGGATTCCGGACAAACATCTACTGGGGCAACCTGGACTTTAGCCTCTTCATCCGCGGTGAGCAAGGCCGCGACGTGTTCAACAACACAGCCTTGGTCTACCAAACCAAGAGCGCTGTATTGCAAAACCAAAACTTCCTGAAGGCTGCTCTGGATGACCCCGACGCGCTGGATGAACCGGCCATCTTTTCTTCGCGCTGGATTGAGGACGGCTCGTTCTTGCGCGTAGACAATGTGACCATTGGTTACACGTTCAGGAATCTAGGAGGGGTGCTCGGGCAGCATGTGCGCCGCGCCCGCGTCTACGTCACGGGCCAGAATCTGCTGCTCCTTACGCCATACTCAGGCTATGACCCCGAGGTAAACATCAGCGCTGGCCTTGCTGCGCTGGGCATTGACTATGCCCAGTATCCACGGCCCCGGAGCTTTACGCTAGGGGTAAGCTTGGGATTCTAAAACCTTGTGGCATAACCATGATGCAGACCAAACAGCATAGATCGACTATGAACCGCTGTTGCACCTACCGAGCGCTTCTCCGGGGATGGCCTTTCCTTGCTTTGGCTATCTTGCTGGGAAGCTGTACTAACCTCGAGGAGGAGACCTTCTCGGTCGTAACGCCCGATAAGTTTTATCGAACCGACCGGGAAATCACAGCCGCCTTGGCACCTATCTACGCGCAACTCCGCGCGCTAGAATGGAGCTACTGGACCATGAGCCAGGTAACGACGGACGAGACCGTTGTGCCTACGCGCGGCTCGGACTGGTACGACGACCGCCGCTGGCTCAACCTCCACGAGCATAACTTCTTGCCCTCACAGGTAGACTTTAACGGTGCCTGGGTAGATCTCTACACCGGCATTGCCCGCGCGAATGGCTTGCTCCAAACCCTGGCTGAAATTGATGTGGCCAATAAGGAGCAAATCGAGGCCGAAGTGCGGCTGTTGCGGGCATTCTACTACTATTGCCTGTTGGACCTGTTTGGCAACGTTCCCATTGTAGGAGACGATGAGTTTGTGGTGGATCCTGAAAATCCACCACCCACCGAACCCCGCAGCAAAGTTTATGACTTTGTCAAAAGCGAGCTGCTGGCGGCACGGGAAAATCTGCCCGAAACGCCACCGCTGCCAGGTCGCGTGACAAAATGGGTAGCGGATGCCCTTTTGGCAAGCCTCTACTTGAACGCAGGGGTGTTCACGAAAAACAGTACCCAAATCAATCCCAACGGCTACAACTCCTGCATGGACGTCCCCAATGCTTGCCAAGAGGCAGTGCGGCATGCTGACAACGTGATCAACTCGGGCTACTTCCAACTCGCTGCTAACTGGTTCCAAAACTTTCTACCGGACAACCACAACTCGCCCGAAATCATTTTTGCTACCCAGCATCTGCCAGAACCCGGCCTGGGCATGAACTTCGTCATGCGCACGCTGCACTACCACCAGCTGACGCCCTCGCCGTGGAACGGGCATTCCATCTTAGCAGAGACCTATAACCTGTTCGACGATGACGACCTGCGCAAGACGATCTTCTTGGTAGGTCAACAGTATGCTGAGCCACGCGGCAACTGCATTGGCCGGCAATGCTACTCGCAAGGGGCACCCTTGCAAGACCGAGCAGGCAATCCCTTGGCCTATACGCCCGAGATCAATAACGTATTTGCCGCTACCGAGTACGAAGGCGTGCGCGTGCTCAAGTATGGCCCAGACCCTGCGCACGTTGGCGGGGACCATGGAAACGACTATGCTTGGTTCCGGCTGGCTGAAATGTATCTGATTAAGGCCGAGGCGCTCAATGAAATCAACGGCCCGAATGCCGAGTCGATCAACCTGATCAACCAGGTGCGGGCGCGCGTATTCGATCCACCTAAACCCTTGAATTTGGCCGACTATCCCTCCAAAGAGGCCCTACGAGAGGCCATCCTAAAAGAACGGCTCTTTGAGTTCACTTGGGAGGCTAAGCGGCGGCAAGACCTCATTCGGCACGGAAAATATACGCGGGCTTACCAGTTTAAGCCGCAAAGCCCGCAGCGCGTCCTACTCCTACCGATTCCACAAGCGCAGCTCGACGCTAACCCGAATCTCCAGCAGAACCCGGGCTACTGATGGTCCGTTAGGTTGCGCGGTGACGCATCGCCGGGGCCTGCGCTTGCCGCAGCGCCCCGGCGATGTTTTCTTAAGGCCTATCGAACAGCCTGCAATGTACGGTATGACTCGGAAGGGATGGTGGATAGGACTAGTGCTTATCGGACTAGGGTGCCGATCGACGCCGCCTAGCAGCACGCTTTTTGAGGCGCTTTCAGGACGCCAAACCGGCGTGCGCTTCGAAAATCGCCTGCGTGAAACGCAACAGTTCAACGTGTTTATCTATCGCAACTTTTACAACGGCGGTGGCGTGGGGCTAGCCGACTTTAACGGCGATGGCTTACTGGACATTTATCTCACTGCCAACCAAGGCCCTAACCGTCTTTATCTGAACCGCGGCAATTGGCGCTTTGAGGACGTTACCGAACAGGCCGGCGTGGCTGGCAGCAAACCCTGGAGCACGGGTGTAGCTATTGCTGACGTCGACGGCAACGGCTGGCCGGATATCTACGTGTGCAACAGCGGTCCTTTTGCCGATAGCCTGCGGGCCAATGAGCTTTTTTTAAACTTGGGTCCCGGCGAAAACGGCATTCCCCGTTTTCGAGAAGCTGCCGCTGAACTGGGCCTGGCCGACACCGGCTTTTCGATCCATGCCGCATTTTTTGACTACGACCGCGACGGCGACCTGGACGTCTACGTCCTCAACAACTCCATGCGCCCCATTATCAGTTTGGATTTACGCAACACGCGCCATGAGCGCAGCTGGGAAGGGGGTGACCGGCTTTACCGCAACGACGGAGGACGGTTTGTAGACGTCAGCGCCGAAGCAGGCATCTACGGCCCAGAAATTGCCTTTGGGTTGGGGGTGACCGTAGCTGACCTCAACCGAGATGGCTGGCCTGATCTATACATCTCGAACGACTTCTTTGAACGCGACTACTTGTATCTCAACCAAGGGGATGGGACGTTTCGTGAAGTGCTGGAAGAGGCCATGGCCTCTATTAGCCTTTCCTCGATGGGGGCCGATGCAGCTGATCTCAACAACGATGGCTTCCCAGAAGTGTTTGTCACCGATATGCTCCCCGAAGCGGACGCACGCCTGAAAACCACCACAACCTATGAAGGCTGGCAGCTCTACCAGACGAAACTCCGACAAGGGTTCTACCACCAGTTTACACGCAACACGCTGCAGTATAACCATGGCGATGGCACCTTCAGCGAAATCGGCATGATTGCCGGTGTAGCCGCTACCGACTGGAGCTGGGCTGCACTCATTTTTGATGCCGACTTAGATGGCTATAAAGACATTTTCGTGGCCAACGGCATCTACTGGGACGTGATCGATCAGGATTACTTGGACTATCTGGCCAGCGAAGAAACCATGCAGGCCATGCTCCAGCGTGAACGCGTCGATTACCTGGAGCTTATCCGTCGCATGCCTTCGCATCCGCTCCCCAACTACCTGTTTCATAACCAGGGCAACCTGACCTTTAGCAACCGTGCGCAAGCATGGGGTTTGGGTCGCCCGGGCTTCTCGAGCGGTGCTGCCTATGGCGACTTAGATGGCGATGGAGATCTGGATCTGGTGGTCAACGATGTCAACGGTCCCGTACGCCTCTACCGAAATCGGGCCCAAGAGCTAACCCATCATCGTTTTCTTCAGATCCACCTCGAAGGTGAAGCGCCGAATACCCAAGGTGTAGGGGCTCAAGTAACGATTGTCGCTGGGGATCAGCGTTTTTACCAGGAGCAGATGCCCAACCGCGGCTTTCAGTCGTCGGTCGATCCCGTACTGACCTTTGGGCTGGGTAAGTTGGATACCGTGGAGGCCGTGGTGGTGGTCTGGCCCGACGGCCGGTATGAGGTGCGTCGTCAGGTAGCCACAAACCAGCGACTGCGTTTTCGCCAATCTGAAGCGCAACCTGGAACGCCTGAAGTGCCGCTGTTGCCTGCACGGCAGATCCCGCACTTGGTGGACGTCACCGCACGCATAGGGCTTACCCATCGGCATCAGGAAGATGCATTTGTGGACTTCCAGCGAGAAGGCCTGCTTCCCTGGATGCGTTCGCGCGAAGGTCCCCGGGTGGCTGTGGGCGATGTCAACGGGGATGGGCGCGAAGACTTCTATCTTGGTGGGGCTAAAGGTTTTCCAGGCGTGCTCTTTATCGCACAACCCGACGGGCGCTTTGCGCCAACCCACGAGGCCCTCTTTGCGGTCGATGCCCTGTCGGAGGATGTAGGCGCTGTGTTTTTTGATGCCGATGGCGACGGCAACCTCGACCTTTACGTCGCCAGCGGGGGTACAGCCTATGCCCCGCAAGCCTCAGCCTTGCAGGATCGCCTGTACCTCAATGATGGCCGCGGACGATTTGTCAAGGCACCTGATCGCTTGCCAGAATACCGCATCAGCACCCAGGCCGTTGCCGCAGCCGACTACGACGGCGATGGGGATCTGGATCTGTTCGTGGGCGGCCGTCTGGTCCCCTGGCGCTATGGCGAAACGCCCCCGAGTGTGCTGCTGGTGAATAACGGCAAGGGATACTTTACCGACCAAACCGATCTGCGCGCCCCCGGCTTACGCCAAGTAGGCATGGTCACCGATGCCGCTTGGGCTGATCTCGATGGTGACGGCCGGCTTGACTTGGTCGTGGTTGGTGAATGGATGCCAATCACCTTCTTGCGCAACGCGGGCCAGGGACGGCTCGAACGCCAAGCTGTGCCTGCACTGGATAGCCTAAAAGGTCTGTGGCACCGACTGGCCATAGCCGACTTTGATGGCGACGGCGACCTCGACTTTGTGGTGACCAACTTGGGACTGAACACCCCGCTCCAGGCCTCACCCGAGGCTCCCTTAGTGCTCTGGGCAAAAGATTTTGACCAAAACGGCTTTTTCGACCACATCCTCACCCGCCGTGAAGGTGCCCGCCATCGACCACTTACGTTGCTTGCCGAGCTGCGCAGCCAGCTTCCCTACGTTGCGCTGCGGATCCCTTCTCATGCCGCCTATGCCCAGATGATGCTTGAAGATATCTTCCGCCCCGAAGAGCTCGAAGGCGCCTTGGCGCTTGAAGTGACCGAACTGCGGAGTCTGTACATCGAAAACTTGGGGAATTGGCAGTTTCAAGTGCACCCGCTACCCTTTGAAGCGCAATGGGCGCCGCTCTACGGACTGCTGCCAATCGATGTGGATGGGGATGGCCACCTGGATCTGCTGGCTGGCGGCAACTTTCGCTGGGCACAAACCGGGATTGGGCTGATGGAAGCTACCTATGGGCTTTGGCTCAAGGGAGATGGCCGGGGCCATTTTACAGCCATTTTGCCGCGCGATAGCGGCTTTTTTGTGCGTGGTGAAGTGCGCGACGTGCGTCTGCTGCGACGGGCTGGCCTGTCTCCCCTGGTGCTTGTTGCCCTAAATGACGATGCTCCACGCTTTTTCCAGTTACGTCGATGACACAGATACGCCATTTTCTTGGGATCGTTGTGTTGCTTGCCTTGTCGGCCTGCTCCAAGCCAAGCGCGCCTACCTTGTTTGAACCACTCTCTGCCGAGCGCACTGGAATCACGTTTGTTAATGCAGTGCCACCCGATGACCCCGCTTTTAACATCATCGAATACATGTATTATTACGATGGGGCTGGGGTAGCTGCAGCAGACTTTAACGGCGACAGGCTGCCCGATTTGTACTTCGTCGCTAACCTGGGCCCAAACCGGCTGTACCTAAACCGGGGAGATTTTCGCTTTGAGGACGTCACAGAGCAAGCTGGCGTGGCCGGCACAGGCAACTGGAATACGGCCGCGGCTGTAGTAGACCTCGACGGCAACGGCTGGCCGGATATCTACCTCGTGACGTTTAGCAATTACTTAGACCGAACCGGACGCAACCAGCTTTTCTTGAACCTGGGCCCTGACGAAAACGGCATCCCGCGCTTTCGCGAGGCAGCTGCTGAATTTGGCCTCGACATCGCAGCTTATGGCACGCAGGCTGTGTTTTTGGACTATGACCGTGATGGCGATCTCGACGTCTACTTGCTGCACCGGGCACTGCACACCCCCGAAAGTTATGGCCCTGCGCAAACGCTGCGAGCCCGCTTTGATCCGAATGCCAGCGATCGGCTACTGCGCAATGATAACGGCCGTTTTGTGGACGTTACGGCTGAGGCCGGCATCGAAGACGGCCTGATTGGCTACGGCCTGGGTGTGGTCGTGAGCGATCTGGACCAGGACGGCTGGCCCGATTTGTATGTGGCTAACGACTTTCACGAAGACGATCGCCTGTATCGCAACAACGGAGACGGTACGTTCACCAACGTGTTGCCAACAGCCACCTACTACACCTCGCGCGCCTCTATGGGCGTTGATGCCGGCGATGTGAACGGCGATGGGCTCCCAGACATTGTCGTGCTCGACATGATGCCTTTTGATGTAGCCATCTACCAGGCTTCTGGGGGACCTGAAAGCTTCGAACTCTATCAACTGCAGCGGCGATTGGGCTATCATCCCCAATTTCCACACAACGTGCTCTTGCTCAATCAGGGCCAAATGCGCTTCATCGATGTAGCTTTTCTGGCTGGAATTGCCGCTACAGATTGGAGCTGGGCCCCTTTGCTGGCCGATTTGGACAACGATGGGCATGTGGACCTGTTTGTGACCAACGGGATCTATCACCGACCCAACGACCTCGATTATATCCGTTACATTGAGCAGCCTGAAGTCCAAGAAGCCCTAACCCATGGCCTAACGCCCAAGTTGATGGCCGAGGTGCTGCGCCACATGCCCCACGTGCCGCAGCCAAACTTTGCCTTTCGCAACAACGGCGACGGGACGTTTACCAATCAGGCCGCCAGCTGGGGTCTGGCAGAACCAGGATTTTCTACCGGTGCCGTGTACGTCGATCTCGACGGCGACGGCGCGTTGGATTTGGTCGTCAATAACCTCAACGCGCCAGCAGCCGTGTACCGCAATCGGGTGCGCGAGCTGCAACCTGAGCATGCAAACTTTTTGCGCGTTGCCCTGGAAGGCGAAGGGATGAACCGCATGGGGATTGGGGCGCGCGTGACCGTACACTATGCCGGTAGGATGCTGCTTCGAGAACAACAGCCTGTGCGGGGTTGGCTGTCGTCCGTTGAGCCCGTAGTGCACTTTGGGCTAGGCGCTTACGCCCAGGTTGATTCGGTGGTGGTCGTCTGGCCCGACGGGCGCTATGAAGTGCGCCGCCAGCTCGCTGCCAACCAAACGCTGACGTTTCGCCAAAGCGAAGCCAGTGGAAGCGATCGCTACCAGCATGCTTTGCCACAAGCGCTGTTCTTTACCGACGTAACGCAGACCTTAGCGTTGCCCTACCGGCACGAAGAAAATGCTTTTGTGGATTTCACCCGGGAGCCGTTGCAACCGCACCGTCTTTCCCGAGAAGGCCCGGCGCTAGCAGTAGGCGATGTCAACGGAGATGGTTTGGAAGATGTGTTCCTAGGCGGAGCCAAGTGGCAAGCAGCCCAGCTGCTTTTGCAACGAGCCGATGGCACGTTCGCACCCTCTAACGAAGCCTTGTGGCAAGCCGAAAGCCCCTACGAAGATGTCGACGCCGCACTTTTTGATGCCGATGGCGACGGCCACTTGGATCTCCTGGTCGTCAGTGGAGGCAACGAATGGTGGGGACGTGCCGAAGCCCTGCGCGGTCGGCTGTACCGGAATGACGGCCAGGGAAATTTTAGGCGAGATGAAACAGCCCTCCCTGATGTATTTGTCAATGGCGCTTGCGTGCGCCCAGCCGATTTCAACGGTAATGGCTATGCGGACTTGTTCATCGGCGGTCGGGTTGAAACCGGCCGCTATGGACAATCTCCGCGTAGCTACCTGCTGGAAAATCAGGGCGATGGAACATTTATAGACGTCACAGAAGCCCGTGCGCCTGCCCTGGCCCGGCTAGGGATGGTCACCGATGCCGCCTGGGCCGATCTCGATGGCGACGGCCGGCTTGATTTGGTCGTTGTTGGCGAATGGATGCCGATCACCCTTTTTTTCCAGCAGCCTGACGGCACGTTTACCCCCACTGCTTTAGCAGACACCGAAGGCTGGTGGTTTACCGTGCAGGTGGTAGATCTCGACAGCGACGGAGACCTAGACCTTGTGGCAGGCAACTTAGGACGCAATGCGCTGTTGCAGGCTTCGCCTGAGCGGCCGGCTCGACTCTACCTGCAAGACCTGGACGAAGACGGGCAGCCAGATCCAGTGATTACGGCCTACTGGGGAAACCAAGCCTATCCCATAGCGCTGACAGATCAGCTACTGCAACGTTTCCCTAAGCTTCGATCGCGTTTTAAGGGGTACCACAACTGGGGGGTGCCCAGGCTGGAAGACCTCTTCGGATCCCAGGTGGTACAGCAGGCTGAAGTGCGCCAGGCCAAAACGTTCGCTTCCGTCTGGGCAGAAAACGATGGTAAGGGCCACTTCACCGTACACGCGCTACCAGCTGCAGCACAGCATTTTCCAATCCGGGCCATGGCCCAGGCCGATCTCAACGGCGACGGCCACTTGGACCTAATCCTGGCAGGGAATTTTTTTGAAGCACAGCCGCACCTGGGATCCTACGGTGCCGGCTATGGATTGGTACTGCTGGGACCGCCCGATGCCTGGCGTCCGCTCTTGCCGTCGCAAAGCGGCCTGTGGCTAGAGGGGCAGGTGCGGCGCTTGCAGTGGCTGCTGCATCGCGCTTCGGGCCGAAAGCTGCTGCTAGCTGCGCGCAATGACGCACCGGTGCAGGTGCTGGCAGGGCAACCGGCTTCGGCCGCCACAGCGCTTCGTCCATAAGGTGCTGTTTGCCCTTAGGGTTGCTAATCCGCTGCCAAAGATGAACCAGGCCTTTTTTCGCCGTTTGGCCGACATTGCAGCTGAAACGCTGCGCCCCTACTGGGGCCAGCAGCTGGCGGTAGAGCTTAAGGAAGATGCCTCACCCGTTACCGAAGCCGATCGCGCCGTTGAGCGGGCTCTGCGTGCGCAGATTACCCAAGCCTATCCGGCCCATGGGTTGTGGGGCGAAGAGTATGGACCGGAGCGGCCAGATGCCGAATGGGTGTGGGTACTGGACCCGATTGATGGCACCAAGTCGTTTATTGCTGGCGTGCCGCTGTTTACCACGCTTATCGGATTGCTGCATGAGGGACGCCCCGTCCAGGGCGCCATTATTCAGCCGGTTTTAGGACAGTTTCTCTATGGAGATGGCACAGGGGCTTGGTTCAATAACAAGCCGGTACGCGTGCGGCAGTGCATGCGGCTGGAAGAGGCCGTACTGCTGACCACCGACGAAAACCACATCGAGCAGCACTATGGCAGCGCAGCTTTTACCCAGCTACGCCGCCGCGTGCGGCTGTTTCGAACGTGGGGCGACGCCTATGGATATTTGCTGGTAGCTACCGGACGGGCCGATATCATGTTAGATGCCGAAATGCATCCCTGGGATGTGTTACCCCTCATTCCTGTTGTGACCGGGGCAGGGGGCATGATCACTTCTTGGTACGGCGGGGATGCACCTCAAGGGCCAGGATGCGTGGCCGCTGCGCCCACATTACATGCCGAAGTGCTGGGCATCTTACGTGCAGCTACCACGTGAGCCGTAGTCCAGTGCGTAGCGCAGCGTCGTAGGGGAGCACCGCATCAGGGGGATCGCTATCGTAGCGGTACGTAAAGGTTGTAGAAAAGGCCACATGAGGGCTTAGGCGCGTTTCAAAGCTGCTTTCATGTAAAAGGCGCACATCCCGAAACGCCTCCAGGCGCGGCTGAAGGTAAGTGACCGAAAGCAGCGCAAGCTGCTCCCCCAAACGTAAACGCAGCGTTAGGTAGTTGCTCCAGCGCAGGGCCCGCACACGAACCGGATGGCGCGCTACACGCGTCAGATCCAGCACCTCATATTCGAACATCAGCGCGCTGGCTTGGTGAATACGCAGGGCAGGCGTGTGCATATAGCCTATACGCAGTCCCGATCCTATTAATGAGCGAAGCTGGAGAAGCGTAAAGCCATCTCGTTCAAGCTGTCCAAAAGCTTCCCAGGTCCATCGAGACGTTACATCGTAATTATAGCGCGTGTGAAAAAAGGCGCTGTTCCTGAACGTGCGTCCCCTGCGCTCGCCATAACGCAGCGTGCCTACCCAGAAGATGAGATGGGCATCCTTGCGGTAATCAAAGCGGGCATTTAGGGTAGCCTCGAAAAGCGCGGCGTTCCCACGTCGTACGTCGAGCTCGCCCCCGAACATGCCTCCAAAACCTTGGGGCTCTGTAGGACGCAGGCGTTCGGTGTTGACCTGCGCTTGAGCGCTTGCGTAGGCCAACAAAAACAACCCCATAACTATACACCAACGCATGGCATAGCCCCATCGATTGCGCACAAATGCCGCCTAGTAAACCGGTCAAACCGTGAGGTTCCTTTCCTGAGATCAACACCAGGTGTCTACAATTGACAACAATAGGCAGGTACTTTAAGGGCTATTTCAAGCTGGTACAACATTGGATGCTCATCTTCCAGGGTGAAACTCAAAAAAACAAATTCTATAATTATGAACTTGCGTTTCTGGTTACTCAGCACGGCGATTTTTCTTGCCGGGTGCACAAGCGTACGCATAGCTGGGGAAACAGACCCAGAGGCCTATCCGCTGCGTCGGGTACTTGTGCATGCAGAAGCTGAAGATTTAGCGTTGCGCCAGCAAATTGAGCGTTCGCTAACGGAAGCCCTGCGCAAACGCCATGTAGAGGCCGAAATGTCATTGGAAAAAGTGCCTGCCACACGCAGTGTCGCAGACTGGCCGCGTTGGGCAAGGCAATCCGGCTACGATGCCTACCTACACGTGATTGTGCGTGAACGGGGACAGCAGTTTAAGCCCACCTATACGCGAGTCGATACCCGTGTAGAAAATAGCCGGCGTACGACCACGGTAATCGAACAAACCGGCTCAGTGCGAGACTATGCCCTGCTGGAAGCACGTCTAATTGAAACCAGCGAGCAACGCACCTTTTGGGTCGGTAGTGTGCTTACCCGTTCAAACATGCAAACAAGCGGGGTCTTGACCAGCCCAGATCACGATCTGCAGCTTGCGCTTAAGGATGCCGCTAAACGATTGGCCAAAGAGCTGACCCAGAAGCACAAATTGCTTCAGGCAAGCCGCTAAACTGCAGTAACAACGCAGCTTGAGCCCCCATATACTGGGGGCTTTTTTTTCGCGTAGGAGCACTACAAATTTGAGCCCGATGGGCTAGTCCTGAAAGAGAAACCGCTTTCCGGAAACAGGCTGCTCTAAGTTTGCTAAACCTATAAATGCTTATAGGTTATTTCTTGGGACCGCTTCCAAAGTGTGCAGGGATGAATTTTTGCACTTGACGGGGTGCAGAGTTTGTCAAAATTTTGGAAATAAATTTGACCTGTCACCTCAACCTTTAGCGAGACCTTATGAAGCGGGTATTGCGACTACAGGGTTTGCTGCTGCTTGGTTCCCTCTTTTGGGGAGCAGTGGCATGGGCCCAAACGGGCAAAATTTCTGGTCGGGTGGTAGATGCCAGCAGTGGTGAGCCGCTTCCAGGGGTAAACGTGGTTATCGAAGGGACCACGCTGGGGGCCACCACCGACATTGATGGGTACTACAACATTATCAATGTTCGTCCCGGTACGTACACCCTACGCGCTTCGTTTGTGGGCTATACGCCCCAGGTTGTAGAGAATGTGGAAGTTAACGTGGGGTTGACGACGGAGATCAACTTTGCCCTGCAAGAAGTAGCGATTGGCTTGCAAGAAGTGGTGGTGCAGGCTACGCGGCCTATCGTGCAGCCCGACATCTCGGCCAGCATTGTCAACATTAGCGCTTCGGTGATTCAAGCGCTGCCGGTAGCAACCGATGTGGCGCAAGTGATTGGCCTGCAGCCGGGCTTTGAGCCAGGGCTAGTAGTGCGTGGCTATGGTGGAAACCAGATTGCATTTTTGCTTGATGGTATGAACCTGGCCGACCCGCGCACCAATGCGCCGTTTACGGGCGTCAGCTTTACTGCGGTTGAAGAAGTGCAAGCGCAAACGGGAGGGTTTACAGCTGAGTACGGGAACGTGCGTTCGGGTCTGATCAACGTGGTTATGAAAGAGCCTGCGCGGAATCGGTATACGGTTGACCTGATTGCGCGCTATGCGCCACCCCAGCCGAAGAACTTTGGCGGAACCCCCAACGACCCAGAGTCTTATTGGGTGCGCCCCTACTTTGATCCCAGTGTGGCGTTTGTGGGAACGAGGGCAGCGTGGGATGAGTGGACGCAGCGACAGTATCCAGAGTTTGCGGGGTGGAATGCAGCAGCCAATGCCTATAACACTGCGCATGGTACCAATGTGACGCCGCAGCAGTTGCAGAAGGCGTTCGAGTGGTACATGCGCAAAGACAATAAAATCCACGAGCCAGATTATCAGCTCGATGGTACGATTACAGGCCCTGTGCCTGGTATTGGGTCCTATTTAGGCAATTTGCGCTTTTTGGCTTCTTATCGCCAAACGCAAAGCGCCTTTGTGATCCCACAACGTCGCAAGGCTTATCAGGACTATACCGCCCAAGGGAAGCTGGTTTCAGACATTTTTGCAGGAGGCCGGCTGGAAATCCTGGGCATGCGTTCGCAGCGTAAAGGGCTGCAGCCGGTGCTGAGCGATGCCCCGACGGCAGCCATTGTCGATGGCTCGACGCCTACGTTCCCGTGGGATGGTCGGGGAGATTTGCAAAATATGGCCATTGGTTCTGTAGGGGATCACGTCACACGTGCCGGTCTTTACGGAGACTGGGTCTTTGCGCAGATGGACATCACCTATACGCTGGGTGGCCTGAAGTTTACCCATGCCTTCTCACCGCAGACCTACTATGAGGTGCAGCTGCAGCGGACGCAGACCGAGTACAAGACAGGTCATATTCCGCCTCGAGATCCGAACCCGGTGGTTTGCGTAACGCCTGGTAATCCAGAGATTCGGGATATCAACGATCCAGCCTGTCAGGATGCCAACGCAATTAGACTGACCTCGGCGCCGTTTGGCTATGAGTATCGCGGTATGGATGACGGCATTGGGCCTGGATTGCGGCTTGGGGGCCACGGGGGTACGCCTTATGACACCTCTAAAGTAGGTCGCTGGCTGTTCTCTGCGGCACTGACAAGCCAGGTGAACCGCTTCTTGCAGGTTAAGGGTGGGGTAGAGTTTAACTTGAGTGATTACAAGATGAATTATGGGGAAAATGACCCCTTCTTTGTACACCACCCCAACCCAAAATACCGTTGGCATCGGAAGCCGCAGCAAGGGGCAGCTTTCCTGCAGAGCAAGTTGGAGTTCAAAGGATTGATCGCCAACCTGGGCCTGCGGCTCGACTACTTTAACCCAAGCGGCAAGTGGTATGTCTATCAGCTTTATGACCGAGCCTTTACGCCAGTCATTGGGGCAGACCGCATTGCCGAAGTGCTCCCGCAAGAACCCGTAGACAAGCAGCTTACGCTAAGTCCACGCCTGGGTATTTCCTTCCCGGTCTCGGAAAACAGCAAGCTGTATTTCAACTACGGTCACTTCCGGCAAATGCCAGACCCTGTGCCCCTGTTTGAGGTCGAAAAGATCTCCAGTGGGGCTGTATCCCGTATTGGCAACCCCAATTTGCCGCTCCAGAAGACCGTTGCCTACGAGCTGGGCTTTGAGCAGAACCTTTACAATATGTTCCTGCTGCGTCTGGCCGGTTATTACCGAGATGTATCGCTGCAGGCGCGCAATATCAACTTCCAAAGCATCGATGGCGAGGTCAACTATTGGGTAGCCCGTCCGTGGAATTACGGGGATGTGCGTGGCTTTGAGATCTCGCTCTCGAAAAACCGTGGACGGTGGGTGCAGGGTTTTGTGAACTATACCTACATGGCCCGCAAAACGGGTAACTTTGGTTACACAAACAACTTCGAAAACCCCGTTCGCCAACAGCAGTACCTGCTGACCACTACAGACCACTATCAGAGCCGGCCAATTCCGGAGCCTTTTGCCCGGTTTAATGTCGACATCCTGACGCCGTCGGACTTTGGGCCAAATTATGGCGGCCTGCGGCCATTGGCTGAGTGGCGGCTCAGCATTCTAGGCGAATGGCGTGCGGGACAAGTGCTCACCTGGACCGGCAACAGCCTGCTTGAGGCCGGTAGCCCGGTGCGCGGGATTGAGCACAACGTGCGTTGGAAAGATTACTACAACGTTGACCTACGCCTAAGTAAGACCATCGACAGCCGGATAGGTGAGGTCCAATTTTTCATGGACGTAACCAACGTCTTCAATATCCGGCATCTAAATCGCTGGAGTGGTTTTGTGAACGCGACCGATCTGCTGCAGTACTTGCAGTCGCTCCATCTGCCCAAAAAGACCTTCGAGGGCCTTGAGAGCGGTCCGCCCTATCCGCTGATCCCGGGCAACGACCGGCCAGGGGACTATCGGAAGCCAGGCGTAGAGTTCGTGCCTATTATCGTATGCACGGGAGAATGCGCGCCGGCGGCTAGCAACCCAGGCCGAGCCCTGTACTACAGGGATGGGGAGTATTTCCAATACAAAAACAATGGGTTCGTCCTAGCGGACCGCAAGTTTGTTGACCGGGTGCTGAAGGATAAGGCCTACATCGACATGCCAAACGCGGACTTCTTCACCTTCTTCAATCCGCGGCGCGTGTTCTTCGGTATTCGGGTCTCGTTCTAACAAGAAAGTAAAAGGATGAGGATATCTATGATTGCAACCCACAAAACGGCAAGTTTAGGGCGTTGCGTGGGAGCCTTGTTGCTCCTGCTGATCTTCAGCGACATCGCGCAAGCCCAGTGGAGCGGTCGCTGGCTTGCCATTGGCCGGCTACAATCCCACTACTTAGGGGGTGGCTCAGAGCCAGAAAGTATGGCTGGTATTGATGGTACCGGCACGTATACCTGGCCAGGCCACCACATTGGTGCCTACTGGGGCCACTGGCGAGGACTGTGGGTGAGCGCTAAAAATTGGCGTTCGCCTGATGGACAGACGTTCCCCGTGCGCATTGAGCATATCGGTCCTCGCTTTAACGGGGTAGGAGAGGTGTTTCAAGATGTGATTAAATTGGTCTACAAATTTGAGCAGCCAGAAATTGTGGTTGATGGCCTTCGCACTTTTGATAAACCTGCTATACCTGACGAAATTGATCCTTCGCTCAAAGCCGATGCCATGGTATACAATAAAACACGTAATGCCATGGGCATCGAGATGGAGCGCAAAGTATATCAATTCAGTAACGAAATCCATCAGGATTATCACATTATCGAATATGTATTTACCAATACCGGCAATGTAGACGAAGACGACGAGATTGAACTGCCTAACCAAACCCTGCAAGACGTTTACTTCACGTTCTTCTATCGCAACAAAGCCAATGCGCCAGCGGGTGCATGGGATAACAGTGGGGGTGGAGCAGCCTGGGGACAGTTTACGATGAATGATGCGCTGGTGCCGGGCTTTCAAGAATATGGGCAGTCGTTTGCCCAACGCCATGCTGCGCAGTTTTCCTGGTTGGGACATGTGCCGGCGCAGACCGTGTTCAACACCATTGGTAACCCCATGTGGTTTGAACTGCAGCCCTGGATTGCCCATATCGGGGGTGACACTACAGGGCGCTTAGGCGCAGCTGCCATGTTCGGTACGTTGACTATCCATGCGGATCAGTCGGCAACCAACAAGACCCATGATCCCAGCCAGCCCCGGATGATGACGCGGCTAGACTCGGACGATGCCGAGCTAACAGCGCGTAATGACCACAACGACCTCAGCGTCATGCAGCTGGAACGCAACTGGCTTGAGGATGGCAATAAGGTGGCCAGTGATCCAGCCAATGCCCGCTATAACCCCAACAACCCCACGCATGCGTATATCATCCAGCCAGACGGTCGCTTCCATCTGCAAACTTCTGATCCTTCGCAAGGCCGTCCAGGCGGATGGGGCTATGTCCAAAGCTTTGGCCCGTACACGCTTCAGCCCAACCAGAGCATCCGCATTGTTGTGGCCGAAGGCATCGCAGGCCTAAGCGACAAGCTTAGCTTTATGCTGGGCAAGTGGTATAAGAACAAAGTTCGGGCAGAAGGGCAGGCTGCTGCTAACGCGGCACGCTTCAGCTGGAATCCAGTGACGGATAGTCCCTGCCAGGAGGGAAGCCCAGGCTGCGTTAGCCTGACCAAGAATGAGTGGGTGATGACTGCCCGCGACTCACTCTTCCAGCTCTTCCAGCGGATCCTCAACGTATGGGAGAACAACTTGGACATCCCACAGCCACCTAAACCGCCACGTCGGTTCGTGGTGACCTCAGGCACCGATCGCATTACGCTGGAATGGGAGACCTATAGCGGCGAGCCGGATCCACCTGGAGGCTGGGAAATCTGGCGTGCCCAAAGCTTCTACTTTGGTATCCCCCTGCCCGATAGCTCTACGGTTTACCAACGGATCGCAACGCTGCCTGGCAATGCGCGCTCGTACGTCGATGAAAACGTGACGCGCGGGGTCAACTACTACTACTACATCCAGGCGGTGGGCAATGAAGTCGACGATCCAACCGCAGGTCGCCGCGTGCGCCTCAAGAGCAACCGGTACTGGACGCAAACCTACCAGCCGGCTGTGTTGCGGCGGCCGCCAGGAAGGTCGTTGGATGAAGTGCGCGTAGTCCCCAACCCCTACAACCTGGAGGCAGACTTGGGCGTCCGCTTCCCTGACCTGCAAGACAAGATCGCCTTCTACGGCCTACCTGCTCGGGCAACGATCCGGATCTACACAGAGCTAGGCGAGCTGGTCAAGGTGATCGAACACACTGACGGAAGCGGTGACGAGTTCTGGGACCTGACTACCTCGTCGCGTCAGGTGGTGGCTAGCGGCATCTACTTTGCCGTCATCACCGACGCAGATACCGGCGCCCAGACCACGCGCACCATTGTCATCATCCGTTGATTTCTTGGGATAATGATCACGCAAACGTTGCCGATGACCATGAAACGCAGCTATATCGGGACCAGCCTCTTGCTATTGGGCTGGCTGGTTTTCCCGGCCTTACTCTACGCTCAGGGTACAGGAACGGGGACCGAGCTGGAAACCAAAAAGCTGGCCCAAACCGGGTTTAAGTTCCTTAGCGTATCCGTAGACCCCAGGGCAGCCGCAATGGCCGATGCCCTCACGGCCCGCGATAACGCTTCATCACTGGCCCTTTTCTATAACCCGGCCAGCATGGCTTACTTCGATCGCACGTTCCACTTTGCAGCTGGACAAACGCGCTGGATTAACAGCACCGACTATAATTTCGCCAGCCTGGCCTATCGCCCCATGGGCGGCCAGTTTGGCGTGATCGGGCTCAGCGTGGTAGCCGTAAGCTATCCGGAGGTGCTCCGGACTATCTTCGCTAACAACGAACAGGGCTACCTGGACCAGGGCACGTATAGCCCCAGCGCATTAGCGATCGGATTGGGCTATGCGCGTGCGATCACCGACCGCTTTGCCGTTGGCGGACATGCAAAGTTTGCCCGCCAAAACCTGGGTGAGGCCCAAGTTACCCAAGGCGGTCGCATGGAAAGCTACGCGAAGTCGACGATCGCTGTAGACTTTGGCGTGCTCTACCGGACAGCGCTGCAAAGCCTAACCTTTGCGATGAGCGTGCGAAACTTCTCGCGCGAGCTAACCTATGTGGAGGAAAGCTTTGAGCTGCCACTGGCCTTCCAAATTGGGGCTACCTATAACCTCATGGATCTGCTCGCGCCGGCCAACAGCACGCATACGCTTTGGCTTAGCGTCGATGCTGTCCGGCCCCGCGACTACCCTGAGCAAATTAAGGTAGGCATGGAATATGGTTTCATGGACCTGCTATTCTTGCGGGCCGGCTACATCACACCTACCGATGAACAAGGGATCAACGTGGGTGCCGGTTTGCGCTTAGGGTCAGAAAGCTTTCGCATTGGGGTCGATTATGCCTACACCTCGTTTGGCATCTTCGACAACGTCCATCGACTAGGCTTACAGCTGGCCTTCTAAAGCAGAAGAGCGCGAAAAGAATGCAGAGCCCCGACCGGTACGGCCGGTCGGGGCTCTGATGTGTCAACAGCAGTGGGAAGAGCAAGGTGTTGCGCATACGTCTTTGGATTGGCTTAAGTCTACTGATCTTTACCGGCTGCCGGCCAACAGCGCCGGAGGCTTACCGTCCGCCCTCGGAACGCGTGCTGACCGCAGCACAGGCAGCACGGCTGCATCAGGCCTGGCAAGCTTATGCTCAAGGGGCCTACCAACATGCCATGCAGCTTGCCGATAGCTTGCTGCAAGAAGGTGCTGAAATCGCGGAGGTTTATTTACTCAAAGGCCGCATTTACCTGGACATCAATGCATTTGAAGAAGCCTTAACCCACCTCGAAAAAGCCCGGGCTTTAGATGCTTACCTGCGGGGAATCGATTTCCAAATCGGACACGCGGCGTTTCTTCAAGGGTTCTATCGCCGCGCACTCGCTTACTACTTAAAAGAGCTCGCTTTGATTGAACAGTCCCCTACAGAAGTGCAGCGTTACTACGCCGAAACAGACCGCATCGCTAAGGTAGCCATTTATCGACAAGCTGGACGTGCCTGTTTTTTGCTCGATAGCTTGCAGGCAGCCCGCCAGTTCTATCACCGCGCCTTGGAACTGGATTCCCTAGACAGCGAAAGTTACCGATGGCTGGCTGAACTAGAAGAACAAGAAGGGAACCTTCAAACCGC
Source organism: Rhodothermus bifroesti (assembly GCF_017908595.1). Classification (NCBI taxonomy): domain Bacteria; kingdom Pseudomonadati; phylum Rhodothermota; class Rhodothermia; order Rhodothermales; family Rhodothermaceae; genus Rhodothermus; species Rhodothermus bifroesti. The sequence continues at coordinate 190,105 of NZ_JAGKTL010000005.1, forward strand.
GTTGCAGCTTGCCGAAAAAGCACTCGCCCTGAATCCTAAAGAGCTGGAAAACCTGTATACCTTCGCTCGTTTGCTGCTGCGCACGGGACACACCGAAGACGCAGTGCATTTTTTGCAGCTGGTTTTGGAACGCCACCCCTTGCACCGGGGCGCAAACTACAACTTGGGCCGCGCCTTGATGTTACGAGGAGAGACGCGTGCAGGGGAATTCTACCTGGCGCGAGCCCAGCGGATTCAACAGCTCACAGGGAAGATCGATCAAGCCCGATTAGCAGCCTATCAGACCGGAGACGTACGCCACTGGAAAGAGCTAGCCACTTTGTTGATTGAAGCTGGAAGATACGTAGAGGCCCGTCGTGCTTTGGATGTTGTGCTGTTTTTGGAGCCGCATAACCTGGCTCTCGAAAATGACCGTGCAAATTTAGCCCTCCTGCTGGGCGACACGCTAGATGCCCTTGCGCGCTATCAGCAGCTTCTACGTCGCGACCCTACGCTTGCTGATGTTTGGCTCAATCTAGGCGTTGTCTATGCCCAGCAGAAACAGTACGAAGCAGCCCGCAAGGCCTGGCAACAAGCCTTGCGCTACCGTCCCGATGATGATACCTTACGGCAGTATCTGCAGCTGCTGGACCGTCGTATGCACTCGGAAGGGTCTTAATCTGTCTTGCGGCTATGTCTCGTCGTAAACGTCTGTTTTATCTCCCCGATAAGCAGCGCCGTTGGGTGAGCGTTTTGCTTGGCGGCTTTCTGGTGATGCTTCTCAACAGCCTTGTGCTGATTCTTTTCGATCGCTCCAGCGCGCTGGTTTATATGAGTAACGTGCTCTTGCACGTAGGCCTGGGGCTGTTGCTTAGTGTGCCTTTTGTGATTTTCCTTGCGGCCCACCTGCGTACCATGCCGATCCGCTGGAACCTACGGGCTACGGCGGCGGGGGGCTTTACGGCGCTGTCGATAACCTTGCTTTTAGGCAGTGGTATTTTACTCTTTTTTGGGGGCTCTACCGTGGCCCAGGGCTGGGTGCTGACGCTGCATGTCGTCACCGCAGCCACTTCGGTGTTGGGTTTTGCCCTACATGTTTCCCTCAAACGAGGACAGCGTTACCGCTTTTTGCTCCTAGAAGGCCTGTCCCAGCGAGCCCAACTTTTGCGGCATCCACTCGCGCTTACTTTAGGCGCCGGTCTGGTGGTTTCGGTGGCTTTTTTCGCTGTACCCTGGCTTAAGCGTCCGCAACCAGTATATGTACAAACTGGCGAAGACAATCCGCTGCGGTCTTCCCAAGCGCTGCTAGCACACGAAGGCTTTTTAAAAGAAGCCGCGCTTTCGGGCTCAAAAACCTGCGGTCAAGCAGGTTGCCATCCCGACATTTACGCCCAGTGGGAAGCTTCAGCACATCGTTTTGCATCGTTCAATAACCCTTACTACCGCCGTTCCATCGAATACATGCTCGAGCGGCGGCCGGTAGAGGCTGCCCGTTGGTGCGCCTCTTGCCACGATCCGGTAGTACTTTTTTCGGGCCGTTTCGGCCACCGTATGCCCCTGGATACCACGCACTGGACAGCCCATGAGGGCCTTACCTGCCTCGCTTGCCACGCGATCACGGGTTTACGCGATTTGCGTGGCAACGGGCGTTATGTGATTGCTGAACCCGATGAATATCCGTTTGCTCGCAGCACTACGGCTCTAGGTCAATGGCTACACCGCCAGCTTATTTTGGCTCGCCCTGAGCCACACCGGCAAGCTATGCTGCGACCGGTACACCGTACGGAGCAGTTCTGCAGCGCCTGCCATAAGGTAGGCTTGCCGCCCGACGTGAATTACTACCGCTGGATTCGGGGACAAAATGAATACGATGCCTGGCAGATGAGTGGCGTTTCGGGCAATACCGTGCGCTCGTTCTACCTGCCGTCCCGGCCGCGCACGTGCATCGATTGTCACATGCCACTGGTGCCCTCCAATGACCAAGGCAACGATGGCGGATTTGTCCGCAGCCATCGTTTCCTTGCGGCCAACACTGCGCTTCCATTTCTTAAAGGGCATGATGAGCAACTGCATGCAACGCAGGCTTTTTTGCAAGACTCGATCGCAACCGTCGACCTGTTTCTCGTACGCGTCAACGGTCGCACCTATGGCCCCAATCAACCCATGCCTGTGCTGCAGCCCGGCGATCAGGTGGAACTGACGGTGGTCGTGCGCAACCGCAAAGTCGGCCATGCCCTCCCTGGAGGGACCAACGATTCCAATGAGCTTTGGCTAGAAGTGGTTGGACGCAATAGCCAGGGACACGTGGTACTGGCCTCTGGTTTGCTCGATGCTGAAGGCCGTGTTGATTCAACAGCCCACTTTTTCGGTGCTGTTTTTGTCGATCGCGCCGGTCAAGAGGCCAACAAACGCAACCCACATGACTTTCGCACGCCCGTTTACGTGAACGTTATCGGTCCTGGCACCGCCCGCACGGTTCACTATCGCTTTACCATACCCCAAGCGCAGCCGGTTACCGAGTTGGCCGTGGCCTTCAACCACCGCAAATTCAAATGGTACTTCCATAACTGGACGTTTCGGGGACAGGTAGCTCCTGGAGAAGCGGATTCGCTGGCTACACCTGAGGTCGACTACCGCCGCTGGATCTTGGCCGAAGATCGGCAAGCGCCGGCACTACCTATTACAACAATCGCTACAGCCCGACGCGTGGCCGGCAAACCCCCCGAAAGCAACACCCCGCTCTGGGAGCGCTGGAATGATTATGGCATCGGTCTTTTCCTTGAAGGCAACAACCGTCGTGCCTTGGAAGCCTTTGAGCAGGTAAGCTTGCTGGCTCCAGAAAGCCCCGAAGGACCGATCAACCTAGCACGCGTCCTGATTGCCGAAGGGCAATTGGACCGTGCAGCAGAAGCTTTGGCTGAAGCAGAGCGCCGACGTCCAGGATACCTTAAAACAGCCTACTTCCGCGGGCAAATCCATCAGCGCCGTGGTGAATACGACCAGGCCCTGGCCGAATGGATGAAGGTCCAAGAACACTATCCTTTGGACCGTATCCTTTTGCAAGAAATTGGACGTGTGCATTACCTCTCGGGGCGCTATGAGGAAGCGTTGCGCTGGTTCGACCGTATTTTAGCTATCGATCCCGAAGACTTAGGTGGCCTCTATAACCGCATGTTGGCTCTAGGTGCGCTGGGTCGCACCGAAGAATTCCTTGCGGCCAAGGCGCGTTATGAGTATCATAAGGTGGACGAGGAGGCCTCAGCCTGGAGTACCCCCTACAAACACCGTCATCCCATGGTCAACCGTGAGGCTCAGGCCATCCATGAGCATGAGCTGCACCCCGTGCTGCCTCAGCCGCAACTAACCCGACAACCTGCTGTAGCTTGGCAATCTCCTGCTTCAAAATAAGCTATGCGTATAGACAACATGTGGAAAGCCTCCTTTTTAGGCATCCTGTTGCTTTTGACCAGTGCGTGTGAACGCGCCGAGCAGGTGCAGCGGCCACTCGATGCAGCGCCCACCTCAACCGTGCAGATTGCCTTTACCGATGTGACCGAAACAGCTGGCTTGGGGGCTTTCCGGCATGAAACAGGCGCTTTTGGACAAAAGTGGTTCCCTGAGTCGATGGGCTCGGGATGCGGCTTTATCGATTATAACAACGACGGGTGGCTCGACATCGTCCTGGTTGGAGGTGGGGTGTGGCCCGGTCGCAGTGCAAAAGATTGGGTACGACCCCTCTGGCTCTACCGCAACAACGGTGACGGCACCTTTACCGACGTTACCGACGAAGCCGGTCTAGGAAACCTTACGGCTTATGCCCTGGGCATCACCGCAGCCGACTACGATAACGACGGCTATGAAGACCTCTACGTAACCACCCTTTGGAAAAACATTCTTCTCCGCAACAACGGCAATGGGACGTTTACCGACGTAACCCAAAAAGCAGGCGTGGCAGGCGACTCGGTGTGGAGTAGCTCAGCGATTTTCTTTGATGCCGACGGCGACGGCGACCTGGACCTGTTTGTCGGCAATTATGTCTACTGGACGCCTGAAACCGACCTCTGGTGCTCGCTTGATGAAAAAACCAAAGGGTACTGCACCCCTGAGGCCTACACCGGAATTCCACCGTATTTCTTCCGTAACAACGGCAACGGCACCTTTACCGACGAAAGCCAAAAGGCAGGCTTTGCACCCGCACCGGGGAAAACGCTAGGCGTGGCCGAAACAGATTATAACCACGACGGCTGCCCTGACCTCTATGTGGCCAACGACACGCAACCAGACCAGCTCTACCGCAACAACTGCGATGGGACGTTTACCGACATTGGCCTCATTAGTGGGGTAGCTTACGATGAAAACGGCAAAGCCCGCGCCGGCATGGGTAACGATGCGGGCGTGGTCGATACCACCGGACAGGTCACGTTCTTTGTAGGTAATTTCTCCAAAGAGATGATCGGTGTCTACCGCTACATCGGCAACGACTTATTTATCGACCGGGCAGCTGTCTCAAAAATCGGCCGTGCGAGCCTGCAGACGTTGACGTTTGGGTTGTTCTTGTTTGACGTAGAACGGGACGGTGATCTGGATTTGTTTGCGGCTAATGGACACGTGCAAGATGAAATCGAGCGCGTTCAGGATGGCATTACCTATGCCCAACCACCTCACCTGTTTCTGAACGACGGCTACGGCTTTTTTGAAGACGTGGCCCCTAAGGCTGGGGGCGTGTTGGCACAACCTATCGTGGCCCGAGGCGCCTGCTATGGTGACTTTAACCGGGATGGTTTGGTTGATATTTTGGTCACCGAAAACAGTGGTCGGGCGCACCTGTGGCGCAACGAAACCAAAGGTGCTGGCCATTACCTGCGCGTGCAGCTGGTCGGGACCAAGAGCCATCCCCAGGGAATCAGTAGCCAAGTGGTGGTGCGCCTAGGCCAGCGTCGCTTAGAGCAGCGGGTGCGAACAGGGGGAAGCTATTTGTCCGTTTCTGAAAAAACCCTCACCTTTGGCCTTGGCACTGCGCGACGCGTCGATGCCGTTGAAGTCCGCTGGGCTTCAGGACTTCAGGAGACCTTTGGGCCGTTTGACGCCGACCAGGAAGTGCGTCTGGTCGAAGGTACCGGACGTCCTGCAACAACGTTGGCACAGGCAGGACAGTGAACCCTAATCTAGCATAGAGGATGGGCCGTGCGTGGAGTGTTTTGCTGCTGAGTGCTGGACTGGTTGCTTGTCGCGCCAATCCGTCAAGCTATGCACCACTGCCTCCTGAAGCTGAGGCGCTCCTAGTGCAGGCAGAAGCCGCCTTGCAACAGCAGGCTTTTATCGAAGCCCTTCAGCTAGCCAATCGGGCAGAAAGCCAGGCGCCAGCGCACCCCGATGTACTGTTTTTTAAAGGACGCCTCTACACGCGCATGATGCTGCTCGACGCGGCCGACAGCCTGTATCATCTGGTGGCACAACGCGTGCCCGACTATCCCGGTCTGTGGCATAACCTAGCGAACAATGCCGCCCGAAGAGGACAGTTCGGGCAAGCTGTGGCTTACTATCGCAAAGAATTGAAACAAAAACCAACGCCCTTGGCATGGCGAGGGCTTGCCCGAGCTTATCAGGAACTGGGACGCGTCGATAGTGCCCATGTCGCTTATGAGATGGCACTGCGTTTAGACAGTACCTATGCCGAGGCTTGGTTGGACCTGGCAGAACTGTACGAAAAAGAAGGACGCCTCCAAGAGGCGCTCCTGGCCGCGCGGCGCGCTTGGGAGCAGGTGCCGCACAGCTTGATTGCCCGCTACCGACTAGGGAATCTGCTTCGGCAAACCGGCCAGCTGGAGGCCGCTCGGGTCTTGTTAGCGTCGGTCGTACAGGAAGCCCCATGGCATCATGCTGCTCACTACAGCTTAGGCCTGCTGCTGCAGCAGCAAGGAGCACGGGAGGCAGCCCAACACCTCATTAAAAAAGCCGAAACGCTGCGCGCCTTGCAGGCCAAGGTAGAACAAGCCGAACTCATGATTTCTAACACGCCGCGCGATCCCTATGCTTACGCTACGCTAGGTTCACTCCTGCGCCGCTTGGGCCAGTATGCTGAAGCGCTCTATGCCTACCAGGTAGCCCGCTATCTGGACCCGAAAAATCTGGAATTTCAAAACAACATCGCCATCTTATACTTGCTCCTGGGTCAGGCAGACCAAGCCCTTGCCTGGCTAGAGCAAGCCGTACAACAAGACTCGACGTTTGTCGATGGCTGGATCAACTTAGGTATCCTCTATGCGCGGCGTGGCAACGTTGCTGCTGCACGTGAGGCCTGGGAGCGGGCACGCCGTTTGGCCCCCAACCGTCCAGAGCCTCAACGCTACTTGACCCAACTTGCAGCAGGGACAGCGCCCAATGGGCCATGAAGCTGTGCCAAAGCATGGTGATAGCCCTCTGCGTGGGGGCGATCTGGGGATGCCGAGCTACTGACCAAGAGCTTGCAGTTCCCCAAAACGGCACTGCGCGTATGGTTGATACTTTGGCGGCGATCTATCGCCGGGCGCAGCAGCAACCGATGGACTATTACCTGCTCAATACACTTCGGGCAGCATGGTGGCAAAAGCAACTGGCATCGGCTGGCGACAAAGCTAGCACCCTCCACCGGATTAGCTACGCCCAAGAGCTTTTAGCTGCTGGCCAAACCGAAGAGGCTATTCGAGAAATTAAGGCCCTTCTGGCACGCTACCAGCGCTCGGCCTATTGGCAGGCACCAGAAACGCGCGGCCTGCTTGAGATGCTAGCTACGGCCTACTTTCGGCTTGGAGAACAGCAAAACTGCCTAGCCGGTCATGCCGACGAAGCCTGCATCCTGCCCTTGCGCGGCCGCGCCATCCACCGCCATCCTGAAGGCGCACAACAGGCCATAACGCTCCTCACACGTCTTGTAGAAAGCAGCCCGTTTGATTTCCAATCACGCTGGCTTTTAAACTTAGCCTACATGGCGTTGGGTCGCTATCCTCAAGAAGTACCCCAGCGCTGGCGCATCGAGGGCCTATCTATCCCCGAAGCGACAACGCCGCTTTTTCGCAACGTAGCCCTGAGTCGCAACGCAGCAGTCGTTGGGCTTGCCGGCGGTGTGGCCGCTGAGGATTTCAACAAAGATGGTTTTGTCGATCTCTTGGTCACTTCCTATGGACTCAACGACCAGGTTCGACTTTTGCTCAACAACGGCAAGGGCGGCTTTATAGACCATACAGCGCAAGCCGGCCTAATCGGCATTGTGGGCGGACTCAACGTGGTGCAGGCCGACTATAACAACGATGGTTACGTCGATGTCCTGATCCTGCGCGGTGCCTGGCTTGGACCCGCGGGGGCCATCCCTATGTCGCTCTTGCGCAACAACGGCAATGGCACGTTTACTGACGTTACGTATGCAGCCGGCTTAGGCACACCTTGCCCCACCCAAACTGCTGCCTTCGGTGACTTTAACCTGGACGGATGGATCGATCTCTTTGTAGGATGCGAGTCGCAAGGAGGATCGGTCATGGGCTTGGGCGCGGCTGCTGCGACAGCTCCCCTGGACTTCCCCTGTAAGCTCTACGTAAATAACCGCGATGGCACGTTTACCGATATTGCATCCGAAGTAGGACTGGACGTGCGCGCTTGGGTAAAAGGGGTGGTATGGGCAGACGTGAACAACGATGGGCTTCCAGATGTGTATCTGTCGATCCTAGGCGCCCCAAATCGGCTTTTTTTGAATCGGGGAAGTAGCGATGGACGCCTGTGGCGCTTTGAAGACGCAACCGAGCAAGCCGGCGTTGGACAGCCACTTTTTAGTTTTCCCGTCTGGGCTTTCGATTACAACCAAGATGGGTGGGAAGATTTGCTGGCCGCCAGCTTCGACCTGCGCTATTTAGGGGAAGCCCCCGCAGAGTTTGCGCTAGATTGGCTGGGGCATCCTATTCGCTCTGAAAAACCTGTGCTCTACCGCAACAACGGCGACGGTACGTTTACCGACGTAACAAAAGCTGCAGGCCTTGACCGCGCTTGCTTTACCATGAGTGGAAACTATGGCGACCTAAACAACGACGGCTGGCCCGATGTGTACTGGGGAACCGGAACCCCTGATTTTCGAGCACTGGTCCCTAATCGCCTCTTTTTTGGACAAGGAGAGCATTTCGTGGAGCAAACGCTCCTATCTGGAACCGGTCACCTCCAAAAAGGCCATGGGGTTGCTATGGCCGACTTCGATCAGGATGGGGATCTGGACCTGTACGTTGTGCTGGGAGGTGCCTATGAAAGCGACGTTTTCCCCAATGCACTTTTCGACAACGAAAAAGCAGCCTCAGGAAACTGGGTGCAGCTCCGGCTTGAAGGCCAACGTGCCAATCGGGCAGCTATCGGGGCACGTGTACGCTTGGTTGTACGGCAACCCTCTGGCTCGCATCGCGTTTTGCACGCCACCGTTTCTTCTGGGGGAAGTTTTGGCGCTTCGCCCTTGATGCCCTGGATAGGCCTAGGCGATGCCGTGCAAATCGATACACTCGTTGTTGTTTGGCCTACACCTGATCGCCGCCAAGACGTTTGGACGCATCTGGCCGTAAATCAAACCTATCACCTGCAGGAAGGCGCAAGCTTAAAGCCGCTCAAGTAAAAATTGCCCTTTTGTGAATAAAGCGTGAAGTAATTGAGGGGAATAGGAAGCGGTTTGGGTGCTCTTGTCTCTTCATTAAGAACGCACAAAAAGTGCCTTTCAACCCAGCCGGAGGTATGTTTGCAATGGGACAGTTACGGCAGCTAATGTTCATTGGATTGGTATGGATAGGCGTAGGGATTCCAGGAGCATGGGCGCAGACAGGGAAGATTGCCGGTGTGGTAACAGACGCCGAAACAGGCGAGCCGCTCCCAGGCGTGAACGTCGTGATTGAAGGCACGACGATGGGGGCCACCACAGATATTGAAGGATACTACGTTATCCTGAATGTGCGTCCGGGTACCTATCGCGTGCGGGCTTCGTTTGTGGGTTATGCGCCCGTTGTGGCAGAAAACGTGGATGTAAGCATTGGGCTGACGACCGAGCTCAATTTCCGCTTGCAGCCGCAGGCAATCGGGTTAGAGGAAGTGGTGGTTACGGTGCAGCGTCCGGTCGTGCAGCCCGACGTTTCAGCCTCACTGGCTAATATTCGGGCTGAACAGGTCGAAAACCTTCCAGTGGTCAGCATCGCAGATGTGATTGGCCTGCAGGCAGGCTTTGAGCCAGGGCTGACCATTCGCGGTGCCGGAGGGGATCAGGTGGCTTTTGCGATTGATGGAATGTCGCTTGCCGACCCCCGTGGCAACACGCCGATTCTGGGTGTAAGCTTTACCGCCATTGAAGAGGTGCAAGTGCAAACCGGGGGCTTTAATGCAGAATATGGGAACGTGCGCAGCGGCCTAATCAATGTGGTTACGAAAGAGCCCACGACCAATCGGTATTTTGCTGATGTCTTAGCGCGCTACTCTCCACCATCCCGTCCGTATTTTGGGGCTACACCTGGTGATTTAGAATCCTATTTTGTTAAACCATTCTTAGATACGACGCCACTTGAAGGATGCCCGCGGGGTGTAGCCTACTGCGGCACCAGTGTATGGCCTCGATGGCTCCAGGAAGAGTATCCAAGCCATCAGGGATGGGATGCCTTAGCGGGGGGAACGCCTTGGACGCCAGAGCAACTCTATTCAGCCTATCAGTGGCTGGTGCGTAAAGATTTTACCATTCGCGAGCCAAACTATGAGTTTGATGGCACCATTGGAGGTCCTGTTCCGCTGGTGAGCCGGTACTTAGGCAATTTGCGTTTTACCGCTTCCTACCGCCAGGTGCAAACGGCACTTATGTTTCCCGAGCAGCGTCCTGCCTATCGGGATCGCCTCTTTCAGGGGAAGCTGATCTCAGATATCGCCACGGGCATGAAGCTGAGCATCGATGGGCTGTACCGAAAACAGCTTGGGCATGCGGCCCATCGGGATGGTAGAGGGACGATTCTCACCGGGGAGATGCCCCGCTATCCTTGGGATAGCCGAGAGGATCTCATGCCGGTACAAATGAACATCGGCTTTAACATCAACATGGCCCTGTTTGGTGACTGGGGCTTTAGCCCAACCAACATTACCCAGTCGATGATTGGGGCAAAGTTTACCCATGCCCTGAGTCCGGCTACATTCTACGAGGTGCAGCTGCAGCGCATTGAGTCGGATTATTTCACGTTCATGCCTCGCCCGCGTAAGGGTGGCATTACCGGTCCGAGCGCGATTGTGAAGTGCATTCGTCGAGATGGTTCGTTTGCCGATCCACAGAATGGCCAGTGCGCGGCAGGTGAACTGGGCGTGACCGAAGCGCCGTTTGGGTTTAAAGAGTCCTATGAGAATGCGGCTACGCCCACGCCGTTTGGGCTTTTAGGTTCACAGGCAGGTTCGGCACGGGACACTTCCAACATTGTGCGCTATGCTGGCCGCGTGGATTTGACCAGCCAGGTAAACCGCGTTCTTCAGATCAAGACAGGGCTGGAGTACATTTTCAGTGACTACCACATCCGGCATGGCGTCTATGACCCAGCCAACCCGCATCATGAAAACGAAAAATTCCGCTGGGATCGTACCCCTGTGCAGGCTGCTTACTACGCTCAGGCTAAGCTGGAATTCAAGGGCATGATTGCCAACCTGGGGTTACGCTTCGACTATTTCAATCCCAGCGGTAGGTGGTACGACTATACAGCCTTTGACCGGGCGCTTTCGGCCAGTATCGGCATTCGACGGCTCGATCAGGTGCTGCCGCGTAAGCCGGTAGAAAAGCAACTTACCGTTAGCCCGCGTTTAGGTGTGTCGTTCCCCATTACGGAGAACAGCAAGCTTTATTTCAACTACGGCCATTTTCGTCAAATGCTCACCCCACAAGACCTCTTCCGGGTTGAGTATATCTCAAATGGTGCCATTTTTAGCATTGGCAATCCCAACCAGCCGCTGCCTCGGACAATCGCCTACGAGCTGGGGTTTGAGCAGAATATCGCAGACCAGTTTCTGCTGCGCCTAGCAGGTTTTTATCGCGACCTGCACTATCAACCGCGCGAAGTGGAATATATCAGCGTAGATGATGCTGTGGATTACTTCCGGGTTGAACCACTGAACTATGGCGATGTGCGCGGCTTTGAACTCACCGTGGAAAAGAACCGTGGGCGGTGGATCCGTGGGTTTGTGAACTATACGTATCTGGCACGCAAGTTTGGCAATTTTGGCTACGGGCAGATCAACGAAAACCGGGCAGAATTTCGCCAATACCTAACAACCACTACAGATCACTACCCATGGGCACCAGTGCCTGAGCCGTTTGCACGGGTCAACCTGGAACTGATCGTTCCCGAGGACTATGGTTTGTTGCTGGGCGACTGGCGCCTGAACCTGCTAGGCGAGTGGCGGGCAGGTGCTAAGGGCACCTGGAATGGCCAAAACTTTGAATTTGGCCCAGGCAACGATCCTGAAATCGCCTTTAACACGGGCTGGAAGGATTACTACAACCTAGACCTTCGCCTCAGTAAAAACTTGCAAACGTCCGTTGGGCGCGTCCAGTTCTTTGTCGACGTGACCAATGTGCTAAACCTGCGGCGGATGTATTGGAGCAATGGCTCCATCTTTGAAGGACCCAATGACCTGACCAACTACTTCCGCTCGCTTCACCTGCCAGGTGATATCTTTGGTGAAAAAGATCCAGGCTATGTGTGGGTGCCAGGCAAGGATAAACCAGGAGACTACCGTAAACCCGGTGTCGCCTATGATCCCATCTTTGCCGTTTTGGACGTCACCCAGGTTACTGATCCTATACCGAATGTGCTCTACTGGGACAAGAAAACAGGCCAGTACATGACGTATGCCAACGGGAGTTGGGGACCAGCAGATAAACGGCGGGTGGATTATGTGCTGAAAAATAAAGCCTATATCAGCATGCCCAGTGAGTCGTACCTGGCCTTCCTGAATCCACGTGACGTCTACTTTGGCGTGCGCATCACCTTCTAAACCCGCTGACGCGATCTTGGAAGTTTGCTATGAAAACGTTACAGAAACGCGCAATGAAGGGGCTACGAAACGCTTTTTTAGCGCTGCTTGTCAGTGCGATAGGCATACCCCAGGCCTGGGCACAATGGAACATGCGTTGGTTGTCGGTAGGGGACTTTCAGCACCGGTATGTGGGTGGGGGCGCCCAACCTGAAACCTACGATGAGGTCATGTTCCAATGGCCCGGCATCCGTCCCCAGGTGTCCTACATGCACGGTCAGGCCTTATGGGTCAGTGTAAAGAACTTTACCGATGAAAAGGGCACGCAATTCCCCGTACGCGTCTCGCATATTGGCCCCCGTACGGAAGGCATTGGGGAGTTCTTTGAGCGTGACCTCAAGCTTGTGGGAAGCTTTGAAGCCCCACAGGTGCTGGTCGATGGGGTCGAGTCGTTCCGGCGTCCAGCTCCCCTAGACGAAGTGGACCCTGAGCTCAAGGCCGATCGCATGGTGTACAACGAGGTGAATACCTCGGTGGGCATTACCATGCAGGTGCGCGCTTATCAGCTCAGCAACGAATTCCATGACGACTACCACATTGTAGAATATACGTTCGTCAATACCGGCAACGTCGATGACGACGACGAAGTCGAGCTGCCGAATCAGCAGCTGGAGGACGTATACTTCACCTTTGTTCGACGTCCGAAAATCAATGCTCCCGCGGGTTCCTGGGGCGGTAGCGCCAATGCTACTGCCTGGGGCGGCTATGTGATGACCGATGCCGTGGGGGATGGATACCAAGATTACGGTCTGGATGCAAGCTGGCGCGGACATTTCTCCTGGCTAGGCTACATTCCGGAGCAAGCCCGCTTCAATACCATCGGTAACCCCATGTGGGAAAACTCGGTCGGGTGGTGGTACACGCTCAATGTGGATACCATCGGTCGACTGGGTGGCGCAGCTATGGTAGGGACTTTTGTGCTGCATGCCGATGGCACACCCCATACAGGAGCAGTGCTTCCAGACGACCCAACCCAGCCGCGCGTGATGACTTATCTGGACTCGGACGATGGAGACCTGACGGGTAGCAACAACCACAATAACGTTCCCGGAATGCAGCTGGAACGGCAGTGGATCGAGCAAGGAGCGCCAGCGCGCAGCTATAGTACTACCGGCTGCACATGGACAGGCATTCGGACGATTCCCTCACAGGCTTTCTGCGCCTGGCCGCCGCCAGATCCTAATACGCCGGTCGATTTTGTTCGGCATTTCGCTGCGCAGAAGAGCGACCCGCGCATCGGGTACAACAGCTGGAGCTACGCCTATGGCTTTGGTCCCTTTGACATGGCTCCAGGACAAATGTACCGCGTCGTGCTGGTAGAAGGTGTGGCTGGTCTCAGTGACGAGCTGAGTCTCCAGCTTGGGCGCTGGTACAAACGCCAGGTACTTTCACGCGGCGTAGAGGCAGCCGACGCAGCCATTTTCTGGTGGGATCCAAAACGCAACCAAACCTGCGAAGAAGGGGAGGAAGGCTGCATTGGCATGACCAAAAACGAATGGGTGATGACCGCGCGCGACTCGCTCTTCCAGTTGGTGGAGCGTGCTAAGGCGGTCTATGCAGCTGGGTTCAACGTCATCCGTCCACCGTTGCCACCACGCCGCTTTGAGGTTACCTCGGGCGTAGACCGCATCACCATCACGTGGGAACCCTATCCAGGCGAGTTGCCCCCAGGGGGCTGGGAGCTCTACCGAGCCCAGAACCGCTTTGATGGGATTCCGGCTCCAGACGACCGCACGCGCTACCAACTGATTGCAAGACTGCCCGCTAATGTAACCCGCTATGAAGATACCGATGTGGCCCGCGGCGTAGCCTACTACTACTACCTGCAGGCTGTAGGCAATCCTACGCCGGTTGACCCCATGGCCATTAACGGCACACCCGATGGGCGTCCCTTGCGGAGCAGTCGTTACTATACGCAAACCTATGATCCAGCTATCCTGAAGCGGCCCCCGGGTGAAACGATCGCTAAAGCCCGCATTGTGCCCAATCCCTACATCATCGCTGCGGACCAAGACCTGCGCTGGCCCGACCAGCAAGACAAGATCGGCTTCCTGGATATCCCAGGCCAGTGCACCATTGAGATTTATACCGAGCTCGGCGAGCTCGTAAAGCGGATCGAGCACACCGACGGTAGCGGAGATGAGTATTGGGATCTGACCACCGATGCCCGACAGGTGATTTCCAGCGGGATCTATATCGCGGTCATTAAAGACCACACCACAGGTCAACAGCTCATCCGCAAGTTTGTCGTGATTCGATGAGCCAACCCTGGTGTGCGGGCCCCCAGGGCCCGCACACCCCTAACGCCGCTAGCGCTGTTGTTTCAAGTGTAAACCTACAGACGACTTCCCATGAAAACACATGTACTACGCTGGGGATGGGGCCTATTTCTGATCCTGTTCTGGATGGGGTCCCCTGCTTACGCGCAGCCCTTAGGCGAAGGAGGGTTCCAGCAGGCAAAACGTGAAAAACGCGCTCAAACAGGCCTGAAATTTTTGAGCATGTCGCTGGATCCCAGGCTCTCGGCTATGGGAGGAGCCGCCACAGCCCAAAATCTAGGCAACTCCTTGGCGCTCCTATATAACCCAGCCACGATGGCGCACATGGCCGACCGTCTCCACCTTGCGGTCATGCAAACGCAATGGATCGCCGACATCCGTTACAATGGCGGGACGCTCGCCTTTAGTCCACGTGGCGGCATCTATGGGGTTTGGGGGGTGTCGGTAACCGCCGTGGACTACGGCGAGTTTATCGGGACCATCCGGGCAGATAACGAAAGTGGCTATGAAGACACGTTCAACTTCAGTCCTACCGCGCTGGCCATCGGCGTAGGTTATGCCCGAGCCTTAACCGACCGCTTTGCCGTCGGCGGCCAGGTGAAGTACGTCAATCAAGATCTGGGCAGCTTCCCGGTCGCTTTCGGTGACGGTGGAGACCTGGTGCACAAAGACTACCGTAAAAGCACAGTAGCCTTTGACTTCGGCGTCATCTATCAAACGGGCTTCCGAAGCCTAACGTTTGCCGTTAGCGCCCGTAACTTTTCGCGTGAGCTTAAGTACGAACGCGAAAACTTTGAACCGCCGCTTACCTTCCGCATTGGCGTAGCCATGAACCTGCTCGACCTGACTAACCAAGATCCTAATATGCACCGGCTTCTGGTAGCCGTAGATGCCGAGCGCCCGCGCGACTTCGACGAACGACTGCACATTGGCGCTGAATATCTGCTGCTCAACACACTGGCCCTGCGGGCTGGCTATGCCTACCCCTCGGACGTGGAAGGCGCTAGTCTGGGCGTAGGCGTGCGGCAACGCTTTGGCTCGGTGAACTTTGCTTTCGATTACGCCTACACCGTCTTTGAAACCTTCAGCAACGTCAACCGCCTAGGTATCCAAATTTCCTTTTAGGTAGCGTAAACTATAGCATTAGAGCCTTGTAAACTCGGTCTGCCCTTTTTAGGTGCAGACCGAGTTTTTTCCTTTGTACCAAAGGAGTCATGGCAAAGCAGCTGGGATGTTATCTAGGCCTCTGGGGGATCCTCCTTGTTGGATGGGGATGTCACGCTCCTGAACCAGCAACCGATGTCGATACACCGCTTTTTGAAGAAGTCACCTCTGAAGCCGGCCTGGCTGATTTTCGCCACCAAACCGGTGCATTCGGCAAAAAATGGATGCCGGAAAGCCTTGGCGGAGGGGGCGGATTTGTAGACATCGATGGGGACGGCTGGTCCGACATTGTGCTGGTCACCGGTGCCCACTGGCCTGGCCACGGGCCTGCATTGCCTGCCCTGACCGTGTATCGCAACCGGGGCGACGGCACATTTGAAAACTGGACCGAGAAAACAGGGCTGGATCGCTATACAGCCTATGGGATGGGACTCGCAGCGGCTGACTACGATAACGATGGCGATATGGACCTTTTCCTTACAGCCCTAGGGCCAAACCTGCTTTTTCGGAATGAAGGAGGACGGTTTATCGAAGTCAGCCGTGAGGCCGGATTACCCCGCGATGCGCAATGGAGCACTGCAGCGATTTTTTTGGACGCCGATCGAGATGGATGGCTGGATCTCTTCTACGGAAACTATGTGGACTGGACCCCAGAGACCGATTTGTTTTGCTCAACTGATGGGGTACATAAAGATTATTGCACGCCACGTCAGTACCCAGGGGTGTCGGGACGCTTTTTCCGCAACAACGGCAACGGCACCTTCACTGAGCAAACCCACAAAGCCGGCTTTGCTGCCATGCCTGGCAAAACACTTGGCGTTGCCGAGCTGGACGTAAATCGCGACGGCTGGCCCGATCTTGTCGTGGCCAACGACACGCAACGCAACCTGCTTTTTATCAACAATGGCGATGGGACCTTTACCGAGCAAGGCCTTGCCGCTGGTATTGCCTTTGACGCCAATGGTCGCGCTCGAGCAGGCATGGGGATCGATGTAGGGTTTATCGGCACAACGGCTACACCGGTCATTGCGATTGGTAATTTTTCCAACGAAATGGTCGCTTTTTTTCAGTACGTTGATCAAGGGGTTTTTATTGATCGGGCCCCACAGGTTGGACTGGGCTCTTCGACCCTGCTGAGCTTAACATTTGGACTGTTTTTCTTTGATGCGGATCTGGACGGAAGACTCGACCTCTTGCTCTGCAATGGCCATATCCAGGAAACGATCGAACAGGTACAGGATGGCGTAACCTTTCGGCAACGTCCTCAGCTTTTTATGCAGCGTGCGGAGGGTATTTTTGAAGCATGGCCACCCCAAGGACCACTAGCACAACCGCTTTTGGGGCGCGGGGCTGCCTATGCCGACTATGATCGCGATGGCGATCTCGATGTGCTGCTCATTGAAAATGGTGGCCCGGTACATTTGTGGCGTAACCGGGTAAACCCAGGAAGTCCTGGAGCGCCTTATAGCGTGCAGCTTGAGTTGCAGGGAACGCGCAGTAACCGCAACGCTCTAGGCACACACCTAATCCTCTACGCAAATGGCCAGCGACAAGAGCGCCGTGTCCATGGAGGGAGCAGCTATCTTTCTCAGCATGAATATCGCCTAACAGTTGGTTTAGGCTCAGCCCGGCAAATTGACTCGCTGTTTGTGCTATGGCCTAGCGGCCAAATTGACCGATGGGTACAACTACCGGCGCAAAGTGCATGGCGCGTAATCGAAGCCAAAGGCCTCGAGCCGCTTCCGCTTCCTGGAAGCAAACGATAAGGCTGGGTGTTGCTGCAGCATTCCTGCTAAGCAGTTGTTACCCGGAGCCTGCTTCGCGGCCGGAGCTGCCTCCACCAGCACAAGTCTATCTGGCCCGCCTGCAACAGGCGCTGGCAACGCAGTCCTATGCCCTGGTATGGGCGCTGGCAGATAGCATTGCCCAATATGCTCCTGAATGGCCTGATGTGCATTTTGCACGTGGGCTGGTCTATATGCAACAGCGTCGCCACGAAGAAGCCGAAGCCGCTTTTCGCCGCGTACTGGCGGTGCAACCCGATTACGCAGGCGCTTGGTTTAATCTGGGGCAAAACGCTGCACTGGCCCGAAAATACCGCGAAGCCCTGCACTACTACCGACAAGAGCTGGCGTTGGCACGTAAAGTAACCGTAGACCCACGCGCGCTTGCCGCCATCTATGCCCAAATGGGACGCGCTTACGAGCGGTTAGCGCAAGACGACAGTGCGCGAAGTGCTTACGCCCAGGCGCTGACCATCGATAGCACGTTTGCCGAAGCCCACGACGGCCTGCGCCAAGTGCTCGAGCGCCAAGGACGTTATGCAGAAGCCCTAAAGCATGCTCAAAAAGCTTTGCTGCAGCACCCAGAGCATATCGCCTATCGCTACCACGTAGGCGCCCTATTGGTACAGTTGGGACGTTTTGCAGAAGCCCGACCGCTTCTGGAGGAAGTTGCACGCCGCTGGCCGGGACATGACGGTGCAGCCTATAACCTGGGCCGCGCTTTGATCGGTTTAGGACAAACCGCTGAGGGCCAACGTTATCTGCAAAAAGCCGATTCGCTGCAGCGTGTAACCGAAACACTTCTTTTGGCACAGCGACGCGTTGAACTAAGTCCTCGCGATCCCGAAGCTTGGTCCAATTATGCGCGCCAGCTTATGCAGGTCGGCTATCTAGAGGAGGCCTACAGAGCGCTACAGACAGCTTTGAGCTTAGCTCCAGGGAATCTGGCCTTGCTGAGCAACTTAGCGCAGCTTTACCTGGCCATGGGCGATACCGCAAGTGCCTTAGCTGGCATGGAGCGCATCGTCAAAGCCGATACTACCTTTGCCGAAGGCTGGTTCAACCTCGGCGTGCTCTACGCGATGACTGGCCGCCGAGAGGCTGCCCGCCGGGCCTGGCAGCGCACGCTGCAGCTGAACCCCTCCCACACGCTAGCCCAAACGTATTTGCGACAACTCCCCTGAGCGCAATGAAACCCTGCTTTGCCCTACTCTGCCTGATCAGCCTCGCACTTGTCGCCTGCAACCAGCCAGGCGCAAAAGAGCGGCCGGTTCATAAGCGCGTGCAGTACTTTCTGCTCCGCGCCGAGGCAGCACTCGAGCGCTATGCTTTTGCCGAAGCATTGGCTCTGGCAGACAGCGCTGCCCGATACGATCCGGACGAGCCAGCAATTGCGTTTTTGCGTGGACGGCTTTATGCTGAAATGGCCCAGTTTGCACAAGCCGAGGCTGCCTACCAGGAGGTGCTACGCCGCAATCCCCGCTTTAAAGGCGCTTGGCATAACCTGGCCAATCTTAAAGCACGGCAGCATCAATTCCGTGAAGCCATACGCTTGTACCATAATGAACTCAAACACCACCCCGGTGCGGCTTCCTGGCAAGCTATAGGACGGGCTTATCGTGAACTCGGCCAAGTAGACAGCGCTGCTTACGCCTATCAGCAAGCCTTAAGCCTAGACAGCAGCTACGTACCTGCGTATATCGGCATGGCCCAATTGCTGGACAATGAGGGCCGCTTTGAAGCGGCTTTACCCTATGCCGCAAAGGCGCAGCAACTCAGCCCAGCTAGCCCCGAGACGAATTATCTGCTGGGCGAGCTGCTGATGAAAAACGGACGGTTCGAAGAGGCCCTTCGGTATCTCCAACAAGCCGCGACGGCCTGGCCTTGGCATGCCGCAATCCAGTATAGCATAGGTCAGACGCTCTTACGATTGGGACAGCGCGCAGCTGGCGAAGCTGCCCTTCGGCGCGCAGAACAGCTCCGGCCACTGAATGCCCAACTGCAGATGATGGAAGAAGCCGTGCGAACCACACCCGGCAATCCCTACGCATTTGCTGCATTAGGATCTGTACTGCGCCGCTTGGGACGTTACGACGAAGCGCTGCGTGCCTACACCATCGCGCTCTTTCTTTCCCCGAACAATCCTGAAATTTTGCACAACGTAGCTGCCCTGCACTTTGTGCAGGGCGATACGCTCACGGCCATAGCCACCTACCAGCAGGTGCTGGCCATCGACTCTACGTTTGCCGACGCTTGGCTGAATTTGGGCATTCTCTATGCTCTGCGCGGCGAACGCGAAGCCGCAAGGCATGCCTGGCAACAGGTGTTACGTTACGATCCAGAGCATCCAGCTGCACGTCGGTACCTAGCCCGCCTAGCGCGCCCTTAGCGGTGTAAGCATGGGAACGCTTCCAACAAGAAAGTCCCTATCTAGGGACTTGTTTTTATCGATTGTTTTGCTCTAAAATCTCTTCACGTTTTCAGGATAGCGCTTTCTCGAAAACCTAAGCCCACCGTAGCTATGAAAAACTTTCTTAGCGCACGGCTAAGTGCCATGATGTTTCTCCAGTTCTTTATCTGGGGAGCTTGGTATACGTCGGTAGCTGTGTACATGACCGCCGAAGGTATGGAAACCCTTACGCACTGGCCGTACACGGTTAACCCCATCGCAGCCATTGTCGCTCCTTTCTTTTTGGGCTTGGTGGCCGACCGGTTTTTTGCTACTGAAAAGGTGCTGGGCGTGCTTCATCTGCTGGGAGGATTCGTGATGCTGCTGGTGCCGCAGTTTAGCAGCACACCTGTGGCGTTTATCTTGCTGTTATTGCTCTATAACCTCTGCTACATGCCTACACTGGGCCTAGCCAACTCGCTCGCTTTTCACAATATCCAAAGCCAAGAAAAGCAATTTCCGCTTATTCGCGTCTTCGGTACAATCGGTTGGATTATAGCTGGACTATTTGTCAGCTTTGTGCTTAAAGCGTTGGTGACGGATGGGCGTTTGCCTGAGCAGACACCTATGCCCATCTACACGGCCGCGGTGGCCAGCATCCTTCTGGGGCTTTATAGCTTTACGCTGCCCCATACACCCCCGCCTGCTGCTGGGCAGCGTGTCTCGATACGCAGCATCGTAGGGCTCGACGCTCTGCAGCAACTGGGCAGCCGGCCTTTTTACGTGTTCCTTGTGAGTTCCTTTTTAATCTGCATTCCCCTGGCGGCTTACTACAACTTCACGCAGCTTTTCCTGAAAGCTACGGGCTTTCAGAACATTGCCGGCACACAGACACTCGGCCAAATGTCTGAGGTGATCTTCATGCTACTTATGCCGTTGTTTTTTGCCCGCTTGGGCGTCAAATGGATGCTTCTGGTTGGCATGGGCGCTTGGGTACTGCGCTACGTGCTGTTTGCGCTGGCTGCCCCCGATACAATTTTCTGGATGATCATCCTGGGTATTCTGCTGCACGGCATTTGCTATGACTTTTTCTTTGTCACTGGCCAGATTTACGTGGATAAAAAATCCACGCCAGAAATTCGCGGCCAGGCGCAGGGAATGCTGGTGCTGGTAACCTATGGCGTCGGTATGCTGATTGGCGCTCAAGTGGCTGGTAACGTGTACAACAGTTTTCTAAACGGCGCCTCGGACCTAACCCTGGCTCAGTGGCAGCAGTTCTGGTTTATCCCAGCTGCCTTTGCGGCTGTGGTTATGGTGGGCTTTGGACTGCTCTTTAACGATCGCGTAGAACGGGCTCCGGTAACAGCTCCCCAAGCCACTACTGCAGAACAGTAATCCAAAAATCCATGCCATGAACCGACGTGACTTTCTGCGCCATACGGCTGCCTGCGTGGTGGCCAGTACAATGATGCCACGCTGGGCATTTTCGGCCGATGAGCCTTGGTTTAAGATCTCGCTGGCTGAATGGTCACTGCACCGCACAATCTTTGGGGGAAAGCTCGACCATCTGGATTTCCCGCTGGTTGCGCGACGCACGTTTGGCCTGGATGCTGTAGAGTACGTCAACCAGTTCTTTTTTGACCGCGCAAAAGACCAGGCCTACTTGCAGGAAATGAAACTGCGTGCCGAAGGGGAAGGGGTCCGCAGCTTGCTCATTATGTGCGACCGGGAAGGTCGACTCGGTGACCCGGATCCCGAAAAGCGCCGCCAGGCCGTGGAAAATCACTACAAATGGGTTGAAGCCGCACGTTTCCTAGGATGTCATTCTATCCGGGTCAATGCTGCCAGCGAAGGCTCCTATGAAGAGCAGCAAAAATTGGCTGCCGATGGGCTGCGCCGGCTAACTGAGTTTGCCGCTGAGTATGAACTGAACGTGATAGTGGAAAACCACGGTGGGCTTTCCAGCAATGGGGCCTGGCTGGCTGGGGTCATCCGTATGGTCGACCACCCCCGCTGCGGTACGCTGCCGGACTTTGGCAACTGGCGCATAGAAGCCGACACTTGGTACGATCCCTATCAGGGGCTGGCTGAGCTCATGCCGTTTGCCAAAGGCGTGAGCGCCAAATCCCATGACTTCGACGCGCAGGGAAACGAAACCCGCTTGGATTACTACCGGCTGCTGCGCATCGTGCACGACGCCGGCTATCGCGGCTACATCGGTATCGAGTACGAAGGCAACCGGCTCGAGGAGATGGAGGGCATTCGGGCTACCAAAGCCCTTTTGGAGCGCGTGCGCGATGCTTTGGCTGTTTCTTCCGAAGAATAAACCAAACCTCCAATGATAAAGATTGCTCCCTTGCTTCCTGTCGTTGTGCTACTGACCGCGTGCACACCGTCCCGTTCCGATAACCCTTCGGGTTCGGCCCCAGTGGCCGATACGAGTGCTGACTGGATCGTCCTGTTTGACGGCACTAGCCTGGATGCCTGGCGAGGCTACCAAAGCGAAACCATTCCGCCTTGCTGGCAAATTGCTGAAGACGGCTCGCTGCATTGCACCGGTGAAGGCAGCGGCGACTTGGTGACCAAGGCGCAGTTTGCCGATTTTGTGCTGGAGCTAGAGTGGAAAGTCGCTCCAAAAGGCAACAGCGGCATCATGTACCGCGTCACCGAGGCTTACGAGGCCCCATGGATGAGTGGGCCGGAATACCAAATCTTGGATAACGCTGGTCATGCCGATGGCAATGACCCCAAAACCAGTGCTGGGGCTTGCTATGCACTCTATCCGACCGATCCAGCCGCTGTGCGACCCGCAGGGGAGTGGAACCATACGCGCATTGTGGTCGACAGCACGCACGTGGAACACTGGCTTAACGGCCGCAACGTCGTCACGTACACGCTGGGCAGCGACGACTGGAATGCCCGTGTGGCAGCAAGTAAGTTTCAAGTTTATCCTGATTTTGGCAAAGCACGTCAAGGGCATATCGCCCTCCAGAATCATGGCGATCCGGTTTGGTATCGCAACATTCGCATTCGTCCACTGAATCCCTGAGCCATGGAACGTTCTGAACCATCGCGGCGCGATTTCTTGCGCTGGAGCGCTGCTTCGCTTCTGGGCGTAAGCGTAGGACCTTGGGTGCTTGCGCGTTCCTCAAAAGCAGAAATGTTGCATCCCGAACCCCTGCGGCCAGGGCCACCTTCTGACACGATCGGCTTGGGGATGATCGGCATGGGCATCATGGGCTTCGGGAATGCCCGTACAGCGCTGCAGATCCCTGGCGTGCGTCTTGTAGCCGTAGCCGACTGCTACGACGGACGCCTCGTGCGCACCAAAGAAGTGTTCGGCCCTGAGGTGTTCACCACGCGGGACTATCGCGAAGTGCTAGCACGAACCGATGTCGATGCTGTGGTCATCTCCACACCAGACCACCTGCATGCCCAAATCGCAATCGAGGCGATGGAAGCCGGCAAGGATGTCTACCTGGAAAAGCCTATGGTCCAGCGCATCGAGGATGGCTTGCGGGTGATTGAGGCCGAGCGGCGCACTGGACGTGTGCTCATCGTAGGCAGCCAGCGCGTCAGCTCCATCCTCTACGCCAAAGCCCGAGAGCTTTTCCGCGCTGGTGCTATCGGCCAGCTTAACATGGTCGAGGCCTATATGAATCGCAACTCGGCCATTGGCGCTTGGCAATACACCATCCCGCCGGATGCTTCGCCGCAAACCGTTGACTGGGAGCGTTTCTTAGGACCCGCCCCGCGGCGGCCCTTCGATGCCGTACGCTTTTTCCGCTGGCGAAACTACTGGGACTATGGCACAGGCATCCCAGGCGACCTGTTCGTGCACCTGTTTTCCGGCATTCACTACGTGCTCGATGCCCTAGGCCCCACCCACATTTACGCTTCTGGTGGACTGCGCTTCTGGAAAGACGGCCGCGACGTGCCCGACGTGATGGCCGGTTTGTATGAGTATCCCGACACCGAATCCCATCCTTCCTTTACGCTCTCGCTCAAGGTAAACTTTGCCAACGGTGGAGGAGGTGGGGAAGCCTTCCGCTTTATTGGAGATGAAGGCATGATTGAAATCGGCTGGAATCAGGTACGGCTTTCAAAGCTACCTCCCCGCCGCCTAAGCGAACAGGAATTTCGCGGGTGGAATTCGCTTTCGACGTTCCCAGAAGCCATGCAGCGGCAACTCCTGGAAGCATTCCGGGCCGAAAACCCCCCGCAGCGAGAGGTATCAGAAACCCAAGAAGTGGTCTATCAAGCACCACCCGGTTATGACGACCGGCTCGACCACTTCCGCAACTTTTTTGAAGCCGTGCGCACACGGGGCAAAGTGGTCGAAGATGGTGCGTTTGGTTTTAGGGCTGCTGCACCTGCCTTACTTTCGAACACAAGCTACCTTGAGCATCGGGTCATTGGATGGGATCCGCAAACCATGCAGCTCACCTAAACGGACGTAAGCCATGGCGGATCAAGGTATTTCACGGCGTAAGTTTTTGGGACAATTGGCAACCGCTGGCGTGGCCTTTACGATCGTGCCCCGACATGTGCTAGGCCGTGGTTTTGTACCTCCCAGCGATAAGCTGGGTATAGCCTGCATCGGGGTAGGAGGTCGGGGCGCGGCAAACGTGCGCGGCGTAGCCAGCGAAACGCTGGTGGCTTTTTGTGACGTCGACGACGAGCGGGCTGCCGAAATCTACCGGACGTATCCGAACGTGCCGCGCTACAAAGACTTTCGGATCATGCTGGAGCGGGAAAGCCAGCACATCGATGCCGTCGTCATCTCCACCCCCGACCATACGCACGCCGTAGCGGCAATGATGGCGATCCAGATGGGGAAACATGTCTACTGCGAAAAGCCGCTTACGCGTACGATCTATGAGGCCCGCCGCCTGGCTGAAGCGGCCCGCCAGCACCGCGTGGTCACGCAAATGGGCAACCAAGGCCATGCCGGCGAAGGCACACGCCAAATTCGCGAATGGATCGAGGCTGGCGCAATCGGCATAGTGCGCGAGATCCACTTCTGGACCAACCGTCCAATTTGGCCGCAAGCGATTGCACGGCCCATGGAGGCTTACCATGTCCCGCCTACGCTGGACTGGGATCTGTGGCTGGGACCCGCCCCTGAGCGACCGTATCACCCGGCCTACGTACCCTTCAGATGGCGAGGATGGTGGGACTTTGGCACCGGGGCTTTGGGCGACATGGGCTGCCACATCATGGATGCCGCGTTCTGGACTTTCGACCTGCGCGATCCGGTGCGCGTGACGGCCGAAACCACGCCTGTTTTCCCCGAGACAGCCCCCCTGGTATCTCGCGTAACATACGAGTTTGCTGCCCGAGCCAATCGCCCAGCCCTTCACGTGGTTTGGCGTGATGGCAACCTGGCACCCCCGCGCCCACCTCAGTGGGAAGCCGACAAACCCTGGCCGCCGATGGACAGCGGCCAAATGTTCATTGGCGACGAAGGCGTGCTCATTGCCGGCACCTACGGCGAAAACCCTCGCCTGGTCCCCGAAAAACGCCACCAGGAATGGATTGCCTCGGCCCCTGCCCCGCGCTATCCCCGCTCTCCAGGTGTCTACCAAGAATGGATCGATGCTTGTAAAAACGGCACTCAGGCTGGTTCCAATTTTCCAGATTACGCTGGACCGCTTACGGAAATGGTGCTGCTGGGCAACTTGGCCATTCGTGCAGGCGGCACCATTGAATGGGATGCTGCAACCATGCGCGTGACCAACCTAACAGTGCCAGAGGAATACCTCCGTCCCGTCTATCGCAACGGCTGGCATCTGTAGAGTGTCTACGATGCGCTAGGGAGCAGTTGATTTGGACCTCAAGCCTAGAGCGCTCACCGTAGGACCGGTTGCCAGCTGCCCTGTGCAACGGCGGGCACAAAAGTCTCTAACCCTTCTGGCTTCCAAGGCAGCGTGCGCTCTTGCTCGGCACTCATGTAGGCTGTCATCAGGAGCTCGACAACCTCGAGGCCTGCCTGGAAATCTTCTTCAGGCTGACGACCCTCAAGGAAACAGCGTACAAAGTAGCGGTTTTCCCACTCGTAGCCGTATTCCGCTGCCTCGTTGCCTACGAGGGGCATCCAGCCTTGCTCAGCGTTTTGCTTTTCGACCAGGTCTTCGCCTGCCTCGCCTTGCACACGTCGGCTGAAAAACAGCCGGGCACCACTGTCCAGCGAGTTCACCTGCAGCGAGTACTCCGGACCCAAAAGCTCGGCCGAAAGCCGCAGCCCCGGACCAACATAGCTCCAAGAGGTGGTCGTCTCAGCAATCAGCGTGCGGCCGGCCTCATCCACAAATTCAATGGTCGCACGCGCAAAATCCTCAACCGGGTGCCGCTCAAAATCCAAACGAGCATCCATATGCTCCCGAAGCCAGGCAGCATACTCGGGACGAGACCACTTCAGGCTGGCAATCTGGGCAGTAACTTTAACTGGACGAATGCTCTGGCGCGACGCACCCGGCTCCGTAAGCAAAAAGCGGGCAACCTCAACGCTGTGGCACATCATGTCGTTCAGCACACCACCCCCTTGCAGATGGCCAAACCAAAACCAGGGAGCATGCGGCCCGCTATGCTCTTCCGCTGCACGAGCCAGATAAGGCCGACCGGTCAACGCTGCACCGCGCTTCCAGATGATTTCCCGGCCGCGTCGAATTGCAGGGGTAAAAAGCTGATCTTCTAAGTAACCATGCAGTAATCCTGCCTGCTTGACCAGCTCCACCATGCGCCGTGCTTCGGCCACATTCCGGGCCAGGGGCTTTTCGCAAGCCACACCAATAAGCTCGCCCTTACCACGCGCTAGCGTGTCGACAATGGCCTCCAGGTTCTCAATGCGCTTGTGGTTGGGACCGCAAATCCAAATCGCATGGATGGCTGGATCGGCCACCATCGCTTCAATCGAGTCAAAAACGCGGGCTTCCCCAACGTGCAGCGCACGCGCTAGCGCTGCCGCCGCTTCGGCATGAGCGCGATTAGGACTCCAGATGCCCAAAATATCGGCATCCCGTACAGCCTGCCAAGACTGAATGTGAAATCGCGTAATAAAACCACTTCCAATAAAGCCAACGCCAAGACGTTTCATAAGCGGCCCAAATTGATTCCTCTTCCCAAGTAACCTGTAAAATAGATCCACAACATACAAAAAAGAAGCCCCTCTTTCTGCATTGGAACCGGTTTCAAGGTTTGCGTAAAGAGTCTTTAAAATCCTATCTTCTATCCGTTCTTTTGATGAAAGGGCTTTCGTTTTGGTGGATGACCTATGAAAAAGAACGTGTATGTGGCGCGACAGCCTGAGGTGTACGATGCAATTGTGGTAGGCTCGGGCATCTCGGGCGGTTGGGCAGCCAAAGAGCTTTGCGAGCTGGGCCTAAAGACGCTGGTTTTGGAACGCGGTCGACCGCTGGAGCACGGCAAAGACTACATCACCGAACACCTGCCCCCGTGGCAGACGCCGTTCCGCGGTCAGGAAGACCGAAAACGCATGCTGGAAGATCACTACATCCAGCTGCAAGCCGGTCCGGTCAACGAGTACAATATTCACTTTTTTATTAACGACCGGGAAAACCCCTATGTGTACGATCCAGACAAGCCCTTCCTATGGATCCGCGGAGATCAGGTCGGTGGCCGATCGATCATGTGGGGCCGGCAAAGCTATCGTTGGAGTGATTTGGATTTTGAGGCGAATGCGCGGGATGGTTTTGGGGTAGACTGGCCGATTCGGTATCGGGACCTTGCGCCGTGGTACGACTATGTGGAGCGTTTTGCGGGCATTAGTGGTCAGGCCGAAGGGTTGCCGCAGCTTCCGGACGGGCAGTTTTTGCCGCCGATGCCGATGAACTGTGTGGAGCTGCACGTGAAGGAGCGCATTGAGCGGGCTTTCCCTGGTCGCAAGATGACCATCGGACGGGCTGCCGTTCTGACGCAGCCCCTAAACGGCCGCGCCGCCTGCCACTACTGCGGTCCCTGTGATCGCGGATGCACCCCAGGCGCCTATTTTTCGAGTTTGAGTGCGACGCTTCCTGCGGCGCGTGCTACGGGGAACTTGACGTTGCGTCCGAACAGCATTGTGCACAGTGTGATTTATGATGAGGAGCGGGACCGTGCGGTTGGGGTTCGGGTGATTGATCGGGAGACGAAGGAGATGTTGGAGTTTTATGGTCGGGTGATTTTTTTGTGTGCTTCGACGTTGGCGACGACGCAGATTTTGTTGAATTCGAAGTCGCGTCGTTTTCCGAATGGGTTGGGGAATTCGAGTGGGGTGCTAGGCCACTACCTTATGGACCACCACTTCAAGGTAGGAGCCAGTGCCGAATTTCCTGGTTTTGAGGACAAGTACTACTATGGCAATCGTCCGAATGGCATCTACATTCCCCGCTTCCGAAACCTAGGGGATCGCGCAACGCGGCATCCAGACTTCTTACGGGGCTACGGCTATCAGGGAGGCGCAAGTCGGGGTAGCTGGTGGCGTGGTGCGGAAATGGACGGCTTTGGTGTTGCCCTCAAACAGGCATTGCGGGATCCGGGGCCTTGGCGCATGGGCCTTACCGGCTTTGGTGAGATGCTGCCGCGCTATGAGAACTATGTGGAGTTGGACCCGGAGCGTACGGATGCCTGGGGCATGCCGCTGTTGCGGATTCACTGCACCTTGAGCGAAAACGAGCTCAAGATGCGAGAAGACATGGCCAATGCAGCCGCAGAAATGCTGGAAGCGGCTGGTGGAAAAAATGTGCGGCCTTTCATTGACGACTATAAGCCCGGTGAAGGTATTCACGAGATGGGCACGGCGCGGATGGGTCGGGACCCGAAGACGTCGGTGCTTAATGCGTACAACCAGATGCACGATGTGCCGAATGTGTTTGTAACCGATGGGGCCTGCATGACCTCGGCAGCGTGCCAAAATCCGTCGCTTACCTACATGGCGCTGACGGCGCGGGCAGCGCACTATGCCGTTGAACAGCTCAAAAAGGGTAACCTCTAAAACCGGCAAGGCCTATGGTTAAAAAGAACGTGTATGTGGCGCGACAGCCTGAGGTGTACGATGCAATTGTGGTAGGCTCGGGCATCTCGGGCGGTTGGGCAGCCAAAGAGCTTTGCGAGCTGGGCCTAAAGACGCTGGTTTTGGAACGCGGTCGACCGCTGGAGCACGGCAAAGACTACGTCACCGAACACCTGCCCCCGTGGCAGTTTACCTTCCGGGGTCGCGGTGAGCGCAGCCTCTTTGACGAAGCGTACGCCATCCAAAAAAACTGCTACGCCTGCCGGGAGGATACCAAGCACTTGTTTATCAACGATAAAGAAAATCCCTACATTCAGCTTGAACCGTTTATCTGGATTCGGGGCGACCGTGTGGGAGGGCGCTCGCTGATGTGGGGCCGGCAGTGTTACCGTTGGAGTGATTTGGATTTTGAGGCGAATGCGCGGGATGGTTTTGGGGTAGACTGGCCGATTCGGTATCGGGACCTTGCGCCGTGGTACGACTATGTGGAGCGTTTTGCGGGCATTAGTGGTCAGGCCGAAGGGTTGCCGCAGCTTCCGGACGGGCAGTTTTTGCCGCCGATGCCGATGAACTGTGTGGAGCTGCACGTGAAGGAGCGCATTGAGCGGGCTTTCCCTGGTCGCAAGATGACTATCGGACGGGTAGCTGTTCTGACGCAGCCCCTAAACGGCCGCGCCGCCTGCCACTACTGCGGTCCCTGTGATCGCGGATGCACCCCAGGCGCCTATTTTTCGAGTTTGAGTGCGACGCTTCCTGCGGCGCGTGCTACGGGGAACTTGACGTTGCGTCCGAACAGCATTGTGCACAGTGTGATTTATGATGAGGAGCGGGACCGTGCGGTTGGGGTTCGGGTGATTGATCGGGAGACGAAGGAGATGTTGGAGTTTTATGGTCGGGTGATTTTTTTGTGTGCTTCGACGTTGGCGACGACGCAGATTTTGTTGAATTCGAAGTCGCGTCGTTTTCCGAATGGGTTGGGGAATTCGAGTGGGGTGCTAGGCCACTACCTCATGGACCACCACTTTGTGGTTGGGGCCACCGGGGAGATTCCTGGTTTTGAGGACAAGTACTACTATGGCAATCGTCCGAATGGCATCTACATTCCCCGCTTCCGAAATCTAGGCGATAAGGCCTCAAAGCGTTCAGACTATCTGCGCGGCTTTGGCTACCAGGGAGGGGCTTACCGGGCAGGATGGGACCGGGGAATTGACATGCAAGGTTTTGGTGTTTCCCTCAAACAGGCATTGCGAGACCCAGGGCCATGGATCATGGGGTTAGGCGCTTGGGGTGAGATGCTGCCGCGCTATGAGAACTATGTGGAGTTGGACCCGGAGCGTACGGATGCCTGGGGCATGCCGCTGTTGCGGATTCACTGCACCTGGAGCGAAAACGAGTTGGCTATGCGCAAAGATATGGCGCAGAGCGCAGCCGAGATGCTGGAAGCCGCAGGTGCGAAGAATATCCAGGTCTACGATGCTATTGAGTACGCTCATCCGGGCTTATGCATTCACGAGATGGGTACGGCGCGGATGGGTCGGGACCCGAAGACGTCGGTGCTCAATGCGTACAACCAGATGCACGATGTGCCGAATGTGTTTGTAACCGATGGGGCCTGCATGGCTTCATCGGCCTGCCAGAATCCGTCGATTACGTACATGGCGCTGACGGCGCGGGCAGCGCACTATGCCGTTGAACAACTCAAAAAAGGTAATTTGTAACAGCGATTCGATAGCCGTATGGACCGACGAGAAGCACTGAAGCGTCTGGCCCTGTTAGCGGGCGGGGCGCTGTCGATGTCGACAATTGCCGGCGTTCTAGGAGGGTGCCGGGCAGGTTCAGCTCCAGGAGCTTACAAGCCGCAGACGCTGGCCTCCGATCAGTACGATCTGGTCAGTACGATTGCCGAGCTCATCATTCCGGAGACGGATACGCCAGGGGCAAAGGCAGCCGGGGTGCCGGAATTCATTGACCGGATGCTGACGGACTGGATGTATGCAGCCGAGCGGGAGCATTTTCTGGCTGAGCTGAAGCGCGTGGATACGATGGCCAGGGAGCGGTTTGAACGGTCGTTTGTGCAGCTTGCGGAAGCCCAACAAGTGCAACTCTTGGAGGAGCTGGAGCAGGAAGCCCGGCAGGCCCAATCGCGACGGGTGGTCATCGACCGCACGACCGGACAAATCATCGATGGGCCAGACACGTCGGCCGAAGACGTTGCGCAAGGACGTCCGCCACGCACGCTGACGGTCGAGCTGCGGCCGTTTTTCCGGGTAATGAAAGAGCTAACGATCGTGGGCTACTACACTTCAGAAGTGGGCGCAACGCAGGAGCTGCGCCTGAACCTCGTGCCAGGGCGCTACGATGCATGCGTGCCCTATGCTGAACTCGGGCGCGCTTGGGCATAAGCTTAAGACCTGTAAGATGCTATGGACCGGAGAAACTTTTTGCGCACGGCAGGCGGATTAGCTTTGGGTAGCTTGGCTTGGGCAAGCCTAGGCTGCGACCGCCCAGAGGCGTCATCAACGGCAGGTGGTAGCCGCCGGCTGGAACGCATCGGCTTGCAGCTCTATACGGTGCGGACGCTCATGGAGCAGGACGTACCACGTACGCTCGAGCAAGTAGCGCAGCTCGGCTACCGCGAAGTGGAGTTTGCCGGTTACTACAACTACACGCCCCAAGAGCTGCGCCAAATGCTCGACCAACTAGAGCTCTCGGCGCCAGCCACGCACGTCCCCTTCCAGATGCTCGAAGAAAACCTAAGCGCCCTGCTCGAGGCTGCCCATACGCTGGGGCACCGCTATGTGATTGTGCCTTGGCTACCGCCCGAGCAGCGTCAGACGATCGACGACTACCGACGCTGGGCAGAACGCTTCAACCGCTGGGGTGAAGCCTGCAAAGCCGCTAACGTCCAGTTTGCCTACCATAACCACGACTTCGAGTTTGCACGCATCGGCGACCAGGTCCCCTACGACGTGCTGCTGGCCGAAACCGACCCCGAGCTGGTTAAAATGGAACTGGACCTCTACTGGATCACCTATGCCGGTTTTGATCCGCTGGTCTACTTCCAGCAGCATCCGGGACGGTTCCCCCTTTGCCATGTAAAAGACATGACAGCCGACCGGCAAATGGTGGATGTAGGGCAGGGAACGATCGATTTTGTGAAGATTTTCGCGCAGGCGGCAGGCGTGCAGCTCCAGCATTATTTTGTAGAGCATGACCAGCCGGCCGATCCGCTGGCCAGCATCCGCCGCAGCTATGAATACCTGTCGCAACTAACCTTCTAAACCGCAAGAAGCAATGCCACTAAACCGTAAACTTCGGTATGGCATGGTTGGGGGCGGACCAGGTGCCTTTATCGGTGCAGTGCACCGCAAGGCCGCTGCCCTGGATGGTGAAATCGAACTGGTTGCTGGGGCCTTCTCTTCGGACCCGGAAAAGTCGCGCCAGATGGGCACCGTGCTGCACCTGGACCCGCGGCGCGTCTATCGCTCTTATGAGGAGATGGCCGAAAAAGAAGCAGCCCTGCCCCCAGAAGAACGCATCGACTTTGTTGCGATCGTTACGCCCAACCACCTCCACTATCCCATCGCCAAAACCTTCATTGAAGCTGGCTTCCACGTGGTCTGCGATAAGCCGCTGACCACCACGCTGGAGGAAGCAGAAGCGCTGTGCCGCTTGGTTGCGCAACACAAGGTGCTCTTTGCGCTTACGCATAACTACTCGGGCTACCCCATGGTGAAGCAGGCCCGGGCTATGGTGCAGGAAGGACTGCTGGGCGAGATTCGCAAAATCGTGGTGGAGTACCCCCAGGGCTGGCTGGCTACGCCGCTGGAACAGACGGGCCAGAAGCAGGCTGCCTGGCGCACCGATCCAAAGATGGCAGGGGCCGGCGCCCTTGGCGACATTGGCTCTCATGCCGAACACCTGGCCCGCTACATTACGGGACTTGAACTGGACCGGCTCTGTGCTGACGTGACTACGTTTGTGCCAGGCCGTAAGGTCGAAGACGACGCCAACCTGCTCGTACATTACCAAAACGGAGCGCGCGGCATCCTCTACGCCTCGCAGGTTTCCGTAGGAGAAGAAAATAACCTGCGCATTCGCATCTACGGCGAAAAAGCCGCACTGGAGTGGCACCAAGAAGAGCCTAACTACCTATACGTGCGCTATCCCGATCGGCCGGAGCAGGTATACAAACGCGGAAATGACTACCTGGCGCCAGCAGCCCGCCGCGCTTCACGCCTGCCTTCAGGCCATCCCGAAGCCTTTATTGAGGCCTTTGCTAACATTTACCTCAACTTTGCTCGGACGCTCAAGGCGCACCTGGCGGGTGAAAAGCCAGATCCCCTAGATCTCGATTTTCCAACGGTTCAGGATGGCGCGCGCGGCGTGCATTTCATCTTGACTGCGCTTGAAAGCGGCCGTCGCCGCGCATGGGTCGATGCCCGCTACACGCCCCCAGGAGCATGAATGCCAAACGTAAACGCTTAAACCCAAAAGCCATGGCACGACCAGTAACCTTGTTTACAGGCCAATGGGCAGATTTGCCGCTGGAAACCCTTGCACGAAAAGCGGCCGAATGGGGCTATGATGGTTTGGAACTGGCTTGCTGGGGTGATCACTTCGACGTGCAACGGGCCCTGAAGGAAGAGGGCTACTGCGAACAGCGACTGGAGCTACTGGCCCGGTACGGACTGAAAGTTTGGGCCATTAGCAATCATCTGGTGGGCCAGGCTGTTTGCGACCTTATCGACGAGCGCCATAAAGCCATTCTGCCCCCCCACGTCTGGGGCGATGGCAACCCCGAAGGTGTGCGCCAGCGAGCCGCCCAGGAGATGATGGATACCGCGCGCGCAGCAGCCAAGCTGGGCGTCAAAGTGGTCAACGGCTTTACCGGCAGTAGCATTTGGCCGCTACTTTATGCCTTTCCGCCGCTTTTGCCTGGCATGATCGACCAAGGCTATGAGGACTTTGCCCGGCGCTGGCATCCTATTCTCGACGTGTTTGAAGAAGTTGGGGTACGTTTTGCCCTAGAGGTGCATCCTACCGAGATCGCTTTCGATATCGCCTCGGCCGAACGGGCACTCGAAGCCCTAGGCTACCGCGCTTCCTTTGGCTTTAATTACGACCCCAGCCATCTAGGGTATCAGGGCGTCGACTATGTGGCCTTCATTGAACACTTTGCCGACCGCATCTACCACGTGCACATGAAAGACGTCTGGTGGTCGCCCGTGCCTAAGCGCTCAGGGGTCTTTGGCGGCCATTTGGCGTTTGGCCACCGCGATCGCTATTGGGACTTTCGCTCTATCGGTCGCGGCAACATCCGCTTTGAAGAGATTATCCGCGCCCTGAACCGTATTGGCTACAACGGTCCGCTTTCGATCGAATGGGAAGACATTGGCATGGACCGTGAGCACGGCGCACAAGAAGCCTGCGCGCGTGTCAAGGCCATGGACTTCCCGCCTTCAGCTGCCGCCTTCGATGCAGCGTTTGCTCGGGAACGCCAAACCCAGACCGCTTCCTAACTTAGGGCTTAAGGTGCCATGAAGCACACCGCGCATTTTTGGGTGGCGGGGGCCCTGCTGCTGGGCGCCTGCGTGGCTCCATCCAGCCAGCATAACGCCGACGCCCAGCCGGCTTTCCGCGTGTTGGTTTTTAGCCGAACCTTGGGCTACCGGCACGATTCCATCCCAGAGGGCATCGCTGCCATCAAAGCTTTAGGCGCTGAGCACGGCTTTGCCGTGACCGCAACCGAAGATCCTACCTACTTTCAGCCCGATACGCTGGCCCAGTTTGCTGTAGTGGTTTTTTTAAATACCTCAGGCGACGTGCTCGACACGCTCGCACAGGAGGCCTTTAAAGCCTACATCGAAGGTGGCGGGGGCTATGTCGGCGTGCATGCAGCCAGCGACACCGAGTACGACTGGCCTTGGTATGGCCAACTGGTCGGTGCTTATTTTGAAAGCCATCCGCATATCCAGGAAGCCGTGGTGCGCGTCGTAGACCGCACCCATCCTTCCACGCAGCATCTTCCCGAAGCCTGGGCGCGCACCGACGAGTGGTATAACTTCCATGCCAACCCACGGCTGCACAACGTGCACGTGCTGGCTGTGCTGGATGAGACTACGTACGAAGGCGGCAAGATGGGCGAAGATCACCCCATTGCCTGGTATCACACGGTAGGCGAAGGTCGCGCTTGGTACACGGCTATGGGCCACACCAAGGAAAGCTACGCTGAGCCGCTATTCCGGCAGCACCTGCTCGGGGGCATCCTTTGGGCAGCCCGTCGCGCCGATTAAGCCGAACCTTCCTGGATTTTTGCGGTTGGAGATTGCAGCGTAAACGCTCGCAATCAGCACGGCACCCCCAATGGCCTCTCACAAACGCCGCTCTGCAGCAGCAAGCAATGCAAACGCTTCGCCAGAGCAGCCGCTTCCGGATTCCTTAGCCCCTTTCGAGGCGTTTCTGGAAAACTGGCTTGAAGAAGACGTTCTGCCAGCCCCCGACAGTACGCCGCTCGAGCAGGCCCAAATGCTGGTCTACCAGGCTTGGAAAGAGCCTGCCTCGGAACGCCGTCTTCAACTGGCGCATCAGGCTTTAAGCCTGTCGTCCGATTGCGCCGATGCCTACGTCCTCCTTGCCGAAGAAGCCGCAACGCCAGAAGAAGCACTCCAGTGGTACCGGCAAGGCGTTGCCGCAGGCGAGCGCGTGCTGCCGCCAGCCTGGTTTGAGCGGCATCTCGGCCGCTTTTGGCATCTTCCGGAAGCCCGTCCCTACCTACGGGCGCGCCTAGGACTAGCCCAAAGCCTCTGGCTGTGCGGCCAGCAAGAAGAAGCCCTGAGCCATTTTTGGGAACTGCTGCGGTTGGATGCGGGCGACCACCAAGGCGTACGCTACCTCTTGCTGGAAGCATTACTGATGCGCAAAGACGTCGAAGCACTGCGCATGCTGCTGGACATGTACCCAGACGACGACTCGGCTGCCTGGACCTATAGCCGGGTGCTTGTGCTCTATCAACAGGAAGGAGATACGCTCGAAACCCGCCAGGCACTACGCCAAGCCCGCCAGGCTAACCCGCATGTGCCCGCATACCTGCTGGGGCAGAAAAAATTGCCGCGACAGCTTCCAGAACAGATCACGCCGGGCCAACCAGACGAAGCGATCGACTACGTGTCTGTGGCCTTGCCCTATTGGAAAACCACACCTGGTGTGCTGATTTGGTTAAAACGTCAGTTGGCACGCGCCTCTTGCCGATAAATTGTACGATTTTTGCTACAATCGTTGGGTCGTCCACGGTGTCCCGCAGTTGCTTGCGGGGTGGACAAAAAAAAGCCGGGCCTTGAGCCCGGCTTTTTTTTTTGGCTAGCGCCTATTTAGTCGCTTTTACTCTCGGAGCTTGCCTCGCTTTTGGCTTTGCTACCGTTAGCACTGTTGCTGCTCCCTTTGCGCGCATAGTCGGTCAGATAAAAGCCGCTTCCTTTAAAGATCAGTCCGGCTGAGCCCGTAATCAAGCGCTCGACACGCTGGCCGGTTGTCGGACAATGCGTCAGGGGTGGATCCGTGATACGCTGCTCCATTTCAAAGATGCTTCCATCCTCACGACGGTAGACGTAGGTCGGCATACGACACCCTTTCTGGCTGGTTTAACGGGTTGCCCATACGTTTGGGCTGGGAGCGAGTGCAAACAACATTCCAGCCCGTCAATATGACAGACAGCGCTCTTTTACGGCAGCAGGGCTTCTAAGTTCAATTGGGGCGGACCGATGATCGCCTGCCAGGCCAAGTCGGCTAAAGCAGCACGTATGGCCAGGTGCTTCTGGTTTTCCCGGGTGGGATAAACGCGGTTGGTCAGTAAAATCACAAAGAGCTGTTGCTCTGGATCGATCCAGAGCGAGGTGCCTGTAAAGCCGGTGTGCCCAAAACTCCTTAGGCTAAAGAAGCGGCCGGCCGAAGTGTAGCCCTGTGGGCTTTTGGTATCCCAGCCTAGGGCACGTGTGCCGGCACGCGGAGGATCAACCGGTGTGGTGAACAGCCGAATGGTCTCAGGTTTGAGGAACTGCCGCCCACCAATGCGGCCTTCGTTAACCAGCATGTAAGCAAAGCGTGCGAGGTCTGCTGCCGTTGAAAAAACGCCGGCATGCCCAGCTACACCCCCCAGTATCCAGGCAGTTTCATCATGCACTTCGCCCTGAAGGAGGCGATGGCGAAAGATCGTATCCACCTCTGTGGGCACCACCGTGCTGTCGCTCCAACCTACAGGCCGAAAGCGGGTATGGCGCATCCCCAGGGGCTGGAAAATATGGGCTTGTGCATACGCATCAAGCGGTTGGCCTGTAATACGCTCGATAACCCAGCCCAGTACAATCATGCCTAGGTCGCTGTAGCGCGCTTCGGTGCCAGGGGCGTAGACGAGCGTGTCGGCCAAAATTGCTTGCCGCACCGCTTCGGCTGTGGTCAGGCCCATCCGATGAAACGGACGGTAGGGGGCCAGACCAGAGGTGTGCGACAGCAGCTGCCGTATGGTTACCTGGTCTTTGCCATTTTGCGCAAATTCGGGTAAGTAACGGGCAACCGGCGCCTCTAGGTCCAACTTTCCAGCCTCGTAGAGCTGCATGGCTGCGGTCGTTGTAACCACAACCTTGGTCAGCGAAGCGAGGTCGAAGACCGATTCAGGCGTGACGCGTTGGTCGGAGCTGTAGGTATAGTGGCCGTAGCCCTTAAGCCAGACGATCGCTTCGCCACGCCCGATGGCCACAGCGGCGCCAGGAAACGCCTTCTGGCGGATTGCCGCTTCAAGCAGGGAATCGATCCGGTAAAGCCCTTCGGTGCGCATGCCAACTTCTTCAGGATAGGCGCGGCGCGGGGCAACCTGCGGTAGCACCATGCCTTCGCCCCGTCGAAAATAGCCGGGAATCGTGATCGGAAGTTTTCCCGAGAAGCCCGCCTGCCCAAACAAGGCTTGGACAACCGCCCGCTGGGTCGATTCGTTGCCGCTGTAGGCCACCACGTACGCTGCTGGTTGTCTTTTGAGATCCATGATGATGTAGGGATTGCCAAAAGCGATCAGCACGACAGGCTTACCTTGGGCAATGAGCGCATCCAGAAAAACTCGGTGCGCCTCGGGAAGGCGGATGCGGCCGCTTCCAGAGCGCACAAACACATAAGCTGGCACGACCACAAAGTCGTGCTGCGCTGCAGCCTGCAAAACGCTTTGGTAGTCGTCGGCATGCGAGCGAACGTCAAGCAAGCGAGCGCTGACAAGCGCATCAGGGGCTGCTTCCCGGATCGCCTGCACAAAAAAACGGCCGGTTGCAGGATCGTCGCTGTCGCTAAGCGAGGCAACCAGCAAGCGGTAGGGGGTAAGCGGTGCATCGGGCAGAGGAAGCACCGACCCTTCGTTGCGCAGCAGCGTTAGCGAGGCCCGAGCAATGGTCTGGCTAATGGCTTGGTGCGCGGCAATCCCAACCACTTGTGGAATCACCTCAAGGTCGACCAGCCGATCTCGGTGTAGGTTCAGCCGCTCTTTGAGCTGCAGGATGCGGCGTGCAGAAACGTCGATCCGCGCTTCCGATAGCCTGCCAGACTGAACAGCTTGCACAATAGCCGCCCGTGCGGCCTCAACGTCTTCTGAGAGCAAAAGCACGTCGGCGCCAGCTTCAAGGGCGCGAACGGCTGCTTCGCCTACGCCAAAGTACTGGGTCACACCGCGCATCTCTAAAGCATCGGTCACCACCAGGCCGTCAAAGCCTAGTTCCCCGCGCAGCAAGTCGTGCGTGATGCGGCGCGAAAGTGAAGCCGGAAGATGGGGGATGGGCTCCAAACGCGGTAAGGCCAGATGACCGGTCATGACGCTAGGCACGCCTGCTGCAAGGGCTGCCCGAAAAGGTACCAGCTCTAGCGTATCGAGCCGGTTGCGGTCAAAGGGCAATACAGGAAGCTCGCTGTGCGAGTCGATGGCCGTGTCGCCATGGCCAGGAAAATGCTTCACCGTAGCAATAGCGCCTGCCCGGCCAACACCGCGCACAAACGCCTGCACCATGGTCGCTACCAGGTAGGGGTCTTCCCCAAAAGCCCGAACGTTAATGATTGGATTCAACGGATTGTTGTTGACATCAGCTACTGGAGCGTACAGCTGGTGTACGCCCAGGGCGCGCGCTTCGCGTGCCGTTACGTAGCCAACGGCATAGGCGTACTGTGGATTGCCCGTTGCGCCGATAGCCATGGCACGGGGAAAACTTGTGGTGCGGGCTACACGCATGGCCACACCCCACTCGGTATCCTGGGCAATCAAGAGGGGGATTCGGCTGCGGCGCTGAAGGTCGTTGGCTAGCATGGCTTGGGCGTAGGGGTCCCCTTGAAAGAAAACCACACCCCCAACTTCAAGATGCTCAACCAGCCTTACCAGCTCACGGTACTCTGGATCATCTACGCTTTGGAAAAGGCCTCGGGCACGTACGGCAAAAAGCTGACCGATTTTCTGCTCCAGCGTCAACGTGCGCAGCTGGGCTTCGGCCCAGCTTGCAGCTTCCATTTCTGTGGCTGCAGCACTATCAAACGGCGACCGGGGTGCGCGGCAACCTAGCCACAATAGGCAGAGCAGCACAAAAAGTCGACACGCCAGCATAA
Organism: Rhodothermus bifroesti; assembly: GCF_017908595.1. NCBI lineage: Bacteria > Pseudomonadati > Rhodothermota > Rhodothermia > Rhodothermales > Rhodothermaceae > Rhodothermus > Rhodothermus bifroesti. The sequence goes on from NZ_JAGKTL010000005.1 coordinate 229,381, forward strand.
ACTTAGTAAAACCACTGTTTCATGTTGCGGTCTAAGCTGTCGAAGTCCTGGCCAGGCAAGTCGCTGCTGCGCAGCGCTGCATAGAACGCGTCGTCATAGGTGCGCGTTTTGACCACGATGGGCATGGGTACCGCATGGCCTAAGATGAGCGCCTGCTGCTTGGAGTCCAGCGAAGCCAGCACCTGGCGCAGCGCACCTGCATCCCGCGTGCCCACCAAGGCCGCAGCGATATCCTTGTCGTCGTTCAGTTGGGCAATAATGCGCGTGCCGATCTGGCTCAGCACCTCCTCATCGATAGCACTAGGCCGCTGGTCAACCACCAGCAGCGACACAAAGTACTTGCGCATTTCCCGGGCAATTTTGCCAAAAGGCGTTTCGCGGGCAATGCCGGGCATAAGGAATTTGTGCGCTTCTTCAATGGTGATGACAAGCTGGGGTGGGCGATCAGCTTCGTTTTGGGTTTGCAAATAGGTGGTGGTCATCTCCTCGTAAGCAGCCCGCACGCGCCGCGTGATAACCTGGGCCACCAGCATGTAGACGCGCAAGTCGTCGTAACGGCCAAATTCAAAGACTACCGATTTTTGGCTGCGCAGCGCTTCAAGCAAGTCTTCCAGAACATCTCGCTTACCCGTCGAAGGTTCGGTCTTAAAGAAGGAATAGCGTTCAAAAGGGGACAGTTTGCGTCGTAAGGCCCCAAGGGAGGCAGGATGGGCACCGACCGCTTCGGCCAAGTCATTGAGCTCAGTTTCTGGAGTCTGCAGCAGCTGAAGCAGCCAATTGCGGCCAAACTTACGTTGCAAAAGAAAGCTGCTTTCGGCTGCGGTTTCGTTGAGGTTAAGGGTTTCCTGCAGCGGCAGAATGTCTTCTGGCTCGATTTGGTCGGCATAAAGGTAAACGTCGCAATCTGGGGTGCGCTGCGTACGCTTACGGGTGCCTTCAGGGTCAAGTGAGAAGACCACAACACGCGTCGGGAAAAGCTCCCGCAGGCCTTTAACAAACGTGCCGTCTTCTTTACGGGCACTGTAGCCATACTCTGAGTGCATGTCGAACACCAGGTTGACGGCCTTGCCCGTTTTGATCGTACCACACAGGAGCAGCCGCGTAAGGAACGTTTTGCCGGTGCCCGTTTTGCCAAAAACCGCATTCGAGCGCTCTACCAGACGATCTAAGTCCATGCATACTGGAATTCCGGGCATACCCAGCGGCTCGCCAACCTGAAAATAGCGGTTGCCGCCCTCGTTGGCTTCGTGGCCAAAGATGCGCGTTACATCTTCAGCGGTGGCGCGGTAGACCGCTGCAAAATGGCTGGGTACCGTTTTGACGGGTTGCACCTCGGCGAGCTCTTGCAGCCCATCGTTGCGCATCATCAGCATGGGCTTGAGCGTGACCGTGGCATAGGTCCCTGAACCGCGCAAGATCTGGCGCAGCAGATTGTTCTCTGCCGATGGCGGATGTAGAAGGATGTTTTCGTTGGCTGCATCGATGCGCACGTCGGTGATCATCGAAAAAAAGTCATACTTTTCGCCTTGAATGACCACAAACGTGCCGGCAACCACCTCTTCGATCGACTCGCTGGCTTCGAGCTTCATCTCGACGCCTTGGCTGAGCGAGCCGTGGGTGATAACGCCCAGCCGATCTGGACGTTCAGGTGGTCGACGCAGGGGTTCCATGCGCTTTTAGGGCTTTTGGTTTGCGTTGTAGCCACAAAGCCACCTTTTCCGTAAGCAACCCGACCGTCACGGCCAGCAGCACTTCAAGCAAGAGATGCGGTAAAACGCGCCGAAACAGCAGACGCAAAAGCCGCGGGAGCATCACCACAGCTAGCGCTCCCCCCATCACCCCTAACATCCAGCGCCCTAAGCTCCACTGCAGCTCAGCAACAGGATCCGTCGACAGTTGTTGCTTTTTCATGGCCGGTTGCGACGTTGGTGAGCAGCTTACCGACAAGGTCTGTCAACGTTATGACACGGCCTCGGCGATGCTTTGTTCACGCACAGCCAGTTGGCCGCAGGCGGCCTGGATCTCTTCGCCACGGCTACGTCGCACGGTGACCGTAACACCGCGGGCTACCAGAACCCGGAGGAATGCTTCTAAGCGTTCCTCCGAAGGACGCCGAAAAGGTGCCCCTTCGACAGGATTGTAAAGCATGAGGTTGACTTTGCCAGGGGCTTGGGCAACAATATCGGCCAGGCGCTGCGCGTCTTCGGGACGGTCGTTAAAGCCTTCAAACAAGCAATACTCGTAGGTGACCTTTTGGGCGGTTTTTTGCTCAAAGTAGCGAATTGCTTCGATGAGGTCGTCAAGGTCGGTCTGCTCGTTGCGGTTGACTGGCATAATGGCTGAGCGTTGGGCGTTGGTTGGGGCATGGAGCGAGACAGCCAGTCGGAAGCGCACGCCCTCGTCGGCCAGCTGCCGAATGCGGCGTGCCAGGCCCACGGTCGACACCGTGATTCGGCGGGGTGAAAGACCTAGCCCGTCGGGATCGGTCAAGAACGCAATGCTTTCTAGCACCGCAGCATAGTTTAAAAGCGGCTCGCCCATGCCCATGTAGACCACGTTGGTAATGCGGCGGCCAAAGCGCGCTTCGGCTAGGCGATTGAGCTGCCAGACTTGGTCGTAAATCTCTCCGGCCGTCAGGTTCTGCTGAAAACCCATCAGACCGGTTGCACAAAAAGCACAGCCCATGGCGCAGCCCACCTGGCTCGAGACGCATACCGTCAGCCGACGCACCTGCCCAGAGGCCTCAACGTCTGGAATGAGCACTGCTTCTACATGCCGTCCCGAGGGTAGGCGAAACAGCACCTTAACCGTCTGATCACGGGCGATAAGCTGTCGAACGGGTTCGAGCGTGCGAATGCACGCCTGGCGCTCGAGCGCTTCCCGAAAGGTCTTGGGGAGATCGGTCATCTGCGCAAACGACGTAGCCCCCTTGCCGTAGAGCCATTTAAAAAGCTGGCGCCCCCGGTAGCGCGGCTCGCCTAACCGCTCCGCTAGCGCTTCTAGCTCCGCTCGGCTTAGCGTACGCAGATTGATGAGAGCAGGTGCGTGCACGACAAGGCAAGGCTTTTTTAAAGCTATTCCAACGCAGGCCTGCACGAAGGGTTCAAGCCCGATACAAGGCCTATTTTAAAGGTACTTTTTTGCGTCTTTAGCGCCTCAAATGCCTTTCCCCAAAGCTTTGGGTATCGTATTCTTAAAAGGTGCGCTCAACCAATCGGGAGGCTGGTCATGCAAGCGCTTAGGCTGATAGGTGTCTCGATGCTGGCTGTGCTGGCTTGTCAAGCGCAGCCAGCGCCGGAGTCGGCAGTGGCATTTGTCGGTGTGAACGTGCTGCCGATGGATCGGGATACGGTGCTGGTTAACCAGACGGTACTCGTTCGTGGTACGCGAATCGTTGCGGTGGGTCCTGCCGAGGCTATAACGATTCCCGACGGGGCGCAGCGCATTGAGGCTGCGGGTCGCTACCTGATGCCAGGCATGGCTGAGATGCATGGACATGTGCCTGGGGGTAACGCTTCGCCGCAGTACATCGAGGATGTGCTGTGGCTCTACGTGGCCAATGGCATTACCACAGTGCGGGGTATGCTGGGGGATCCTGCGCAACTAGTGCTTCGGGAGCGGATTCATCGTGGTGAGCTTGTGGGACCTACGCTTTACCTGGCGGGTCCTCCTTTTAGCGGCGGCTCGGTCACCTCGCCTGAGCAGGCCGTCGAAAGGGTACGCCAGCAAAAAGCAGAAGGGTGGGATTTGCTGAAAGTATTGCCTGGGCTGAGCCGGGAAGTCTACGATGCCATGGCACGCACGGCCCATGAAGTAGGGATCCGCTTTGCCGGTCACGTGCCCGAAAGCGTCGGGCTTCGGCATGCCTTGGAGATGGGGCAAGAGACGTTCGATCACTTGGATGGCTTTATAGCCTACCTGGATGCCTTCGACAAGCCTATCGACGAAGCCCGCCTGGCCGAAGTTGTCCGGCTCACCCGTGAAGCGCAGGCTTGGGTGGTGCCCACGATGGCGCTGTGGGAAGTGCTTATGGGCGTTCTGGATCTGGAGACGGTTCAGGGGTATGAAGAACTACGCTATATGCCGGCGGAGATTGTCGACCAGTGGGTAGAGGCTCACCAGCGCCGCTTGACCAATCCGCAGCTTAACCGCGAAGCAGCGCGGCAGCATATTGCTAACCGTATGCGGCTGCTCAAGGCATTGGCCGACGGTGGGGTTGGGATTTTGTTTGGCACAGATTCGCCGCAACAGTTCAGCGTGCCAGGTTTTTCAACATATCGAGAAATAGAGCGCATGCAAGCTGCTGGCCTGAGGCCTTACGAGATTTTGCGCTCGGCTACGTATAACGTTGGACGTTACTTCCAGCGGCAGGACAGCTTTGGGGCTGTGGCTATCGGGCACCGGGCCGATTTGATCTTGCTGGAGGGGAATCCGCTGGAGGATTTAGGCCATCTGCGGCGCCGGCTGGGGGTGATGCTGCGCGGTCGCTGGTTTCCAGCAGATCAACTCCAGGCAAGGTTAGAAGCAATTGCTGCCCGGTATGCCCGGTGAGTGATGTCAACGCCAGCAGCGCTAGCGCTGCTCTGTAAAAAGCCCCCAGAGGGGGCTTTTTTTTATGGAACCGAAAGTCCTACTTTAAAAGTATCTGGGCCTGGTTTTTGTTGGTGCTGCTATTAAGCAATCTTGGTGCACTGGTCAGAGATGAATCCTACCGACACTTCAGAGCGCGCTGCAGCCGGTTCGTCTGCTTCCCCACCGCCGGGTTGGGTACCGTACTATGCTTCTGCAGAAGCGGATGAAATTTCCCTTTTGGATTTGGGTGTGGCCATTGCCCGTCAACGGCGCGTGATCGTAGTCAGCGTGCTGGCTGCGCTGGTGCTGGGTGTAGTAGTGGCCCTGCTTATGCCAAGGTCCTACGTGGCCGAGGCCAAGCTAGCTCCTAGCACGTCGCCAAGTAGTAGCGGTGCCCTTTCGGCATTGCGCTCGTTTGGATTGTCGATAGGAGGTGAGGAGGTTGTTAGTCCTAGCGTCTATCCCGACATTGTTCAGAGTCCGGATTTTTTGCTGGCGTTGGCGCGCGACACGTTCTACATTGCCGAAGAAGGCCGGCGCATGACGCTAGTGGAATACTACGGGAAGGAATCCTGGTTGGCTTACCTTAATCCGCTACGCTGGTTGCGGGGTAGCGCTAGAGCACCTGTGCAAGACCTGTACTCGGGTGTGATTGTTCTGCCCACCGAGGAGGAATATGCGGCGATTCGGGAGCTTCGTAGCGTTCTTAGCGCTTCCCAGAAAACAGGAGGGGGGTTGCTGCGGGATATGCCGGGAGTGATTGTGTTGCGTGCTGAAAGCAAGGACCCTTACCTTTCGGCTGCATTGGTGGAGCGGGCTATTTGGCATTTGCAGGCTGCGGTCAACCGGATTAAGACGGAGAAGGCGCGGCAGGATTTGCGTTTTTTGGAGCAGAAGTTTGCCCAAGTAGAAGCTGAGCTGCGGCAGGCTGAAAACGAGCTCGCGCGCTTTTTGGATGCCAACCGCAATCCGCAAACAGCCCAGCTGCGGGCCGAGATGGAGCGGTTGCAACGGCAGTTGAGCTTTAAGGAGCAGCTTTACCGAGAGCTGCAGATTCAGAAGACGCAAGCCGAGATTCAAGTGCAAAAAGAAGCTCCGGTGTTGAGTATTGTGCAGCCGCCCGTGCCTCCCAATGAGCCTTCGGGGATGAGTCGTAAAGTAATTGTATTTTTGTTTTTGTTCTTGGGAGTATTTTTGGGCTTGGGCTTAGCCCTAGTGCGGCACTGGCTGTCGCGTGCGCCTGCAGACCGCGAGGCGCAGCAGAAGGTTGAGGAAGTGCAGGCGCTGTTTAAGCCCTCAACCTGGTGGGGAGAGTTTAAGGCCCTATGGCAGCGGTCGTAGTTGCCAGCCGGGTTACATCAAACCTTCAAAAGAATCTAGGGCTAGGGGATATAATTTTGGAGCTGAATTTGTGCAAATCGCAGCGCTGAAAGCGCGGTAGCGGACAGAGGCCAATAAAATGGGTTCAGGTTCTCCAGAGATATTTTCTGAAATCACCTCGCCTCCTGATCAGAATGGCAAGGCAGCGCCTTCACGTCTTGTTTCTGTTTTCGGTTGGGCCCGCAAGGGATTTTGGGCGGTGCTGGATCAGGGTCTTTTTGCCGGTAGCAACTTCCTGGCTAGCGTGCTTCTGGCGCGGTGGCTGGAGCCTGCTAGCTACGGCGCTTTTTCTGTGGCGTTCTCCATTTTTCTCCTGCTCGGCACCCTGCACACCGCCCTGTGGACCGAGCCCATGCTGGTGTATGGCTCAGGCAAGTTTCGGGAAGCCTTTTTGGGGTATCAACGGGTACTTATCGGCTACCATTGGCGCTTCGGGGTTTTCGCAGGAGTAGCTTTTGCCCTTGCTTCGGCGGGTTCTTGGGCTGGGGGGCAACGCGAGATGGCCCTGAGCCTCCTGGGCTTGGCGTTTGCTGCGCCCATGGTCCTTTACCTGTGGCTTGTTCGGCGAGGAGCCTATGCCCTTCTGGAGCCCAGGGTGGCAGTTTACGGTGGTGCTTTTTATTTAGCGTTGTACCTGGGGGCTGCGTGGGTTCTTCTAAAGGTGGGCTTATTGAATGAAGCTACTGCGTTATTGAGCATGGCGGCGGCAGCTTTTTTGGCGGCGGAGGTGGTGCGTTTCAGACCAAGGGTTGGCTCTACCCATCCGGTAGAGCCAGGCCAGGTTCGGTCTCTCCACTGGAACTACAGCCGCTGGGCTCTCTTGGCTGGAGGTCTTTCCTGGGTGCCAGGAAACATTTACTACCTGGCCCTGCCTGCTTTCCACGGTCTGGAGGCAGCTGCGCAGCTAAAAGCCTTGATGAACCTTCTTATGCCCATTCTGCACTTTAACGGAGCGTTGGCCCAGCGCCCTAGTACCTGGGATGGTGCGGGCTCGGGCAATGGGTGGTCTTGGGCACTTTATCAAAACCAGCCTGGTAGCTTCCCTGGGCTTTACCTTGGTGTACTTTGTACTCCTATTGGGATTAGGCGGGGATTTAATGCGCTGGCTTTATGGGGAGAGGTACCTTCAAGCCTCGGTTTGGCTTCCCTGGCTTAGTTTCCTGCCGATGCTTACTGCTGTCACCTCGATGGCGGGTTCCGTGCCCCGAGCATTGGAGCGGCCACAAGCGGTGGCCACGGTTTATGCGATGCTGGCAGGCTTTTCGGCCACAGTGGGGATAGCCCTTGTGTGGATCCACGGCCTCAGGGGGGCTGTTGAGGCTCTTTTACTGGTGAACGTTTTTAGTGCATTCGCCTTCTGGTTAGCCAAAGGAAGGAATTGTGAGTATGCGCATCGCGCACGTGCTGCTCGGCCGCTGCAACCCCGATAGCGCTAACGGGGTGGACAAGACCGTCTACCCATTGGCCCGCCACCAGGCGCTCTTGGAGGTGTGGGATGAGATCAAGGCCTACATTCAAGCACAGACAGGCCGGTCCCCCAAAGCTCTGACCCACCACGACCAAGGGCGAGCAAGGGAACGCAACCTGATGGCTGACCCCGAGCCGCGAGTGGGTAGCGTGGTTGCTCCTTGTAGATGGATAACGGGTTTCCGGAACATGTTCCCTACGGGAAGCAGCCAGCCTGAGAGGCCGCAGGAGAACGCGGTGGTGAAGTCTCTATTCAAGGCAAGGGGAGAACCGGATTTTCTTGGGGTGCGCGGTGATTACAGAAGATTAAGTGGGGTGATAGCGGTATGGATTTTCTGAATAATCTGCAGTACTGCGTTCTCCACGGCTGGCATGGGCTGCCCGAGTATCTTCCCTCGGACTTGGACATCGTTGTGGCTCCGGAGTACCTGCCGGGGCTCGAAGAGAACCTGCTTTATACTCCAGGAGCTAAGTTGGTGAATCTGCTGCAACACGAGAGCACTTGTTACTACTTCATTGTCGCGTCGGAGACGAGTGAAGGGATGCGCTTTATACCGGTGGATGCGGCGACGGATTACCGAAGGGATGGGAGGATTTGGTTTACTGCGGAGGAACTCCTTGAAGGTAGGCGGGCATGGAATGGCTTCTGGGTGGCAGCACTGGAGGTGGAGTTCAAGTATCTGCTGGTGAAGAAGATTCTGAAGCAGGGAGTGCCCGAACATGCCCAGGCACGTCTTCAAGAACTCGCTGGTCTCTTAGGCTCGCTGGCGGATCAGGAGGCGCAGCGTCTTTTGGGTCGTCAATGGGGGAGTAAAGTCATCGGCTGGATTCGGGATGGAAAGTGGTCGGAGATAGAGGCTCATCTGCCAAAGCTGAAGCAGGTTCTTAAGTGGGAAAAGTTGAGGCGGGAACCCCTCAATGCGTTCCGTTACTGGCTCCCCGAACTCGCCCGCGTTTGGCGGCGGTGGCGACAACCTACCGGGCTCTTTGTAGCCGTGCTGGGGCCTGACGGGGCAGGGAAGAGTACGCTCATCGAGGGTCTCCTCAAGGAAGTGGCGGGAGCGTTCCGTCGGACAGCGCGGTTTCATCTGATGCCTGCGTTGCTGCGGAAACAAGGTGACGGCGGTCCTGTCACCGATCCACATGGCAAACCGCCACGCTCCTGGTTTGGCTCACTGCTCAAGCTGGCCTATTACTGGCTGGACTACACCTTGGGCTACTGGCTTAAGATTCGGCCCTTATTGGTTCGCTCTACCTTGGTACTTTTTGACCGCTACTACGATGACCTGCTCATCGATCCCAGGCGTTACCGCTACGGCGGTCCGGTATGGCTTGCTCGGCTTTTGGGGCACTTCATTCCGAGACCGGACCTCTTCATCGTCCTGGACCTCCCCGCTGAAGTAGCGCACGCCCGTAAGCCGGAGGTATCCATTGAGGAAGCCCAGCGCCTCAGGCAGAGGTACCTGGAGTTTGCGCGATCGCAGCCCAATGCATATGTCCTGGACGCAAGCCATTCTCCTGCGGAGGTGGTGGCGGAGGCACAGCGGCTTATTCTGGAATACTTGGCTGCCCGCACGGCAAAAAGGCTTAAAGGTATCCGATGATGGACGGGCTTGCGTTCTTTCCGGAAGATACGCCTGTTGTCGCTCTGCCCAATTGGAATGCACCGCGCTTGTACGTGGCTGCTTGGAATCTGGTTCAACGTTGGTCTGCCAGCGCTTTGTTTCCTGCCTTTCGCAGGGTGGCTCGGTTCCGGAGAATGCTTTTGCGCCTCCAGGGTACGTTCGTTCCTTCGGTGCGGAGGGCCCGTGCCGGATGGATTTTGGAGAAATTTTTGCAAATGGCTAGCCATCCTGACCTGGTGCCGTGGGCGGTCCTCGTGGGTACGCCGGGTCCTACGCAAAAACTCACGGTGCAGCTCCGTGGGAGGGAGGGTGAAGTAGTAGCCTATCTGAAATATGGCGAAACAGAATTTGCTAAAAAGCGCTTAGCAAATGAGTGGAAGGTACTGCAAGGCCTGCCGCCGGGCTTTTCTCCGAGGCCGATAGCCTTTGGGCCTATCGGACCGGGAGTAGGGATACTGGTCTCGGCCTTGCCGGGCATTCCGTTGGTCGCTAATCCAGTTCCCCCAGCGATGGTGAGGGCTTACCTCCACGCTATCCAGGACATGCCGGGTTTGCAGGTGGAGGTGGACGAACACCCATGGGTGCAAGCTTTGGTCAAGGCCAATCCTGCATTGGAGATCGCAGTTGCGAATCTTGCTAAGAGATCCTGGAAGGTTGTTCCCTACCACGGAGATTTTGCGCCATGGAACCTGGTGCAAAGCAAAGGCAAGGTGATGGCCTGTGACTGGGAATATGGCGAACTGCAGGGTTTTCCTGCAGCGGATCTGGTCTACTATGTTTTGCAAACAGGGGTGCTTCTGAAGCGATGGAGTCCAGAGCGGGCTGTGCAGCATGCCATACGGGTTCTATCAGATGGAACGTGGCCGGGTTTGAGTCCTTTAGAAGCGGGGGCACTGGTCCGCTTAGTGGCCTATGATGCCTACACGAAAGCGCTTGAGGATGGGCATTCTCCAGAGACTCCGCTTCAGCGATGGAGGAAATACGTATGGGAAAGTCGGTGGCGCGCCGTTTAAAGATTCTTGTGAGTGCCTACGCCTGCGAGCCTGGCAGGGGTTCCGAGCCCGGAGTGGGCTGGAACTTGGCCCGCCACCTGGCCGAGCACCACGAGGTCTGGGTTCTCACCCGGGCCAACAATCGCCCAGCCATTGAGGCGGAATTGGCGCAAAGACCTGTTCCGAACCTCCACTTCGTCTACCACGATCTGCCTCCATGGGCCCGGTTCTGGAAACGTGGGCAGCGGGGTGTGCAGCTGTACTATTACCTGTGGCAACTCACAGCCATCTCCGTGGTACGGCGGTTGCACCGAGAGGTGGGCTTTGACGTAGCCCACCATGTTACCTTTGTGAAGTACTGGGCACCGAGTGCCTTGGCCTTCCTGGACGGGGTGCCTTTCGTATGGGGCCCGGTGGGTGGGGGGGAGTCCGCGCCTCTGGCTTTCTGGCGTACTTTTGGGTTGAGGGGTATTGCTTACGAGGTTGCTCGCACAGCGGCCCGTTTCCTAGCCGAATGGGACCCCCTGGTTCGCTTCACCGCCCGCCGGGCGAGCCGAGCCCTGGCCACCACGCCAGAGACCAGGGCTCGGCTCAAGCGCCTGGGAGTGAAGCATGTGGAGGTCCTGAGCGAGGCAGCCTTACCGGAGGAAGAGATGGAGGTGCTTGGGCGCATTCCACCCCCGCCACCAGGGCCTGTGCGCTTTCTCAGCATTGGGCGTCTGTTGCACTGGAAGGGGGTTTACCTGGGCCTGGAAGCCTTTGCCCGAAGTGAGCTCAAGGAGGCAGAGTATTGGATCGTAGGGGACGGCCCTGAGCGAAGGCGCCTCGAAGCTCTTGCCCGAAAGCTGGGTGTGGCGGACCGGGTGCGCTTCTTCGGACGGCTTCCCCGGCCGCAGGTGCTGGAACTCCTTTCCCAGGTGCACGTCCTTGTCCATCCCAGCCTGCATGACTCTGGTGGTTGGGTGTGCCTAGAGGCCATGGCGGCGGGTAGACCGGTGATTTGCCTGGACTTGGGCGGGCCCGCAGTGCAGGTGGCGGAAGAAACGGGTTTTAAGATTCCGGCCCGCAGGTCGGAGCAGGCGGTTGAAGAGATGGCGGAGACGATGTGGAGACTAGCAAAAGATTCTGACCTGCACCGCGCAAAGGGCGAAGCAGCCCGCCGGAGAGTGCAGGAGGTTTTCAAATGGAGGCAGCGAGCCTCTCAAATCGCTAAATTGTACCTATCTCATTTTGGGGAAAGTGATTAAGGAAAGTAAATCAATGGGAACACATCTGCACTATACTCACAGGGAAGGGTTGGGTGCTCAGAGCCTTTCGAGAAGGCTAGGTATCTTTTCTATCTCGGGAATCACACTGAAATCCTTAGCGTTGGTCTTCTCCTTAGTGTTATTAGGTTCTGTCGTGTATTCGAGAGAATTCCCAGGCCCGGACGGTACCGCTTCTCTTATTTACTCGCATTTGGCATTTGGCTTTCGGTGGATTGATGTTGTTTTGCTTATTTCGTCCAGCTTTGCTTTGCTAATTCACATGTCCAGGGGAAGGCTAAGAGTTTGGGGGGCTATTCGTAAGTGGATACTTGCGCCTATATTTTGGTTCTGGGTATCTGTCTCTATTGCCATGCTCTACGGTTTCACTCTCGGTGGTGAAAATATGTTCTATGAGTGGAGGGCGATCGCTTTAGGATTGCTTATGGGAAGTGTCTTTCGAATCTTCTTAAGCTCAGGACACTTTTATAGAGTAGCTTATAGCATTTTTATATTGATTTCACTTCACTCTCTTTTACTCCTTGGTAGGTGGGCGTGGTTTGGAGGGGTTCCTCCTTTTAATGGGCCAACGTTCGATGGTCCAACCCTGAGCAACGCTGTTGCAGGAGTCAGTCTGGGAGTGGCTATATTCTTAGGCAAGCGCAACCAAAAGCGATTGTGGAGACTCACAATTCCGTTTCTTATTGCAAGTAATGCAGCTCTTGTATTGCTTGCGTGGCGTCGTACCTATTGGATGGAGCTATTGATAACCATCGGAGTATTAACTATTTTATATAATCGTAATAGACTTCGGATTATTGGGTTTGCAACAATAAGTGTAGTGGTCATACTACTCACCTTTCCTAAGGAGGCGATCTGGGCCCGTGTAATGAGTGCGGTTAACCTATTCGACGAAACAAATCCTTACTCAAGCACAAACATTGGACACGTGGAGGATGTGTTGGACGCCATGCTTCAGATTCAGCGATCACCTATCCTCGGTATAGGACTTGGTACCACTTATGAAACTATCTATACCCGATGGAAAACGGAATCATGGGGTGTTCATAACGGTCCGCTTCACGTGTGGCTGCGGTTCGGTCTATTGGGGCTATTAGCCTACTTGTGGTTCCATTGGAGGGTAATCAGTTTCCTGTGGTCTCACAGGCAATTGGTCTTGACGCGAGGGTTACTAGCATACTGGCTTGGTATTTTTATTCCGACGCTATTTTTTAGCCCGTGGCCCTATGGTGCTCTCCAGAATACTCTGTTACTAGGTGTGCTTTTTGCGTTAGTGGATGTAGAAGTGACGTATTGGAGACGAATAATATGAATGTAATCCACATAATTCCTAAGTTCACGAAATCCATTTGGGGAGGAGCAGAGAGTATTATCGTAGATCTCGTCAGGAATTATCCCTCGGAGGTCAAAGGTGAGGTATGGACGTGTAGAACGCCGCACGATGCAGGAAGCGAAGTGGTTGACGGTATACGGGTGAAGCGTTATCCTGCGCTGTACCTATTTGGAAAGCATATGATCGGTCTGGGCAAGTCGGGGATACCGCCAGAGCTCCTAATGGACCTACTACGTCTGAGCCAAAGGCGAGAACCGGTCCTCTTGCACCTTCACGTGCATAACATCTTGTCTGGCTTAAGTCTTATCAGTGCAAGATTGAAGGGAATAAAGACTGTACTGACTTTACACAGCCGAGTAACTCATCTTAAACCAACCTGGCGGTACTTTCTGTCAAACATATTCCCAATAAAGGGCGCGACTCGAGTTGTAGCCGTGAGTGAAGTGGTAGCGAGGGAAGCAAGAGAAGTAACAGGTCGGCAAGACATAGAGGTAATACCGAATGGGATCGACTTGGACTGGCTCAGACAAGGCGATCGGAAGAGAGGCCGTGAATTTCTCCGGGTACATCAAAATATGGAGGCAAAGATCCTCCTTTTTGTTGGGCGCCTAGCGCGCGTAAAGAACCTTGAAGCTCTACTGAAAGCATTCGCTATTCTAATAAAATCCATGGAGGGGATGTGTCGTCTCGTGCTGGTAGGACCTGAAGCCGAAGTTGGTTATAAAGATGCCCTTCAAGAGACTTCATTGCGCTTGGGAGTGGCAGATCATGTGATCTTTGTGGGAGCTGTGCCGCATAGGTCCACGCTTCTAGCCGACCTTTATGCAGCCTCAGATGTCGTAGCGATACCCTCAAGATACGAGGCGCAGCCTGTTTCGATACTAGAAGCGTGGGGTGCCGGGCGCGCAGTAGTAGTCGCGGATGTAGGTGGTGCGGGGGCGATGGTGCGGGAGTGGGGTGCTGGTTTCCTTTGGTCGCCGGGTGGGGACTCTAGAGATTTGGCCCAGATACTCTGCCAGGCACTGACGGACTGGTCTACAGAGATGGAAGAGAAGATCAGGCGGGCACGGGAATACTATAGCGCCCAAAGGATGGTAAAGGATTATGTGGCCCTCTATCAGGCAGTTGTGGGCGACTGAAGGACCTATGGGTGCAGAAGAATCCTCTGTACGAGCCCGTTGGCTTGGTCAAATTCCTGCATACATCCTATCCCATGGTGTCGCCTTTCTTACGGGGTTGGTGAGTATAGCTATTTTGCCTCGCATTCTAGGGCCTGAGCAATACGGAGCCTACGCCCTGATTATGGCCACGGCTAATATGGCAGCTTCCCTGTTTGGGGAGTGGCTGGTTCCTTCTGGCATTCGCCTATCTTCCGAAGTCCCACACGGGTTCATTTGGAATACCCTGGGTTGGATGGCCGTTTTCTCAAGTATCCTTGGGGGCGTAGCGGTGGGTGCCTTGCTCAGCGGCCAGCAGCTGTCCCCGCACGTGGGTCTCTGGGCCTCCTTGTTTGCAGTGGCTATGATCTTATCCAAAGCGAGCATGGCATACATTCGCACGACTCTTGACCGACGGCTCATCGCGGGATACACCTTCGTTAGTAGCTTGGGTTCGCTCCTTTTAAGTCTTTCTCTTTTCTTAGTCGGTAGGCATTTGACCTGGCTGATTGTTGGCTTAAGCATCGCTCCATGGTCCTTATTCCTCATTTACAGCTTTAAATTCAGGTGGTTTCTAACGCAGCCCAGACTAGACCTTGTGCAGAGTGTTTTGCGTTTTGGACTACCTATTGCGATCACTTCCATTGGAGGTCAGATTCTCCAAGTCGCAGACCGTTACATGCTCGCGCTTTTTAAGACCCATGCAGATGTGGGAATTTACAACGCTACCTACAATCTTTCCGATAAGTTCTTGGGACTCTGCTTTTCTGTACTGTTCTCAAGTATGTATCCTGTTGCATCACATGCATGGGCGCGGGGGAATCGAGCAGATGCTGAAAGCTTACTCGTAAACCTTTTCAGATTCATGACGATAGTCGCAGGAGCTTTTGCCTGGTTTCAGGCGGCGTCAGGTGTTTCTTTCATTAGGCTGTTGGCTGGCGAAGCGTTTCGCCCGCCTTCATTGGTGCCGGTCCTCGTGGCCCTGGGAAGTTGGATTTGGTTCACGGGTATTCTCCAACATCAGCCCCTTGAGTGGGATAAACGCACTCTTTGGGTGACAGCAATGACCCTTTTTACTGCCATTTTGAACTTGGCTTTGAACTGGATTCTAATACCTTCATTGGGGGTGATTGGAGCTGCAATAGCAACTTTAGTCTCGTATTCAGCTTATTTGTTAGTATGTACATTTGTTACAAAGCATTATGGATATTACGCACGTGTGTGGGAGGTTTGGGTTATTTTAGGAACCAGTCTTGGTGCGTTCCTCCTATGGTATCGATTTCAAGGGAACGCGGGCCTTTTGCAGGGCACGCTGGCTGCTTTGGTTTATGTTGGTTTAGGTCTTGGCTCCAGGTTACTTCTTAAAATCAAGAAGGGAGCTCAATAATGAGAGTCCTTATGCTAACTGACTTTCCCTCCACACTGTTGCGGAGTGCCGAGGGCGAGGAATTATGGAGGAAGCACTTCTTACCTACCCCTGTGTTGAACCTGCTAGAAAGCCTTTCTCGCATTTCTGAGTTGGAGGTTTCAGTGCTATCCTTCAGCCGTAGTGGAACTGCAGCTGGGACGCTGTGGGGACGTATCCATGTGGAGATGCTTCAGGTTCCAAGGGGAAGTGGGCTCAGTACGCTTTACCTTCTTCGTAGGCCGTCAGTTCTAAGGGCGGTGGAACGCCTTCGCCCGGATATCGTGCATGGCCAGGGGATCGAAGCTGGATATGCTTGGTTAGCTACGCTTCAACCATGTCCGCACCTTCTGACTTTCCATGGCGTCTACGGTGTAACAGCATATCTGAAACCTCGAGGCATATGGCAGCATCTTGGGCACGTACTCCAGCGCGTGACGCTGCGAAGGGCACGGCACATAGTTGCGATTTCTCATTACTTGGAGGACTGGTTTCGTCAAAGCACGCGGGCAAGTGTCTACTTTATTCCGAATGCGGTTAACAATCGTTTTTATCAGGTAAAGTCTACCGGAAAGGCTGAGTTTGACCTACTTTACGTGGGGCGTATCACGGAGTCTAAGGGACTTCTGGAGGCAATTAAGGTAGTAGCCAGGTTGGAAAAGAAAGGGGGAAGGGGATTGAAGATGGCTGTGGTGGGAAGAGCGAGTGATATGGGAGGCGAAGATTACCTGAAGCGGTGTCGCCAGCAGGCAGAGGCACTGGAGCGCTCAAAGGTGTTTTTTTTAGGAGCCGTACCTAATGATAAATTACCCGAGATACTTTCTGTATCAAAACTGCTGGTTCTTCCAAGTCAAGGAGAAAACTTTAGCATGGTGGCTGCCGAGGCGAGTGCGGCGGGGGTGCCAGTGGTTGCTTATCGCGTGGGCGGTTTGCCTACCGTAGTGGAACACGGTGAAACTGGTCTTCTGGTGCCTCCAGGCGATATTCAGTCCTTGAGCAGTGCTGTAGAAGAACTGATCGGGGATGAGAGGCTGCGCCTGCGTTTCGCTAGAGCTACCAGGGAACGAGCGATGAGTTGGCACCAGGATACGGTGGCGCGACGCACTGCCGAGCTTTATGGTAAGATTATTGCTAAGGAGACGTCATGGCGTTAATTAGTGTGCTCACACCGAGCCTGAACTATGGTCGATTCCTGGAAGATGCTATTTTGAGTGTCCGGTTCCAGGAGGGAGTGGACGTCGAGCATGTTGTTCAGGACGGGGGCTCGACGGATGGCACCCAAGAATTGCTGAAGAGGTATTCATGGGTGCAGTGGGATAGCAGTCCTGATAAAGGACAGTCAGACGCGCTCAACAAAGCCTTGCGACGTGCGCGGGGCGATTGGATCGCGTGGTTAAATGCGGACGAGTTTTTTCTCCCTGGCGCGCTTTCTCATTTACTGAGCCAAGCTATAGCTTCAGGCGCAGACGTGGTTTACGGAGATTGCCTCTTTGTCGATGAAAAGGGACAGTTCTTGAGGTTGCGTACTGCACATACCTTTAGTCAATTCGTGCTGTGGCATTACGGGCCGTTTATTCCCTCCTGCGCTGTTTTAATAAGGAGAGAGTTGCTTGGGATAGATCCATGGCACGTTGATGTTGACCGCGTCATGGATTGGCAGCTTTACTTGGACCTTGCCCTGAAAAAAGCCAAGTTTGTGTGGACACCATGTCCAATAGGCGTTTTCAGGGTACACGCTGCGCAGATTACTGCTCAAGACTGGAGGCGTTTTGCTCGTTCTTACCGCCTTTTGACAGAGCGTTACAGAGCGAGGCCAAGTCGGTTGCACTTTGAGTATGGGCGGCTTTGGCACCGCATCTTGAAGTTGAAGGATGGATGCTATCTGAGTGAGTTCCGCGCGCTGAACTTTCGTGGTCGAAGCTTCCGTTGGTTTAAGGGAGAACAACAGGCAAGCAATTTCTTGGAGTTTCTCAGAGCGTGCTACGGGTCCGAAAAAGAGGCTTAAGGGTGGGAGTCCAGGAGGTCTGCGGCATAAGGCGAATACTCGTCCTCCACAACCGCTACCAGCAGCCTGGCGGTGAGGACGCGGTCTTTGAGGCCGAGAAAGCTCTGCTGGAAAGTAAAGGACACGAAGTCATTCCCTGCGCACTCCATAACCGAGCCTTAGAAAGCATGCCCCGTAGGCGTCAGGCAGCGGTGACGGTTTGGAATGGAGAGGCCTACCAAAACTTCCGGGCGCTCATCCGAGAAAAGCGTCCCCAAGTAGTACATATCCATAATACTTTCCCCTTGGCTTCCCCTGCGGTCATTCATGCTGCCAAAGCCGAAAAGCTCCCCGTAGTCATGACCCTTCACAACTACCGCCTTCTCTGTGTAAACGCTCTCTTCTTTCGCCAGGGGCGGGTGTGTGAGGACTGCCTTGGGCACCTACCCTGGCGGGGGGTGGTGCACGGGTGCTATCGGGATAGCCGCGCAGCCAGTGCGGTGGTGGCGGGCATGTTGACTTTCCACCGATTGCTGGGCACCTGGGACATGGTGGATCGCTACATCGTCCTTACAGAGTTCTCGCGACAGAAGTTCATTCGGGCTGGATTCCCACCGGAGAAGCTGGTAGTGAAGCCTAACTTTGTTCACCCAGACCCTGGAGTAGGTGCCGGGAAGGGCGGGTATGCCCTCTTCGTGGGGCGGCTTTCGCCGGAGAAGGGGGTGGGAACCCTCCTAAAGGCCTGGGAAAGCTTGGGAGGAAGGGTGCCCCTTAAAATCGTGGGCGATGGCCCCTTAGCCCAGGAGGTGAGCCTGACAACCCAAAGGATACAGGGGGTGGAATGGCTGGGGCGCAAAGACCTGGAGGAAGTCTACGCCCTGATGGGGGATGCGGCCTTTTTGGTTTTCCCCTCGGAGTGGTACGAGGGGTTCCCTAGGGTGATAGCCGAGGCCTTCGCGAAAGGGTTGCCGATCTTGGTGACAGCCGTTGGCTCCCAGGGTAGCATCATTGACGATGGCCGTACCGGCCTCCTCTTCTGCCCTGGCGATCCCGAGGACCTGGCCGCCAAGGTGGAATGGCTTCTGGCCCATCCTAGGGACCTTGCCCGCATGCGGCAGGAGGCCCGGGCGGAGTACGAGGCCAAGTATACGGCGGAGCGGAACTATCAGATGCTCATGGAGATCTACCAGCAGGCGATTGATAACCATCGCAAGGGCAGATAGGGATGCCACAGGTCCAGCACCGCTACATCTTAGGCATGCGTGTGGATGCCACTAGCTATGCGTGGGCTACAAAGCAAATTATAGACTGGGCAGAGGCAAGGGAAAGTCGGTATGTATGCGCGGCGAATGTGCATATGGTAATGGAAGCGTACGACAGTCCCGACTTTCGGGCTATTGTGAATGCCGCGGATTTGGTAACACCCGACGGCATGCCACTGGTCTGGACGCTTCGCCGCATGGGGATCCCTAAGCAGGAGCGTGTCTATGGTCCCACACTAACGCTCTGGGTAGCGCAAGAAGCTGCGCGTTGTGGTATTCCCGTAGGGTTCTATGGCGGGCATCCAGAGGCGACACAGGGGATTTCGGAAAATCTTTCCCGTCGATTTTCTGGCTTGCAGGTATCTTATTGCTACAGTCCACCCTTTCGACCACTCACTCCCGAAGAAGATAAGAAGGTGGTTGAGGCTATTAATGCTTCGGGTACACGGATTCTATTCGTCGGCTTGGGATGCCCAAAACAGGAATATTGGATGGCAGCGCATAAAGGACAGATTCAGGCTGTTATGGTGGGGGTTGGTGCTGCTTTTGATTTTCATGCGGGGAGGATACGCCAAGCGCCTTTTTGGCTGCAACAGATGGGTCTAGAATGGTTCTTCCGCCTGCTAATGGAGCCGCGCCGGCTCTGGCGGCGATATGTTCGGCATAATCCTCGCTTCGTAGTACTCGTCGGACGACAATTATTAAAGCAAAAAGGGCACGCTCTATGAAAAAGGCACTAATTACGGGAATTACCGGCCAAGATGGATCTTATCTCACAGAGTTTCTGCTGGAGCAAGGCTATGAAGTACATGGTATTATCCGCCGCACTTCAACCTTTAATACCGATCGCATCGACCACCTCTATCGCGATCCTCATGATCCAGAGGCGCGACTTTTCCTTCATTACGGCGACCTTGCAGATGGTACTGGGCTGCGTCATATTCTAGAACGCGTTCAACCGGATGAGATTTATAACCTAGGAGCCCAATCCCACGTGAAAGTTTCTTTTGAACAACCTGAGTATACGGCTGATATTGTAGCGACAGGAACTTTACGCCTCCTAGAAGCCGTCAGAGACTTTGTGCGCAGCAGCGGAAAAGCGGTGCGTTTTTATCAAGCTGGCTCATCAGAAATGTTTGGGGCTGCTCCTCCTCCACAAAATGAAAAAACGCCTTTTTATCCTCGCAGTCCTTATGCTGCAGCTAAGGTGGCAGCTTACTGGTACGCGGTAAACTATCGAGAAGCCTATGGTTTGTTTATCTGCAACGGTATCCTGTTTAACCACGAGTCGCCACGGCGAGGTGAGACGTTCGTCACGCGTAAAATCACGCGAGCAGCTGGGCGTATCAAAGTAGGTCTACAAGATCGGCTCTTTTTAGGTAATCTAGAGGCGCGACGCGATTGGGGCTTTGCCGGTGACTATGTGGAAGCTATGTGGTTGATGCTCCAGCAGGATGAGCCCGATGACTATGTCGTTGCCACAGGTGAGTCGCATTCGGTACGAGAGTTTCTGGAATTAGCATTCGATATGCTTGATCTGGACTGGAAAAAACACGTGACGATTGACCCTCGTTACTTTCGCCCAACTGAGGTGGACTATTTGCTAGGAGATGCCACAAAAGCCCGAGAAAAATTAGGCTGGCGTCCAAAGGTTGGCTTTAGGGAACTGGTGCGGATGATGGTTGAGCATGACTTGGAATTGGCGCGCCAAGAACGCACTTTAAAAGATGCTGGCCATGTAATTGCTTTGCGAGGTATGCTCAATGACTAAGGACAGCAAAATCTTCATCGCTGGCCATCGGGGGCTGGTGGGATCGGCTATTGTGCGCAAGCTCCAGGCAGCAGGCTACACGCATCTCATTACGCGCACGCGCAATGAACTGGACTTGCGCAACCAAGCAGCCGTAGAGCGCTTCTTTGCCGAAACGCAGCCAACGTACGTCTTTTTGGCCGCAGCCCGGGTCGGCGGCATCTTGGCCAACAGTACCTATCCAGCCGACTTCATTCGCGATAATCTGCAAATCCAAACCAACGTGATCGATGCCGCCTATCGCTTCGGCGTAAAGAAGCTGCTTTTTCTGGGCTCCTCTTGCATCTATCCCAAACATGCTCCACAACCGATGAAAGAAGAATATCTCCTCACAGGAGCCCTCGAACCTACCAACGAATGGTACGCAGTAGCCAAAATCGCGGGCTTGAAGCTCTGCCAGGCCTACCGACGCCAGTATGGCTTTAATGCCATTTGCCTTATGCCTACTAACCTGTACGGACCAGGAGATAACTTCGACCTGGAAACCTCACATGTGCTGCCTGCCCTTATTCGCAAGTTTCATGAAGCTAAAACGCAAGGAGCAAAACAGGTCGTGGTCTGGGGTACCGGTACGCCCCGCCGAGAATTCCTGCATGTAGACGACCTGGCCGACGCCTGCCTCTTTCTGATGCAGCATTACAACGACGAAGACATCATCAACGTGGGCACGGGCAAGGATATCAGCATCCGAGAACTGGCCGAGCTTATTGCAGAAATCACCGGGTTCTCGGGGGAAATCGTCTTTGACACCTCAAAGCCGGATGGAACCCCACGTAAATTGCTGGACGTATCGCGCCTTTGGGCCATGGGCTGGCGACCAAAAATCGGCCTGCGCGAAGGCATCGAAGAAACTTACCACTGGTATGTGACGCATTACGCCGAAAAGGCAATGCACGTCTAAAAAGCGATCAAAGACGCTCATGGTTTGGCGCTGCGTGCAATGCAGCAGCCTTCACCTGTAGGAAAGCAATCCGGGATAAAAAGGCACTTAACAGCTATACCCCTCTGGAGGCGTTGCAGAAAGATAGGCCTCCAGAGAGCTCTTTAACAGACTTGATTGCCCAGGATAGCTACGTAGGCACGTTTTGCACAACCGTGTGCAAAGTCTGATGGCTTTAAAGAAAACACAGAAAAATAGTAAACGGTTTAGTACACGAATTATAGCTATACAACCCCTCGAAAAGCGCCTATTCCAGGAGAATTCTAGAAAAAAAAAGCCATTAAAAACGTAGTTTTAAATTATTAAACTAAACTTGATGCCAGCTTATTAAAGAAGATTTTGTGAACTGGCATTGATGTTGTCCAAAGCGCAAACAGGTCAAAGTTTGGCCTTTTTTTTGTTCTCAGGGCCAGCGCCTGTGCGTCGGTCTTTCTTTTCCGATGGGTTGTGCAGGTTGTGCCCTAGGGGAAAAAGGGGGGCTTCAGGGTACTGTGAGCATTAACACCAAAGAGACTACGCCGATGCCTTTCTGGTTAGAAGCCGTCAGAGAAGAGGATCGCAGTTTGGGAGAAAACGAATCGTTGCTGCAAGCAGGGATCGTCTGGGATGCGCGTGAACAGCAAAAAAGCGGAAGGCTTTTCCTCCATGTAGGACGTAAGCGCGCTTGGGATTATCACCGTCGTCGTTTAGAAAATGCAGCCGTTATTGCTTTAGCGGAAGGGTTGGTCCTATCTGCGGCCCTGTTGCTGGCCCATGCGCTTGAGCTCTGGCTCAACAAAAGTGCGCTCTTTCCGCGATGGGCTTGGGGGATGCCCGTGCTTTGGTGGTTTGTGGCCTTGGCGCTACGCTTGTTGCCTGGATGGGGATTAGGGGCAGCCGAAGAGCTGCGGCGCCTGGTGATGAGTTTGGCTATGCTGTTTATGAGCATCATGGTTTTTCTGTTTTTGGCGCGAAGGTCGACGAGCAGTGCCCGCTTTTTGCTCAGCGTAGGTGGGGTGTTAGCTATCGTGCTGGTACCTATGGCCCGCTACCTTGCTCGAAGCGTGCTGATCCGCTTTAAAAGGTGGGGAGTAGCTACTGTGATCTATGGGGGCAACGGAATGGTTGAGCGGGTAATTTATGCCTTGCAGAAGGAGCCCCAGCTAGGCTATGTCCCGGTAGGTATTTTTCACCTTGACCAAGGGCTATGGGGGAGCAAAATCAAAAACATCCCTGTATTGGGTGGCGTGGATGCCAATACCGCTGAGGCCCCTATAGCTGTTGTGGCCTTACCGGGACTACCGGTTAGCCGCCTGAGCATGCTGCTAGACGGTCCGCTAGCTATCTATAAGCAAGTGGTGCTCATCCCTGAGCTGGTAGGGGTCCCTTCGCTCTGGGTGCGCGCATCGAACATTGGGGGAACGCTGGCGCTGGAGCTTACCTCGAACCTGCTGGATCCCTTAGCTCAAGGACTTAAACGCCTGATGGACGTGGTGCTGCTCCTATCTACGCTACCGATCTGGCTTCCCCTTATAGGGATCATTGCCCTGCTGGTGTGGCTAGAAGACCGTAAGGCGCCATTCTTTACGCAAGAACGCATTGGGTTAGAAGGGCGGAAGTTTCGCGTGATCAAGTTTCGCACCATGGTGCCCAATGCCGAAGCCGTGCTCCAACACTATTTAAACAACAATCCCCAAGCTCGGGCGGAATGGATGGCAACTTTTAAGCTCAAAAATGATCCCCGCATTACCCGTATCGGACGCTGGCTCCGCAGGCTATCGCTTGACGAGCTGCCACAACTCTTTAATGTGCTTAAGGGAGACATGTCACTGGTAGGGCCGCGGCCGCTTCCGGCTTATCACCACCACGAACTCCCGCCCCAGGTGCAGCGCTTGCGCCTGCGCGTGCGCCCCGGTGTAACAGGGCTCTGGCAGGTTAGTGGTCGTAGCGATACCGGAAACGAAGGCATGGCACGCTGGGATAGCTTCTACGTACGTAACTGGTCGATCTGGCTGGATCTGGTTATCTTAATGCGAACTATCCCCGCAGTTTTAAGAGGACATGGGGCTTATTAATCGGCTAGGCATAGGAATCCTGCTGATCGGTGTTGGCTGCCTGCCGGCAAAAGGACAAGCGATTTCTTGGGAGATGGCAGCAGCGACAGGGCTGATTACGTCTGGCGGGGGTGCACTGCCGCTTTGGTTGCATGCCAACTCATGGGGTAGCGTAGACCCCGCAGGCACCAACGGCTATCTCCAACTCGAGAGCAGCTTTCAGGATAGCCTGCGCAGCAGCTGGTCCTGGGAAGTCGGTGCTCAACTTGTGGGGCGGATTTCACCACATCGGACGCTCTTTTTTCCCGTGTTGTATGCCAGATTTACCGGACCTTTCGTGCGCCTTCAGGTAGGGCGTTATGCCTACGAGATTGGGGAAACGGCTGGAAGCTTGTCAATGGGTTCGCTCGGCACCGGAAGCAATGCTACCCCAATGCCTAAAGTGGCCGTAGAGACACCAGGTTTTCTTGCCGTCCCCGGGACACGCGGCCTGTTGCAGATCCGCGCCTATCTAGCGCATGGCTGGTTCGACGACCCCCGCCATACCCGTCGACCTTACCTACATGAGAAGTTTCTTTATGGGCGACTAGACGCAGGCATTTGGCAGCTTTACGGAGGTCTTGTGCACAGTGCCCAGTGGGGCGGTATTTCACCAATTTACGGACGCCAACCCCAAGGAATCGACGACTGGTGGCGCATCTTCTGGGGTATGAGTGGGGCACCCGATGCCCCGCCCGCCGACCAGATTTACTACCAGGGTAATCACCTGGGCATTTGGGATGTAGGAGCAAAAGGACGCCTCGGCGCCTTTGCACTACACGTCTACCGGCACTTTATCTTTGAGGACAAAGATGGGCTGAAGCTCAAAAATCCAGGCGATGGGCTATTGGGGGTAGTGCTGACCATGCCTTGGCTGCCCCTCCATCAGCTGGTATACGAGTATCTCTATACTAAGCGCCAAAGCGGTCCGATACCCCCAGGTCCAGGGCGTGGAGGTCCAGGAGGGCAAGACAATTATTATAATCATTGGCTATACCGGTCGGGATGGACCTATTACGGTCGTACCCTTAGTAATCCGCTCTTTTTCCCTCACCCCAACGGGCAAATCCTCAACATGAATCGCATTGCAAACAACCGAATTGTGGCTCATCACGTAGCTCTGGAAGGGCAGTTTGCGAAGGTTGTAGGGTATGTTTGCAAGGTAACCTACTCGCGCAACTACGGTACCTATCGGGATCGGGATGCGGCGCGAGCAGCAGGTCAGACCTACTTCTACGAGAAAGGGCCTCGGCAGTGGAGCTGGTATGCTGCGCTATGGTGGACCCTAAGGCCCCAGCTAACCCTGCAGCTAGCCGTAGCACACGACCAAGGCCAGGTCTATCCAAGAAGTACAGGCGCGCAATTGGCCCTGCGTCGACAGCTGCATTGATTGTGGCCTAGACGATCAAGCGCGAAGACGCGGTGACGATCCCCTAGCGTTTCAGCGAGACTTCTGTTTTTGGATATGCTGAACTTTGACGAGGGAAGCTCTCGGTGCAGTTGGATAATTCCTTCAGTGCCAATTAACTGGGCAGCAGGCGTGCGGTAATTGCATCGCAGACGTGCTTGCCTTTACGGCTTAGGCGTAGGGTGCCATTTCGGATAGGTTCGATCAGCCCTTCGGCCTCCAAAGCCGCCAAGTCATCGAGCTTTTCGCTGAGCAGGTCGACGCCGTAGCGCTCGGCGTAGTCGTCTAAGTTCAGCCCTTCTGCTGTGCGCAGCCGCAACAAGAGGTATTCTTCAGCCAGTTGATCGTAGGAAAGACCTTCTCGGAATTCCAAGGGTAAATGGTGCTGCGCCAGCAAAGCTTCGTAGCGACGCAAGTTGCGCACGTTAGCCCAGCGGTAAGCCCCCGGCTCAGGGAGGGCACCCCACCAGAAAGAATGCGCTGAAGGGCCAAAACCGATGTAGTTGGCATGCTGCCAATAGGCCTGATTGTGCTGGGAGCGATAGCCCGGGCGTGCAAAGTTAGAGATTTCGTAGTGCTCGTAGCCTCGGTCTGTCAGATAGTCCATGGCAAAGTCGTAGCAGGCGGTGTAGGTGGCCTCGTCGGCAGGTCGCGTGAGGCCGCGTGCCACCTGTTTGGCTAAGATGGTTCCAGGCTCAATGGTTAAGCTATACGTGGAAAGGTGCGGTATGCCACGGTCAGCCACCTTTTGTAGGTTGGCCATCCAGTACTCAATGGGTTGATCGGGCAAGCCAAAGATCAAATCAACGTTGAGGTTCTCGAATCCCGCCCGAAGCGCATTGGTGATAGCTGCTTCGGCCTGATCGGCCGTGTGCGCCCGGTGCATAAAGCGTAAATCGGCTTCGTAGAACGACTGCACCCCAATCGACAGCCGGTTAATGCCTAAATGGCGTAGCCCCCGCAGATAGTCAAGCGTGGCATCTTCGGGGTTGACCTCGAAGGTCACTTCGGTTACCTCGGACAGATCAAAATGCCGGTAGAGCGCCTCCAAAATGCGGGCCACCTCTTCTAGCGCTAGGCGCGAAGGCGTACCCCCACCAAAGTAAAGCGTAGTGACCGGTTCGATCTTGCCGTAAAGCTGACCGTAGTATTCAATTTCGATGCAGAGCGACTGCACAAAGCTGCCGTAGAGCCGCTGCCCAGTGACAAAGTAAAAGTCGCAGTAGCTGCAGCGCTGCCGGCAAAACGGGACGTGTACGTAAAGGCTGGCCATGGATAAACAGCAGGTCGTTGGCAATAAAATAACATGCGCTTGCCGTGGATTTAACCATACATGGTTTTTACATAATGCGTCTACCCCTAAAGGATCGCTTCGGTGCGTGATCCTTTGAGGCAAGAGGGGGCTTTTTTTAGCGATTAATGCCATAGCATTCGTTTTAGGGATCTGTTTGGCGTAAATTTCCTCGAGCGGTAAAGTATCGCTTGCCTACGCGCAGCTTTGCGTGAGAACTTGTGGTAGCGTGGGCTTCAAACCCCAAAGCGCCGTGCTCGACTTTGCTCAATTGCAGCAGCAGCTGCAGGATTTCGCCGCCTACCAATGGCGGCAGCGGAATGTACTGCAGGAGAAGCTGCGCGCAGCTTTGGAGGCCTGGGCAGCAGCCCCCGAAGCTGAGGCGCTCGACGAGCAAGTGAAGGACGTGCGGCCTAGCTGGCTAGTAGCACAGCTGCTCGGTACGCGGCTGCAGGAATGCAGGGACGCTCCGGAGCGTCCTGCTACCGTGACCGTGGTGGCTGCCGATGGCTCGCAGATTTTCCCTGATCGGCATGTAGAGCCCCCGTGCTTTTTGCTCAACGTAGGACGGGTAGCTTTTCAACTAGGTACGCTCGAGCCCCCACGGATGGAATCGGTGCCGCGCTTTTACTATCGCCAAGAAGACTTGCGCGATTTTCTCGATGATCGGTTTGAGGCCATTACGGTCGAAGTCGTTTCAGCGCTGCGCGACGAGTATGAACTGGAGGCCCTGCTGGAGCTAGCGACGGAGGCGCGTCGGGCAGGACGTCCGCTGGTAGCCTTGCTCGACGGCACGCTGATTCGGTGGATGATTCGCCGCTTGCATCAGCGGGAGCTGGAAGAGCGGCTTATTCAGCGCTACGCGGAGCTTTTAGAAGGCTTCCAGAAGGAGCAAATTCCGCTAGCTTCCTATATCAGCCGACCGGGTGGGGCCGAAGTGGTCAACCTGTTGCGGGTTGTGCGGGGAGAATGCACACCGCAACCCCCGGCCCTGTCCCTAGAAGGACTGCCAGACCGGCTGCTGTTTGCACAGTTACTTAAGCCTGGAGAGCGTTCAGCTGTCTTCCTTTCAGGCTCACATATTCAGTGGGCGTATGCACGGGAGCATCAGATTGCTTATGTCTACCTGGCTGTGCCTGCGCGCTATGGCACCGTTGAGATTGCCCGCATCGAGTTTCCTCAGTGGGTTGCAGAGCACACGGACTGGTTGGATCTGCTGCATGCCGTCTTGCTCAAAGAATGCGAAAAAGGCCAGGGCTACCCGATGGTGCTAGCGGAAGCGCACGAGCGGGCAATCATTCGCGGCGTCGATCGCGAAGCTTTTTATGACTTGATTGGCCGCCAGCTTTTGCAAAACGGCATGACCTTGGAAAGCTCCCGTAAACAGATGAGCAAGCGGCGGCCTGTGCTGTAACGTTACCAAACGCAAAAAAGCCCCATGCCCATAGGCGAAGTCATCGAGTCAAGTACCCGCCAATTCGTAGCCGAAGTGTATCGCGATCAAGCTCCCCCAGCTTTTGGCAGTTGGGTTTGCGTCGCGTTGCCTGAGGGGTGGAGGCTCTATGGACTGGTCAGCCACGTTGAGCTAGGCAGCACCGAACCAGGGCGACGGCCCATGGCGCTGGGGCGAACGCCAGAGGAACTGCGCCGGGAGATGCCTCATGTGCTCGAGCTGATTCGCACAACGTTTCGGGCACAGGTGCTCGCTTATGAGGATCCGCAGGGCCGCATGCACCAGACGCTTCCCCCGTATCCCGCCAGTATCCACGCCTTTGTCGAAGCCTGTCCGCCTACGATCGTGCAACGCCTAAGCCGGCCCTACGACTTTCTGCGGATGCTGGTGCAAAGCCCAGATCCGGCAGTACCAATCGACGACTTGCTTGTCGCCGTGCTGCGACAAATCCAAAAAGGGTATCACGGCCCTGAAGGGACCCAGGCGCTCGTCGAAGCAGGGCGTATGCTCAGTCGGCTGCTGCGCGACGACCACGAGCGGCTTGAGGCCATCTTGCGACGGCTGGATTAGAAAATGACGCCAATGCGAAAAGGCAACACCACATCGACATTGCGCTCCCCCACAATGAGCGTCGGGTTCAGTTCATAAAAGAGCTGCGTTTCCTGCAGAAGCTGCACGCGGCCTAAACCAAAGTGTACCGTCGGACCAGTCTCGCCGCGATAGGATTGGGAAACAGGCGCATAGGCGCCTACGCCAGCGAGCATATAGAACGCCTGCCGGCCTTGCGGCGGGAACGTAACAATGGCCGAAAGCTGCGGATCAAAGACGTAGGTGGCCTCGTCCCGCCCCTTAAAGATAAATCCCGTAAAGCCCATGTCGATCGCCAGCGAGAGATCGGCAGTTACAGGCGCTGAAGCCCGGCCGCGAAAGCCCAGCCCCAGGCCTTCGTCGGCAGTGAGCAGGGCGTTTAGCCCTAGTCCTACGCGCGTCTGCGCATGCCCCACCGTAGGGATTAGGCCAATTCCCAAAAAGAATGCAAAGCAGAAAAAATGCTTCATGATTCGCCTGGTTAGCCGGTTGCCCCAATTTACGGTTTTCTGCAGTGAAAAACGTAAGGTCTTCTTGAAATGCACCAACGCGCAAGGCAGCGTTTTTCGTTTGTAACTTAACCTGAGCTGCCGCGTAGAGCGTGAGGGTAAGGTCAAATGCTAAAAGGCAATGAACTTTTGGGAATTTCTCACGGTAGCTTTGGTAGCCTTTGCGCTGCCTTTAGGGATCATTAAGTTGGTTTTGGACTATCGCCGCGCGAAGCTAGAAGCACGGCAAGGCCCTTCGCTGAGTGCTCGTGAGCTGCAGCAATTGGTGCGGCAGGCTGTAGAAGAAGCGCAGGCACCGCTCCTGCAGCGCCTAGAGCAGCAACTGCGGGCACTACCCGAAGAGAGGCCGAGTACATCGACGCCATCCTCAGAGTAAAACATCCCCTGCAGGTGCGATCTAGAAGGGTTGGCCTCCTAGGCAGTGATCGCAGCTGTGGCAGTGGGCGGGTGCCGCTTCGCCGAAGTAAGTGCGTAGAAAGTGGCGTCGGCATCCAGGCGTGCGTGCATAGCGGATCATATCCTCGAGTTGGGTTTCGGCTTGCTGCTGGGCTTGCCGCAGCAGGCGGTCGTCGAAGGTGAGGCGTGCCGCGCGTGCTTCTTTGAAGCGGACAAGTTGGCCTTGGGCAGCAGAAAGCCAGCCAAGCAAAGCACGCTCGCGCAAAAAGTCCAGTCCACGCAACAGCCGTTCGCGGGGTAGGCCGGTTTGGCGTTCTAGGTAACGTAAGCTCACAGGCCACCAGGTGTGAAACGCCTCGGCCGGAATGCTTCGAAGGAGCGTTTCGACAAAATGGCCCAGGCGTGCGTTGGGGTTCTGGTGGGCAAAGCGGCGTAGCGTAGCGGCTGGGGCGCAGAAACGCAGGAGCACGTCTTGCGCGCGCAACGCTACCGGTTCCCATAGGCCTTGGCGCATCAGGAGCTCTAGCGCACGGCGCACTGCAGAGGGTGAAGTACCGACCAGCTGGGCGATACGAGCGATGTCGAGGGCAATGGGATGCTGGGGTCGACTGCCGATAGCCACTTGAGCCAGGCTGCAGGCCACTTCGTAGATGCGGCTGACGGTTTCAGTAGAAGGGTAGGTTTGCTGAAGCAGCGCTTGTGCAAGCGCAATGTCGGCTGCCTCGAAGAGCAAAACCGCATGGGCCTTGTGGCCATCACGCCCAGCACGTCCGGCTTCTTGGTAGTAGACTTCCAGGGAAGGGGGCAGTGCGGTGTGCACGACAAAGCGCGCGTCGGCGCGGTCGACACCTAGGCCAAAAGCACGGGTAGCAACCATCACGCGTGCGCGGTCTTCAAGCCAAGCTTGGTGAGCTGTGCGGCGCTCGGCCATCGTCAAGCCGCTGTGGTAGCAGACTGCCGGGATGCGCCAGCGTGCAAGTTGCTGCGCCCAGCGCTCGGCACTGCGACGCGTAGCGCAATAGAGGATGCCTGCTCCGGCAATGGTGCGCACTACGGCCTCGACGCGTTCGGCTTTGTGAGATGTTTCAAAAACAGACCAGACGAGATTAGGACGGTCAAACCCCACTGCGATTACACAAGGCGTGCGTAGACCGAGCTTTTGCACGATGTCGACCCGCACCGAGGGGGTGGCGGTCGCCGTTAAGGCCAGCATGGGCGGATGACCTAGCTGCGCCCGCACTTGGGACAGCTCCAGGTAAGCTGGACGAAAGGCGGGTCCCCAGTCGCTCACGCAGTGCGCCTCGTCGACCGCAAGCAGGCTGATGCGAAGGCGCGGGCTCAAGGCGGCAAAGCGATGTGTGGTGAGCTGCTCGGGCGTAAGGTAAAGCAGCCGGTAGGCCCCATGCGCTGCATTGATCCAGTGCTGCTCGGTGGCAGAAGGTGCAAGGGCACTGTGCACAAACGCTGCCGGGATACCCCGGGCGCGCAAGCGGGCTACTTGATCTTCCATAAGTGCAATCAGGGGCGAAACCACCAAAGTCAGCCCCTCTAAGAGCAACGCTGGAAGCTGGTAGCAAACCGACTTGCCACCGCCGGTTGGAAAAATGGCCAGCACGTCTTGGCCTGTCAGCACAGCGCGAATGGCTTCCCATTGGCCCGGGCGAAAGTCCGCATGCCGCCAGTAGCGCCGAAGCAATGCGCGCGCGGCTTCGTAGTCTGCTGCTGTGAGCTTAGGCATGCGATCTGTCTAATAGGCAGCCTCTGCGGCAGCATCGGAGAGCAGGGCCACACCACTGCTTGTCCCCAGACGGGTAGCCCCAGCAGCAAGCAACGCTTCGGCCTGGGCACGCGTGCGAATGCCCCCTGAAGCCTTAACGCCCATGCGGTCTCCAACCACGCGGCGCAAAAGCGCTACGTCTTCGACCGTAGCACCCCCGCCGAGAAAGCCCGTGGATGTTTTGACAAAGTCGGCGCCTGCTTCAAGGGCCAGCTGGCAGGCAGTGATCTTCTCGGCTTCGGTCAGCAAAGCCGTCTCCAAGATGACCTTAACCCGTGCCCGAGGTTGGGCGCTGTGCGCTACGTCAACTACCGCGCGGATGTCGTCGCGCACGGCTTCGAGCTGGCCGCTTTTAAGCCAGCCGATGTTTAGCACCATATCGAGTTCCCGGGCGCCGTCCCGGAGAGCCTGCACGGCTTCGGCTACTTTGGTGATCGTTTGGTTGGCTCCCAAGGGGAAGCCGATAACGGTACATACGGCTACGCCAGAGCCCTCGAGCAGCGAGGCAGCTAGCGGTACGTAGCAGGGGTTGATGCAAACAGCCGCAAACCCGTAGCGCTGGGCCTCGGCGCACAAGCCGCGAATTTGGTCCTCCGTGGTTTCCGGCTTTAGTGCCGTGTGATCGATGTACCGTGCTAGTTCATGAGACGTCATGGCTGCTGGAAGCAGTAGAGGAGCGCAAAAGCGCCCGGTGATACTCGCTGATCAGCTGGTGTGGCCGTAGAAATCCGACAATGGCGCCCTGGGCATCTAGGGCGGGCAAGGCGGGATAGCGGGTTTTAAAAGCTAGCATACCCCCTATCACCAGCGAAGGTGCAAAAGTTCCTCCCAGCTGACCAGAGCCAACGGTGAATGCGGTGGCTAGCATTTTCAGCAGGGCCAGCAGCGCCATAAGGGAAAGCGGCAGGTTGCCCAAGATAGCCTGCTGCAGCCAGCCGTAGCTTGAGCCCATCACAGCTTGGAATCGCTGCGCTAGCCAGGTGCTAAGTGCTGCGCCAATCTGCGTAATTGGTCCTTCACGACCGCTGCTGCCCCCCGTGCCGATCGTTAAAGCAGAGCCAATCGTCTGCACAAGCGCCAGCCGCGGGCGTACTACCCCGTGCTCGTGATGAAAAGCCCGGATCACGCTGTCGGTGCCGCGCGTCTCTGCTTCAGAGGCAAACATGTGGATGATCCATCCCACCAGTAACCCGCCGAGCGTTGGTGCCAGTAAAAGGAGCCAACGTCGCGTTGGGTGCATCGCGCGCTTTAAGTCAAAAAGCTCGCTTCCCCCTTCGCCCCTAGGGAGTGGAAGCGCGTAGCCTGCCCCATCGACCAGGATCTGCTTGGTGAGTAGAGATACCAGATGACTGAATAGCAGAGCCCAAAAAGCTACCAGCACGCCAATGAGCACCGCATAGAACATCCAACGTCCGGTAATGCGCCAGTCGAGCTCCTGCGTCCAAGCCCAAAGTGAACGAGGATAGCGTAGCCGAAAGAGTTGTGTGGCATCTACCTCGTTGCGACGCGCCATAACCTTAGAAGTTTTGCGCAGGGCTATTTTAAAAATACATCCACCTTTGGGCAAAAGTCGAAGCGAAGTAGCGAAACTCCAGTGTATTTTTCTGCATTCACTACCTACGTACCAGCTTTTTAATCGGCATATAGCATGGCCCGTCTTACCCCTTTAGATTGGCGCAGCCGCCTGCAAGCACGGCGGCCTTGGATAAATCGCTTGATGTTCGTCTTGGCGCTTTTGGGACTGCTTGACGTAACGCACCTATGGGTGCAGCAGCAGCGCCAGTTTGCCGAAGGGTGCTTTGGTGTGGCTTCGCTAGCGCCGTTAGAGAAAGCATTTGACTGCGCTGCCGTTGTGCAAAGCGCGGCAGGCACGTTCCTGGGCGTTTCGAACACGATTTGGGGGGGACTTTTCTATGCCGCCATTGCCCTGCTAAGCGCACTGGCCTTAGGGCTTCCTGCACACCGGCGCCTGGTGCCCAAATTGCTGCGCAGTGGGTTGCTGCTTTGGGGATTGCTTTATACCTTGTACCTACTCTATTACCAAACCTTTGTGCTGGCCACGTTTTGCGCGTTGTGTTTGGTTTCGGCCGCACTTGTGCTTGCAATGGCTGGCCTGCAAGCTTATGAACTGTTTAGCCAGAGGCTAAAGCTTATGGAACGTACCGGAACGCTGCGCACCGAACGCTGGGCGCTAGGGGTGTTGGCGGGCATTGTGCTGCTTTTCATGGGCGCTGACGTCTATTGGGGGCGCTCCGAAACGGCTACGGCAACCGTGGCCGAAGCACAGGAAACAGCACAAACCTGCGCGTTCGATACCGAACGGCCACCGGTCCGCTTCTACCGTGATCTGATTTCAAAAAACGATCCTACCGTAGGCAATCCCGAAGCACCGGTTGTGGTTATTGAATACCTAGACCCCAACTGCCCGCACTGCAAGCAATTGCATCCCGTCATGAGCGAGCTGGTGGCACGTTACGGGCTGCAGGCCTACTTTGTGTTTAAGCCGATTCCGCTTTGGGATTTTTCCATCCCACAGGTGGTAGCGCTCTATGCAGCTGCCCGTGAAGGGAAATACGAAGCCATGCTGGAGGCTCAGTTTGCCCGCCAGCGCCAGGGAGGGCTCACGCTTGAAGAGCTGCAAGCGATTGCCCGCGAGATTGGCATGAATCCAGAGCAACTGACCCGTCAGCTTCAGGATAAAGCGCTCAGCGACTACGCTTTGCAACAGCGACAGCAGGCCGGCATGATTGGCGTGCGTGGCGTGCCGACCGTGCTCATCAATGGTCGTTTTGTGGCCGGAGCGTCACGAACGGTTGAGTGTTTGGGACAGTTGATCTTACAGCAGGCTAAGGGCTCCTAAAACGTGTACGCGTTATGGAGGGGTGACGATACGCGCTTGGTGGGCCGTTGGGCTATGGGGACTTTTCCTGGAACTTAGCCCAGCCTGGGCGCAGCAAGCCCCTTGGTGGACGGCGGTCTGGCAACCTTTGCTGCACCATCAGGGCTTGGAGGTCACGTATATTTTCTATCCCGAAGCCGATGGCGTGCACAACGGTGTGGTTCTTCGGGTGCATAATCAACGCCAAAAGCCGATCGCCTATCGTTTTGAGGTGGTTTTTCGCGCAGCAGACGGCAGCGAGCACGTTGAGGCCGTAAGCGATACCTTGGCCCCAGGAGCAATGCGCACCGGCGACCTTTCTGGGCTGTTTTGGATTCCGTTTCGAGATGGCCGCTCGCTAGCCGAGCTAGGGTTGCGCAAAGTCCGCGTAGAAGAAGTGCACTTTTGAGCTGGGACCTGGCATTTCTATAGGCAGGCACCTAACTTCCCCCAGAGTGCACAATAGCCAACCTGCTAAAAAGCCATGCGGTCTTTGCTTGGAGCGCTTTTCGGGTTAAGCATGCTCAGCCTGCAGGGGCTAGCGCAGCCGGTTGCCCTGCATCCTGACCCCCGCATTCAGCAGCTGCTGAAGCGCGTTTCGGTAGACACGATTGAAGCCAACATTCGCCAGCTGGTTGCTTTTGGCACGCGGCACACGCTTTCTCCAGCAGATAACGATACGTTTGGCATTGGTGCTGCGCGACGCTGGATCAAGCGTACGCTCGAGCGCTACGCAGCTGCCGGTGGTGGACGCATGGAAGTGTTTTTGGACAGCTTTTGGTATGGCCCCGACGGTCGGCGCGTTGACCGCCGGGTTGAGATCGCGAACGTCATCGCGCGGCTGCCAGGCACCGATCCGCAAGACGACCGAATCTTTATCGTCAGCGGGCATTACGACAGCCGGAGCAGCCATGTGATGGATTCGCTGTCGTATGCCCCTGGAGCTTCTGACGATGCCAGTGGGACGGCAGCCGTAATGGAAATGGCCCGCGTACTGGCCAGCGAGCGTTTCCCAGCCACCCTTCTGTTTGTCGCCATGGCGGCTGAAGAGCAAGGGCTGATCGGAGCGCGCCACTTGGCCGCCCAGGCCGACTCGTTGGGATGGAACGTAGCAGGGATGTTTACGCTCGACATTGTGGGCAATACCGAAGGCGACAATGGCGTGCGTGACAACCGCACAGTACGCGTTTTCTCTGAAGGCGTACCTTCTGCCGAAACGCCCGAAGCCGCCCGGCTTCGACAGGCCATCGGGGGCGAAAACGATAGCCCTTCGCGGCAGCTTGCCCGTTATTTGCAGGAAATAGGGATGTGTTATGTACCCGAGCTGCAGGTCAAAATGATTTTCCGGCGTGACCGCTTTTTACGCGGCGGGGATCATATTCCGTTTAATGAACGTGGCTTTGCTGCTGTACGTCTAACCGAACCCCACGAAGCTTACACGCGCCAGCATCAAGATGTACGTGTCGAAAATGGCATTGCGTATGGCGACGTGCCCGACCGCGTAGACTTTGATTATGTAGCCCGCGTGACGCGGCTGATGACGGCTGCGTTGGCCAACTTGGCCCTGGCACCACCTCCACCTACGGCCGCCTATATCGATGCCCGTGAGCTTTCGGTAGACACCCAGCTGCTGTGGGAACCCCCCAAAGCCGGACGCGAGCGGCTGGCCGGCTACTACGTGCTGGTGCGCGAGACCACCGCTCCTCAGTGGCAACATAAATGGTTTGTGCCTGCAACCGAAACCAGTTATACCTTCAAAGGACTATCCAAAGATGATTACTTTTTTGGCATTCAGTCGGTTGACCATGCAGGGCATGAAAGCCTGGTGCAGTTTCCCAGGCCGAGGTTTCAATAAGGGTAGGGACTGCGTCCTGCAAAAGTCAAAAATGGCAATTGAAAGGCTTCATTGCATTTCATAAATTCAAGCCTGTTTGGTTTGCTGAGACTAGGGTCGTTTGCTTTCATGAAAAAGCGCGTCACGATTGCTGATGTTGCCCGCAAAGCGGGCGTTTCTGTAGGCACGGTTTCCGCAGTGTTGAACAACCGCCCTTCGGTGCGGGAGCATACGCGTCGGCGGGTATTGGCCGCCATTGAAGAACTGGGCTATCAGCCTTCGCCCTCGGCGCGGGCGCTGGGGGCAATGCAAGGCAATGGGAAGGTGTTTGAACCTGCGATTGGGCTGGTTGTGAAAGAAATGGACAATCCGTTTTATTCGGAAGTGGTCATTGGGGCGCAGGAGTATTTGGCTACACGGGGATACCTCTCTTTGGTGTGCACTTCAGAAGGGAGTTACGAAAAAGAAGGGGAGCTGCTCAAGGCGTT
Source organism: Rhodothermus bifroesti (assembly GCF_017908595.1). Taxonomy (NCBI): domain Bacteria; kingdom Pseudomonadati; phylum Rhodothermota; class Rhodothermia; order Rhodothermales; family Rhodothermaceae; genus Rhodothermus; species Rhodothermus bifroesti. Next base: position 265,267 of record NZ_JAGKTL010000005.1, read on the forward strand.
TCAGAATCGCTATGTGCAGGGTGCGGTGATCGCTCCTGTGCTGGATGCGCGGGCGGATCTGTCCCATTTGTTCATGTTGCGGCGGGCTGAGTATCCGTTTGTGCTTTTAGAAGCCGTGCAAGGGCTGCCGGTTAACGTGGTAAGTGTCGATAACGTTAAGGCAGCGCAGATGGCAGTTTATTACCTCATTGAGCGTGGGCATGAGCGCATTGTACACTTTGCTGGTCCGCCCTATACGCAGCATACACGAGACCGCATTTTGGGCGTAGAGAAGGCCTTTAGCCAGTCCCATCTACGTTTTACCGATGAGGTAATTATTCCGGCCGGTGCCCATCTTCGGGATGGTTATGAAGCGGCCTTAGAGTACTTTCGCACGCACCGCAACAATATGCCCACAGGGGTAACCTGTTTTAACGATCTCGTGGCCATGGGTGTCTTGCGGGCACTAGCTGAACTGGGGATTCGGGTGCCCGACGAGGTATCGGTCATTGGCTTTGACGACATCCCGATGGCGGCCTATCTCACCATTCCGCTCACCAGCGTGCATGTCCCCAAGCGGGAAATGGGCGCAAAGGCTGCTGAGTTGCTTTTGGAGCTGATCGAAGCCAAAGAAAAAAACGAGACGCGTTCGCCGCGGCATATCGTGCTTGAAGCTAAGCTTATCGAGCGCGCCTCGACCCGGCCGCTTCGCTAGGCTGCATGCCCACACGATCTAAACGGCCTAAAGCCGATAGCACCGAGGCATAGTGGCCTTTTATATAAAAAATGAAGCGGTAAATCTCCTTCGTAAGTTTTTAATTAGGAAGCGGTTCCATAAAAGCCCTGCTATAGGGGTAAGATGAAAGTGAAAGTAGAGACAATTCAAGGGATTGACACATCCTGGGGACTGTTTTATCTTAGAGTACCAAATGAATTTTGAATCGATTCATTAGTTAAGTAGGCGATTGGTTTTGGGGGGTGAAATTGGGGTTTTCGAAAGCGATTTCGGCGATAATCCAACCGGAAAGTTTGGTCATGAAGGGTTTTATGCAGATGGTGGGGTTTGTGTTATGGGGGTGCTGGGTGTGCCTGGCGGCAACAGCAGGCACAACGGGTAAGATTGCAGGCTATGTGACCGATGCGGCTACTGGCGAGCCGCTGCCAGGGGTGCAGGTCTACATCGAGGAGACGATGCAGGGGACCACAACGGGAGCCGATGGTTACTACGTCATTATTAACGTTAAGCCTGGCAGCTATACGCTGGTTTTCAAGTTTGTGGGCTATGCCGACGTGCGTGTCCAAAACGTCCGGGTGGAGGTAGACAAAACCACCACAATCGATGTGCGGATGCAAGAAACAGTCATTCAGGGCCAAGAAGTGGTGGTGGTAGCCGAACGGCCTATTGTGCAAATGGACCGGACGACAACCACAGCGTTTGTGGGGGAAGAGGAGCTGCAGGCGCTACCGGTCACCAATATTGGTCAGGTGATCAACCAGCAGGCTGGTGTGGTTGACGGACACTTTCGCGGCGGCCGTCTTGGTGAGGTGGCTTATTTGATTAACGGTGTGCCGATCAACAACCCATATACAAACAGTGCTGCCTTAGAGGTGGAGAAAAACATGGTCTCAGCGCTGGAGGTCATTAGTGGGGTCTTTAATGCGGAGTATGGTCAGGCCATGTCGGGCGTGGTGAATATTGTAACGAAAGGGGTTCCGAGGCGCTGGACAGGTTCGTTTTCGGCGGAGATAGGGGGGATTGCCAGCAATCGCAAGCTAGAATATGTCAAGCGTTTAGCACCTCCAGGCGATCGGTTGCGTTACGACGACTTTACGTCGGAGATGGTACCGTACTCGAAAGCTGCAGGCTTTCCAGGTCAGGAAGATCTGCAGCTTTCCTTAGGGGGACCGCTTTTCCGGGATAAACTGGGCGTGCGTGTAACGGGCCGCTATCTTTACAGCGAGAGCCATGTGATCGGTCGGCGGCTGTTTATGCCTTCAGACTCTTCGCAAAACCTGAGTTCGGGCAATCCGGAAACGTGGATCATCGTCTCGAGCGGAGACCAGCGCTTTGTGCCCTCGTACATGCAACGCTATTCGGTCAATGGGGCCTTGACCTATGAGATCCGGCCAGGTGTGCGTTTTGAATACAACCTGTTATGGCAGGATGCCACAGGGCGCAACATTCCCCATCAGCAAAAATACGTGCCTGATGGCGTCAACCGCTGGTTTAATACCAGTCAACTTCATCTTTTTAGCCTGCGCCTGACGCCTAATGCGCGCTCGTTTGCCAATCTGAACTACAGCTACTTGCGTGACGCTGGGGGCTCTCGCCTCTACGACATTCCCAAAGACTTTAAAGAAACAGGTATTCTGGATCGGCGCTACGTGTCTTCGCGCCTGAGCTCACTCGAAGGGGGCAATGCCTTTGATGTAGGAGGCAACGACCTGTTTAATGCCAGTGACCTGACGGTGACGCACACGTTTCTGGCTGATTACACCAATCAGCTTAACCGTGTACATCAGGTCAAAATGGGCATATCGGTACGTCAGCACATCATTCATAACGGGAGTTACGGGATTGAAGTAAGCTCGCGTACGGGTTGGCTGCCGATGCCTTCACCAGACCCGTATGGCCGGGATACACTTAAAACGCGGCCCTTAGAGCTGGCAGCTTACGTCCAGGATAAGATGGAGTTTAAGAACCTGATCGTCAATGCAGGTATTCGTTTCGACTATTTCGACCCCGACTATGAGATTCCCCTGGACTGGACGCAGGCGAACCAGCGCTATATCCCGGTCATCGACGAAAATGGTCAGTCTACAGGGGATTCGCTCTACAACCGCAAAAAGGCGCCAGTGCGCTATCAGATTAGCCCGCGTCTGGGCATTGCCTTTCCCATTTCGGCAACCGGGGTGATCCGTTTTTCGGCTGGATTGTTTTTCCAGATTCCCCAGCTAAGCATTCTCTACACCAATCCTGAGTACGAGGTCAACCCACAGGATAACAGCACCTATTTTGGTAATCCAGCGCTGAATCCTGAGCGCACACTCCATTTTGAGGTGGGGTTGCAGCAAGGGCTGACTGAGGATTTGGGCGTGGAGCTGACGCTCTTTTCCAAAGACATCCGTAACCTAACAGGGGTCGAGATCCAGCGCGATTTGCGCACTACAGCCAACTTTGTGCGCTACATCAACCGGGATGTGGGCGTGTCGCGCGGCTTTACGTTTTCCCTGTACCAGCGTCCTGGTGGACCGGTTACGTGGGACATTGACTATACGCTTCAGTTTGCCAAAGGGACTTCGTCCAACCCCGACGAAGCTTTCCAACGCTTCCAGAGTGGTGAGGAACCCATTTTGTCGCTGGTGCGACTGGATTGGGATCGGCGGCACGTGCTCAATGCCAGCATCACGCTAAGTCCAAGCCCGGCCTTATCGCTAACGGTCTTTAGTCGCTACCAAACGGGAACGCCCTACACCACCGTCCGCCGCTTTATTCGCTCTTATATCAAAAACAACGCCGATCGGCCCAGCGGCTTTACAACCGATCTGCGCATGTACCTGCGACCGCCGGTTTTTGAGAACCGGCTGAGTCTGGTTCTACAGGTGGATAACCTCTTTGACGCTATGATCCACTATGGCGTCTATGAGGATACCGGGCGCGGCGACGAGTCCGTGACCAAAGCACAGTACGAGCGTACGGGCACGCGGCCTGGGGGAGTAAATAGCCTCGATGAGTATTTCTTCCGCCAGAGCTGGTTTTCGGCGCCGCGACGGGTCTACTTCGGTCTTCGTTACGATTTCTGACAGCGCAAGGCACGTTTTGCAGTCGTATGCAACTGAAGTTTTTCCTTAGAAGATTGGGGCAGACTGCCAGCTGGATGCTGGCCGGATTGCTTTTGGTGGTTCGGGTCCAAGCCCAGGAAGGGAGTACGATCCCGCCGGAGTACCGGGGCCGAGAAGATGCGGTAGCTCGGGGGATTATGAATGGCAACCTGATCGAGACGAACTACCGCAACCATGGCGAAATGGCCCGCTGGAACGATATGCCTTGGGGCATTTGGCCTAAAACGATTGGTGGGCGTCATATCGACGGGATTGCTGTTGTGGTTGTGGGCTTAGTACGTGGCGAGCGGGCTAAGTGGAGTCAACCCCCGTACAACTTCTGGCCACCGGGCACGCGTGACACGCTGCTTAACCCGGTCAGCATTCGCTATCGCGAGGCCGGAACCAAGGTCAACCCGGCCGATGGCCGTGTCTGGGGCTGGCTGCCGCTACCGGGCTTCCACAATCCCTTCCGGCGAGATCCCGTCACGAACCAACGCCAACCCGTGCCAGCGATCAGCGACGACCCCAGCTCTTGGCCACCCTTTTGGCCCGACAAACTCCATATCGCAGATGACCCGGGATGGCCAGGACGCTGGAATGGCATGTTTGGCAAAGGCGTTTTCAATGCCGACCAAGAGAGCTTCTATGTGATGGATGACCTGTCGGATGCTGAGTACCTCATCGATCCACGCACGCGTCGCCCCAATAGCCAATACGGTATCTATTACCCAGACCCGAACGACTCCACCAAAGGCGGCCTCGGACTGCAGGTCAACGTGCGGCTGTTACAGTGGGCCAACATCCTCGCCGAGGACGTCATGTTCATGATTTACCGCATCACCAATCTCGGAAAGACCAACTTCGGTGAGGTGCTCGCCGATGTGCCAGGTCAGCCCCAGACAGGGCTTTACTTTGCCCAGTTTGTCGACTATGGCATGGGCAACGAGGAAACCGACGAAAGCGCTGCCTTTAACCCACAGCTCGACGTAGCCTACGGTTGGGATCACGACGGCATTGGCCAGCACATGACCGGTGGTACCTACAAACTAGGCTATACCGGTTTTGCCTTCCTCGAAAGCCCAGCGAACGATCATGATGGTCTGGATAACGACGAAGATGGAATTGTCGACGAGCAGCGTTTTGGGGGACCAGGCTTTCTGATTGAAGGACGCGACAACATCCGGGCCTACGTCCAGGCAAACTACAACATAACCCTGTTTGAACGGCACTACGGACCGCTCGAAAACCGTCGCGCCTACTTAGCCGGTCGTTGGTGGACCGGTGATGAGGACCTAGACTGGGTAGGCTTTGACGATGCCAACAGAAACGGCGTGTGTGACGAAGGGGAGCTGCTGAACGACGACGTGGGCCGCGATGGACTGGGTCCCTATGATATCGGCTATCCAGGACCCGACGAAGGCGAATGTGACGGCCAGCCCTCCATCGGTGAGCCTAACTTTGACGAGCTGGACGTTGACGAAAGTGACCAAATTGGGCTAACCGGCTTCCACTTGGGTACCCGTCCTTTCTACGAAGCAGGCGATAACCTGCGGGATGACTCGTGGATGTGGGCGCGTATTCGCCAGAGCCAGTTTCGACTAGGGCAAGAGCCACGCCAGTTTGTGGCCAACGTAGAGCCTTTCCTCAACTTTAGCTCTGGTCCCGTCGAACTGGGCTCCAATGAAACCGACTTTTTCTCCCTGGGCTGGATCTTTGGCGTCGACGAGCAGGACTTCTTCAAAAACCGCCAGACCGTCCAGCGGATCTACGATGCCGATTACCGGTTTGCCCAGCCGCCGATGATGCCTACGCTCAAGGCTGAAGCGGGCGACGGCTACGTAGTGCTCTCATGGGATACCTTGGCATTGCGCAGCTTTGACCGGTTTACACAGCAATTCGATTTCGAGGGTTTCAAACTCTACAAGGCCACTGACCCCCTCTTTTCGGACGCCCGCGTCATTACCAATGTCTATGGGGTCCCCACCTTCTATAAGCCCATTGCCCAGTGGGATCTCATCAACGAGTATTCGGGCACCGTCCCTGTGTTGGAAAACACAGCGTTTTACGATCTAGGGAGCAATACAGGACTCCAGTTTAGCTATATCGATCGGGATGTGGTTAACGGCAAAACCTATTACTATGCCCTGGTGGCTTATGATCACGGCTTTCGTCCTGAACCCGATGAGCTGAATCCTAACCCAGAACCCATCGATCCCCAGGAGAACGTTTTTAGTGTCAATGTAGACCAGGCAGGTAATATTCGCGGGCATTCGCCTAATGTCGCCATTGTAACCCCACGTGCCCGCGCGGCTGGCTACGTGCCTGCCGCTACAAACGAAGACCTCAGCCGGCCTACCGAAGGCATAGGCACAGGTCGGATTGAGGTCACCGTGGTCAACAGCGAGGCGATTCGTCCCGATGTGGTTTACCGGCTAACGTTCGCCGATACGACCGAAGGTTTCGGCGACGTTTACCGCACAACCCACTTTGCACTGTACAATGCCACTACCAACGAGGTGCTGATCCCACGCACGCCCCTGATCGAATCGCCCCAAACCACGGTAGCAGCGGATGGTTTTGTGATTACCATTTACAACGATGCCCGGGCCGTCAACTGGAACCAGACGGGGTGGGTCGGGCAAGATCCCGAAACAGGACAAACCGTCTTTCGGCGGAATCCGCGCCAGCTTGCCGGCTACCAGACCAACTGGGTGGTCTCGATCGAAGAGGATCAGGGAAGCAACTTTTCGGCCCCTGCCTACTACGAGTACGAAATCTGGTATGCCGATTCGCTTTATCGCACGCCTACCCGGCCTTATCCAGGACATCTACGCGGCGCTTATATCCCCTTCTGGTGCCGTAATCTGTCTACAGGCCAGAGCTGCGACCTCCTGGTACGTGACTTAAACAGCAATGGCCAGGTCGATCTCCCAGGAGATGCCCTAGTCGTAGCCGACTTGCGTGCCGGCGTGCATCGTTTCCGTTATGTGCTCACGTTCTCGGTAGCTGGCGAAAGCATTGCGCCATCCCCAGGTAACCGGATCCGCATCTCGACCTTCCGGCCTTTTTCCCGAAACGACTACTTCCAGTTCACCATGCGGCCGGGATATGTGGATACCGACCTGGCCCGTAAGGAGCTGGAAAAAATTGCCGTTGTGCCCAACCCGTACATTGCAGCAGCCGAGTGGGAACCGCGCACGCAGGTTCAAGGCCGAGGGCCGCGTCGCATCCAGTTTATCCACCTTCCCGAGCGCTGCACCATCCGCATCTTCAATATGCGGGGTGAGCTGGTGCGTAAGCTAGAACATCAAGGGGTAAATGGAGATGGGGCAGCCTGGTGGGACCTCCTTACTGAAGATGGGCAGGAAGTCGCTTACGGTGTCTACATCTATCACGTTGAGGCCCCAGGGATTGGCGAAAAAGTCGGCAAGTTTGCGATTGTTAAGTGAAAAGACGCATGCGTAGGCTACAACATCTTAGGATGTGCCTGCTGCTAAGCCTGCTGATAAGCGGGGTGGGGCAGCACTTTCAGGCAAAGGCGCAGAGCCGGGTAGGGACAACCGCTGCGCCGTTTCTGGTGTTAGGTACTGGTGCCAGAGGGAGCGCTTTAGGCCATGCCTATACAGCAGTAGCTACAGGTGGGGACGCGCTCTTCTGGAATCCCGCGGGGGCAGCGCGCCTCGACGATGAAAACCGCGGAAGCGTTTTTTTTACCCACACCCGTTGGCTAGCGGACATCAACTACAATGCCGTGGGCGTTGTGGTGCCGGCTTTTGCTGCCGGAGCTGTGGGATTGTCCCTGGGACAGGTTGACTACGGCCGCATGGAAGTGCGCACGGTCGACCTTCCCCAAGGCACAGGCGAAACGTTCGGGGCCACAGACCTGGTCGTAGGGTTGAGCTATGCCCAGCCGCTGACCAATACATTCTACATCGGGGGCACGGTTAAATACGTTCGGCAACAAATCTACGATATGAGTGCGCATGCTATTGCCCTCGATATTGGATTCATTCTAGAAACCCAATACCTGAACGGGCTGCGCCTGGCCGCCTCGATCATGAACTTTGGGAGTGAGATGCAAATGCGCGGCGTAAACACCCGCGTGTTTGTCGACATCGACCCCACCCATAGCGGCAGCAATAACGCGCTTCCTGCGCAACTGGAGACGTCAAGCTGGGACTTGCCCCTGTCGTTCAAGTTTGGCGTAGCCTGGCCCATGTTCCGCGCCGACCAGGTGCACATGTCGCTCTACGCCGACGCTCACCAACCCACCGACAATAACCTAAACGCCGACTTTGGTGCTGAACTGCGCTTTTTGCTGGGCAATGTGAATCTCGACCTGCGCGCAGGCTATAAAGACTTACCCCTCAAAAATGCTTATGCGCATTGGACGCTGGGCGGCGGTTTGGATATGCGCTTAGGTGCTGTGCGCTTTGGAGCCGACATCGGCTATATCCCTTTTGCGCTGCTTGGCAATGTGACTATGCTGGACCTTCGCCTGTATTTCTGAGCCAAGAAAAAACCAACAACCCTAAAACCTAAAACCAGAGGAGGTCCTATGAAGCGCCTCGCTACCACCGGTACATGGCTGGGAGTCATGCTGGCCCTAAGCTGGGCCGTTCGCGCTCCCGCACAGCCTATTCCCCCGGTACCGCACATTTTTACGTTTAACTCACTGGATGATTTCCTCAACCTGTGGAGCTCTTATGGAGCTCCCGTACGGTATGGATCCCCGGATACGATCACCTATCCGGAAGGCCGAGAATATTTTGTGTTTTCAGAGTATGAAGATGGCGCTTTAGGGAAAGCGCTTTGGGTTGACTGGTCCCTCTTCACCGACCAGTCCTGGGGCGGCTCCAACGGACTACTTTATATCCGTCCAGACCCTGAGGTAAGTAGCCCCAGTGCTCCACAGCCCGACTCGTTTTTTGCAGCAGCTTCCCTTTGGGACATTTCAGATTTCACCCATATTCACCTGCGCTATAAGACGCTCGTGCCTGCCAATCATCCGGATGCCACCATCCGCATTAAGCTGCACGACGCCAGCCTTGGCGTAGGTACCTCGCCCAGCTCAGAAACAGAAGACTGGTATACCGAGTCCCGGGATGTCTACGACGATGCCTCCGGTCAGTGGAAAGTATGGACGGTACCGCTAACCGATCTGGGTCTTCCGGGATCTACTGTTCCCGCGGGTGGATTTTCGCGGCCAGGATGCCAGGCTGGAGGCAATCCGCTGCAGCAATCAGGCTGCTGGAGTGGATTGCTAGGGAATGGCAAACTGGATCTCGATAAAATTGCAGCGCTTACGATTGAATTTACTGGTCCGCAAGCTGGTGCTCAGCGAGACAGTACCATTTTTGGCACCATTGCGTTTGATGAACTTTGGGTCTCCGGCGTGCGCTATGAGCTCTTAGGCGACTTCGACAACACCAGTGCACTAAGTCACTGGAAAAACAGCAATGCAGGGAGCTACACCCTGACAGCGAGCACCGATACCATCCAAGGCACAGGTGCTATTGAGTTGGCTTATAATTTGGTAGGAGACCTGAGCTGGGGTGACAGTGTCGATGTGCAGTATGAGTTGCCGGCAGGGCAGTTTTTCCCCGACATGACAGCACGCACGCACCTGAGCTTGTTCTATAAAGTGCTTGAGCCCGCCAGCGATCCATCGGCCGTTCGATTGAACATTAAGCTTTTCGACTACAGCACAGGCCAAAAAGAAGAGTGGCACTATAGCGGGATTGCCACCGTACTGGGCGACACAACAGGCGTGTGGCGTCGGCTACTGGTTCCGTTGAGCGGGTTTGCCATTCCAAGCTGGATAAGCTATAAAGGCGACGAAACACTCAATTTGGACAAGATTGGCGGCTGGCAGGTGCAGATTCAGATTGCCCAGGGGGCCACTTCAAGTGGACGGATCCTCTTTGATCGCCTTTCTAGCTATGGCGAGCGGCAAACTGACTTTGAACCCCCGGCTGCAGTGACGGGCTTCGAAGTGCTGGCTTTGGCACCTTATGAAAACCTGATTAGCTGGCAAGACGTGCCAGGAGAAAGCCGAGAGACCTACACCATTTACTTTAGCGAAGCCCCCATCGACTCGGTCAATCAGCCGGGCGTCATGGTCGTAGCGCACAATATTCCAGAAAATACCCAGATTTACACGCACAAGCTCTTCTATCCCATTAACGACCAAGAAGTAACCTATTACTATGCCATCACAGCTACCGACGAGGCAGGCAATACGTCGGAGCCCACGGTGCTCACAAGCCCGGTGACCAACACCGCCAAAGGCCTGCCAACCATTTCGATGAGCCCACCGGCCAACTTTGTGGCCGACGGTGACTTGAGTGAATGGGCAGGCATCACGCCGATTCATCTCGAGCCCGACGGTGCCTTCTACGGTCACGTAGCCCGTGGATTTGAAATCAACGGCCCAGGGGATCTCTCGGCCGATGTCTATTTGGCCGTAGATAACGAAGCGCTCTATGTGGCCTTTGATGTGACCGACGACGCATACTTCCCCGTGCCGGATGGTGTGACCTCAAGCCGATGGCTCTACGACGGTGCCGAGCTCTACATCGGGCTCTACGACTGGCGCGGGCCAAAGCACGACCGTTTCCAAAGCGGTGCTGAGCCAGACTACAAGTTCTACTTCTATAAGCAGGTATTCTTCCGGGATGGTGGTCCGCAAATTCAAGCAGGTACCGAGGACTACGCCTGGGTGCCTACGGATAAAGGCTATGCGTTTGAGGCTCGGATTCGGTTCGATGCCCACGCCTTTGAGACCGCAGGCATCTTTGTGCCTAGAAACGGCATGCGCGTGCCGCTGGACCTTGTGATTATGGACAACGACGTCGGCGGTCAAGCCCGTGAGGGCATCTTGACCTATTCACCAGACAATGACGACAATTCGTGGCAGTCGCCACTGTACTGGTTCTATACCTGGATTGGCGACCGCTTTGCCGTCAACGTGGTACGCCCCGTGGCAGGAGCCACGCCAGAGGCATTTCGGGTCTATACCAACTACCCGAATCCATTTGCCCGCACGACACGCATCCGGTATGACCTGCCTCGCACCGAGCGTGTCGTGGTGCGCGTCTTTAACGCCCTGGGTCAAGAAGTGCAAAAGCTGGTCGACGCCGTGCAGGCAGCAGGCACCTACGAAGTGCGCTTCGATGCCCTAAATCTGCCCGCAGGCGTGTACTTCTACCAGGTGCAGGCCGGTCGCCACGTCGAAACCCGCTCAATGGTGGTTATCCGATAAATCGCGAATCTCTGGGGTGGGAAAGCGTGGTCTTTCCCACCCCAGAGTTCTAACGTTCCCCAAACCCTAGAGCAGACTATGAAAAGCAAAAAACTTCTCTGGCATGCTCTAAGCGCAAGCGCCCTTTTAATAGGCTGCTCCACTTCGCCTGAGGCTTTAGTCGAAGTTCAACAAGAAGAAATAACTGCTTCAAAGATAGAATACTACTCCCATGGTCAATATTTTACCTGGAATGGAATAGTAGTTTTAAATAACCAATGGGGTAGAGATTATGCAACAAATTCTGATAAGTATCAGGTGATTAGATTAACTGACGATAATAAGATTCAATTTGATTACAAATGGGCAGGAAATACTAGTTACGTAAAAGGATATCCTACGTTTATTGTGGGTTGGCATTTTGGAAATCCAGGAGGATGGATGACCTCACAGGGAGCTTTTGGGCTACCTGCCAGGATCTCAGATAACAAAGCGTTTTACTCTTCGATAAGTGGTACCCATTATAATAATGGGACTTATACAGAAATTATGAATCTTTCGTGGGATATATGGTTAGCAAATTCCCCAAATCCCAGTGGTCCTAATGGTGAAATTATGGTGTGGCCCTGGAGACAAAATCAGCAGCCCATTGGCTCTTGGCAGACAACCGTGACCATATGGGGTGCCACATGGGATGTATATAGAGGTACCATGAGCGCTGGAGGATATAGTTGGCAGGTGGTCACATATATTAGGAGATCTGGGACGCTAAGTATTGGTGGTAATTTGAGAGATTTTATTAATGATGCTAGAAATCGAGGTTGGTTTAGTTCAAGCCTATACATTGTAGGCATTGAATGTGGAAATGAAATTATACAAGGACATGGAAGATTTGAATACACAAGCTATACCATTAGACCCTAAGACGAAAATGGCGATGCATAGATTTAAGCAATTAGGGGCCATCCTACTTGTCCTTTGGTTTTGTGCATTGCCAGTGCAGGCGCAGGCTTGGCGTGCGGCCGCAGAGCAGCGTATTGAACAGTACCGTAAGGGGCCACTGCGGGTTCAGGTGAGGGATCCTGAAGGACGGCCCGTACCGAATGCCCAAGTGCACGTTCGCATGACGCGTCACGCTTTTGGATTTGGTACGGCTGTCAGCTTTGGCCTGGTCGTGGGGTCGGGATACAACCCCACCTATCGGGCCAAGCTAGAAGACCTGACGGGCGACGGCCGCACATTCAACATGGCTACGCCAGAGAATGAATTGAAGTGGCCTGCGTGGGAGTCGGAATGGCCTATTTCGAATCGTCGAAAGATCGACGTCATCAACTGGCTGCGCGCAAAAGGCTACAGCATTCGAGGACACAACCTGCTATGGCCTGACTGGCAATGGATGCCCAGTGATATTGAGCAAAACCGCAACAATCCACAGTACATCTACGATCGCGTTCGCAATCACATTGCGGCGTTGGCTGGGCATCGGGACATTCGGGGCAAACTGCGGGACTGGGATGTTCTTAACGAACCAGCCCACCTGACCGCATTGCGCGATGTGTTTAACGGTTGGGGCTCATATGAGCGTGGGGAAGACTTCTATGTGGATGTCTTTAGGTGGGCCAAGGCAGCAGACTCGACCGCCCGTCTATACATCAACGAGTACAACATTATCAACAACTACGCCAACGAGCAGCCTACGCGCAACTATTACAAGTGGATCATTGCACGCCTAATCTCAAAAGGAGCGCCTATCGAAGGGATCGGCATTCAGGGGCATATTTCGGCACCACTGCCAAGCATGAGTGAGGTCAAGGCAGCCCTAGACGAAATGGCAGTTTTTGGATTGCCTTTGGCCATCACAGAATACGACGTTACCGGCGTTTCGGAAGAAGTCGAAGCCAACTTTATGCGGGACTTTTTGACCATGGTCTTTAGTCATCCCGCTGTGGAGAGCTTCGTCATGTGGGGTTTCTGGAGCGGAGCACACTGGCGTGACAATGCGCCGCTGTTTCGGGCCGACTGGAGTCTCAAGCCTTCGGGACAGGTGTTCCTTGATCTGGTCTTTCGGCGCTGGTGGACCGATACTACGGGGGTAACCGGTCCAGATGGTAGCTGGTCTGTACGCGGATTTTTAGGGGATTACGTTGTGGAAGTGCAGGTGGGGGAGGTTTCAGTGACCAAGTCCCTGCGCCTCGAAAGCCCGCAGGATACAACCACGCTAGAGGTGGTGGTCAGTAGTGTTAAGGTGGGTGAAAAGCCTACAGAAGACGTGTTGCGCGTGCAAGGGTTTGGACCAGACCCCTTTGTCGAAGGAACGGCGCTGCGCTACTGGTTAGGGCGGCCGGCCGATGTTGAACTGGCAGTGTATGATGTGCTGGGCCGACAGGTCTACGCCGTGCAAAAGCATCGCGTAGCTGGTTGGCATACTGAATGGGTCGAGGCTTCCCACTGGCCTGCAGGACTTTATCTGTACCGACTCCAAGCAGGTGATCTGTTGCACACGGGTAGAATGGTCAAGATCCAATAAGCGTATGCCACGGGTAAGGCAGCTGGTGGTCGGGATTGCGCTAGGGTGGATGGGGATAGCGGCACCTTTGCCGGCACAGCCGGTTGAGCCGCCGGCCGATACACTTGTGCTGGCGCGTGTCAACGGCCACGAGCTAACCGTTGGGCGTTTTAACAAATCCTATGTCGAATACCTCATTCGCTCTGGCAGAAACGATACGCCGGCCAATCGCTGGCGACACTTAGACTGGATACTCGATACGTACCTGCTGGCCGACGAGGCGCGGCGCCGCGCCTTTGAGGCGCGTCCTGAGTTTCAAGCCTTTGTAGACCGGCAAATCCGGTTGGCTGTCGGGGCACGCTACGTAGAAAAGCATTTTTCCGATTCGCTGCCTGCACCAACTGAAATTGAACTGCGCGAGGCTTATCGCCGCAGCAAAGAAACCGTAGCGCTGCGGCACCTGTTTTTCCGCAATCCCCAACAGGCTCAAGAAGCTTACGAACGCCTGCAGCGCGGAGAAGACTTTGTGCAGTTGGCAAATGAAATCTTTCACACGGAGGCGTTTGACTCTTTAGCTGGATTCCTAGGATACGTGCGCTATCGCGATCTGGATGACGCCGTAGCCGAAACAGCCGAAACACTGCAGGTGGGACAATTTTCCCCACCGGTACGCTCAGCCTACGGGTGGCATATTCTACGTGTGGAAGAGCGGCTGTTTAACCCGATACTCACCGAATCGGAATTTCAGTATCGCCGCCGTGGACTTGAAAAACACCTGCGTTTGCGGCAGCTGCGCTTGGGTGCCGATCGTTTTATACGGCAACTCATGGAAAGTCTCCAGGTGCAGGTCAATGAAAAGGCCGCGCGTCTGCTGGTGGATGCCGTTCAGCAAGCGCTCAAGCCATCGGTCATGCCGCCCCCTGAGGTGACCCTAGCTCCCGAAGAGGTTTCCGCTGTAGAGGAGCAGCTTACCCCCGAAACGGTTTTGCTGACCTATACGCTTAACGGAGTACCGCGCACGTTTACTGCCGGCGACTACTATCGCTGGTTGCCGGTGTTGCCTTATCGGGAAGTGCGCTACCGGACCATGGCTTCCGTAGGTCGTGCGCTACGTAACGAAGTGCTGGCTGAGCTGGGTTTTGCTGAAGGGCTGGACCAAGACCCTCGCGTGCTCGAAACGGTGCGCTTTATGGCCAATGCCTACCTTGGAGATCTAATGCGCCGGCATTTGGAAGCATATGAGCGCACTGAACCTACCGAAGCGCAGCTGCATGAGGCTTTTGAACACTTAGGGTATCGGCGACTCAAGACCGCAGAAGCTACCTACTGGACGATCTATGCCGGATCCGCTGCCCGCGCTCGCCAGCTTCGCGACGACATTGCAGCGGGTCGGATTCATCCGCCTGCCGATGCTACTTACCTTGCCCATCAAGGACCGCTGGGGCGTGACGTGCTCTCGGCTTACGTCCGTAAGGCTTTGCTGCACCAACCCATGGTGTTGTGCGTGCAAATAGATTCCTGCTATGTGCTCTACGTGCACGATCGCAAGTTGGTCTATACGGAACTGGAAGAAGTAGCCGATACGCTGCGGGCCCAACTTTCCCGCCTGCTGCCCGAAATGCAGCTCTTGGCTTCGCTCTATCCAAAGGCCCAGCTGGAGGTGGATACCACCCTGTTTGTCCAAATGATGCAAGCTTTAAAAATGCCGGGGCCTTGGATTCCATCGATAGCAACAGGCCAGGCCCGACGCGAGACGGTGCTGCGCCAAATGGCCCTGCCTCAAGAACCGTTGCGCCGCCGCGAACTGCCTTAAACACCATGACCCCTAGGCTCTCTGCCTTCGAACAGCAGCAGCTGGCTGCGCGCGTTCGCCAAGGCGACGCCGTTGCTTTTGAGCAGCTATTTCGGCTGTATTATGCGCCACTAGTGCATTTTGCCGCACGTATTGTGGGAGCGTTCCCAGAAGCAGAGGAAATCGTCCAGAAGGTGTTTGTCAATCTTTGGCAACGACGTACCCTGTGGGTACCACAAGCCTCGGTAGCTGCCTACCTGTACGGCGCAGTGCGTAATGAAGCAGTCAAGTACTGCCAACGTCGCCCGATGGCTGCGTCCCTAGAAGCAGCCGAGACACTGACTGCCGAGTCATTGGATCCAGATCTCCAACTGCTTGGAAATGAACTGGCTGGGCTAATCGAGCGCCTGGTAAGCGAGCTGCCCCAGCAGCGGCGGCTGATCTTTTCCCTCTCCCGGGATCACGGCCTTTCATATGCAGAAATTGCCCAAGCTTTAGGCATCTCGATTAAAACCGTCGAAACGCAGATGGGGCGGGCGTTGCGCCAGCTGCGTGAACGCCTAAAAACGCTGCTGAACGTCTCATTTTGAGTTGGGACCGCCCGTCTGTCAGGGTAGGGTAAGGGTTTGCGGATCTTCTGGATGAGAGACCCTAGAGGGTTTAGCCTGCGCAGAAAACGGTTTCATGCACGAAGCAATCGATTGGGAGCTCTTGGCCAGATACGTGTCGGGCAATTGCTCAGAAGTGGAGCGAGCGGCCGTCGAGGCTTGGGCTAATGCAGACCCTGCACATCGCCAGCTGCTGGAAGAGCTGAAGGAAACATGGATACTCATGGGGCAGGCGCACAGGCCGGTGTCGGTTGAAGCGGCTTGGCAACGCGTCAAAGTGCAGCTTACCGCAGCGCACGACCGAGCGCCACAGCCGATACGCCGGCGCCAGCCATGGAGTGTGCGGGTGCTTGCAGTACTAGCAGTGGCTTTAGGGCTTGCGCTGCTTTATGCCGAACTCTGGCCATCCAAGGATACAGGTAAAGCGGAAGTCGAGACAGCGCGGGTGTTTACAACACAGCGGGGTCAGCGGGCAACAATTCAGCTGGTGGACGGCACGCGCATTTTGCTTGCTCCTGAGTCTCGCTTAGAAGTTGCAGCTGCCTACGGTCAAAAGGCACGCGACGTGGCCCTCGTAGGAGAGGCATTCTTTGAAGTGGCTTCCGACTCGGCGCATCCGTTTGTGGTGCACACGTCGCGGCTAGCTGTGCACGTGCTAGGAACAGCCTTTGGCGTGCGGGCCTATGCCGATGAAAGTCAGGTCTACGTAGCGGTGCGCCAGGGTAAAGTACAGGTGCGGCCAGATACGGCCCCAGGCATGTTGTCTGTTTTACTCGAGGCGGGCCAGCTGGCGCGTGTCGTCGGGCAAGGACAGCTTCAGGTAGAGCGACCTGCAAACCTAGAAGCCTACGTGGGATGGACAGAAGGTCGGCTGGTTTTTGCACGAACCCCCTTGCGCGAAGTGGTGCAAGTCCTAAAGCGCTTCTACGACTTGGAAATTGAGCTGGCAGAGCCTTCGTTGGGAGATCGGCAGTTGACTGCCACGTTCGAAGAAGCTCCAGCTTACCAGGTACTGCAAATCATTGCAGCCACCATGAAGCTGGAAACTGTACGTGATGCGCGCAACCCGCGCCGGATTGTTTGGCGCCCGACTCCTGATTCCTGAAAATCCCGTTTTGGTCTTATTGACTTGAACGTTAACTAAACCGAATAAGGATAGTCGCTATGACAACGCGTCAACACCGGAATCAGAAGCGCCTTTGGAGGCGATGGCTGTGGACCGTCAGTGTGGGAGTGCTCTTTTTAGGGCCTCTAGCATGGGCCCAACAGCCAGCGACAACCCAGGCTGCCAAAACAGAGGCATCTATTGCCTGGCTGGGCGATGCCTATCTGGAAAGCGCTGCACGGCTAAGCCAGCCGCTTGAGCTAACGCTGCATCAAGTACCCCGAGAAAAAGCCCTGCAGATTATTGCACGGCAGGCCAACTTGCGTCTTTCCTATGAATGGAGTGAGGCGTTAGCCGAGCCAGTTTCGCTGCACCAAAAGCAAGGAACGGTGCTCGATGCCTTGTATGCTGTTACAGCAGGCACCAACTTGCGCCTCATGATTTCCCGGAGCGGCTACTTGTTGGTGACGCGAGCAGGCACCCTAATGCCAGAAGCTGAGGCGCCCATGGCGGTTGCCCAAGAAGGGAGCATTGCCGGCCGGGTTGTCGATGCCCAAACAGGCGAAGGATTGCCGGGGGTTAACGTCTTTTTGGTGGGCACAACGCTAGGAAGCAGCACCGACATTGACGGTAATTACCGCATTGGCAACATTCCCCCTGGTATTTACACGCTGCAGGCTTCGTTTGTGGGCTACCGTACGGCCACGGTGGATAGCGTCGTTGTGCGTGCGGGTGAGGTGACGGTGGTAAACCTGGCCCTAGAACAAGAAATTGTAGGCCTGGAGGAGATCGTGGTGGTTGGCTACGGCACCCAACGTCGTCGGGATATTACAGGTGCTGTGGCTTCGGTAAATGTCGAGCGGCTGCAGGAGCTGCCCATAACAAACGTCGTCGAAGCACTGCAGACGCGGGCTCCAGGCGTGCGCGTGATTACCTCCGATGGACGTCCAGGCGGTAGCGGCTTGGAAGTGCAAGTGCGCGGCGTGCGCTCGCTGACAGCCAGCAACCAGCCGCTATTTGTCATCGATGGCGTTCCGGTTGAAGGCGTCAACCTCTCTGAGCTCAACCTAAACGATATCGTCTCGATTGAGGTCCTTAAAGATGCTTCGGCAGCTGCAATCTACGGGGC
The DNA here is from genome assembly GCF_017908595.1 of Rhodothermus bifroesti. Taxonomy (NCBI): domain Bacteria; kingdom Pseudomonadati; phylum Rhodothermota; class Rhodothermia; order Rhodothermales; family Rhodothermaceae; genus Rhodothermus; species Rhodothermus bifroesti. Next base: position 283,454 of record NZ_JAGKTL010000005.1, read on the forward strand.
TCGTGGCTCTAACGGGGTTGTACTCGTTACGACGCGGCGTGGCCGAGAAGGCCGGGGGCGTTTTAGCTATGAAGGTAGCGTTGGCTTTTCTGAAGTGGCCCGTCCACTTCAGGTGTTTAGCGGCGAAGAATTTATCGCCCTGCGCCGTGAGGCTAACCGTGCTGCAGGACAGCCCACGGACGATGCAGCGATCCTGGATCCCGTGGAGCTTGAAGTAGCCCAAAGTGGCCAGTTTGTGGACTGGCAGGACTTGGTCTTCCGTACCGGCTTGCGACACAGCCACAACCTAAGCTATGCGGGCGGTTCAGAAAACTTCCAAATTTATGCCAGTGGGGGCTACCTGCGCGAAACGGGTATTCTGAAGCGGACGTTCTTTGAGCGCGGGTCGCTCCGGCTCAACACCGATTACCAGCCGCTGCGCTGGCTTCGGTTCAGCACCAATGTTTTGGTAGCGCGCACGAAGGAAGACCTAGCCGGCAGTGAGCGCTACGGTCCACTGTGGACGGCCTATACGCTTTCGCCGCTTTCTAAAGTTTACGACGAGCAGGGTAACTTGCGGCCCTATGTGACCAACGACCCCACCGCATGGAATCCGCTCTTCCAGCTGCAAGAGTCCAAAGATGATCGCTGGAGTACCCGCCTGCTAGGCAATATCGTAGCCCAGCTGAACCTCTACGAAGGGCTTAATTATCAGCTCAACGCGGGCTTAGACTACAGCTCGCGAGAAAATGGCCAGTATCGCACGCGGCAATACTCCGGCGGTGGTCAGCAACGGGCGGTATTAGAGTATGGGCAGAGCCAAAGCTACACGGTAGAAAATATCCTCACCTATGAGCGCCGGATAGGTACCCTGCACAACCTGCACGGCACGCTCCTCTACAGCGTGCAGCGCGTACAGGATGAAAACCTGCGTGCCGAAACGCGCGATCTGCCTACCGACTTGCTTGACTACAACGCCATCAGCAGTGGCGCCGATGTGCGGGCACCTGCACGGAACTATACGGCCTGGAGCCTTGAGTCCTACATGGCACGCATTCGCTATAGCCTGGCTGATAAGTACTTACTCACGCTAACGGGTCGCATCGACGGCTCCTCAAAATTCGGTAAGGGCAATAAGTATGGCTTTTTCCCAGCCATAGCTTTTGCTTGGCAGCTTAATCAAGAGCCATTCTTGGCTTCGGTGCAACAAATCGACAACCTGAAGCTGCGCTTAAGCTGGGGACAAACCGGTAACCAAGAAATCCCGATCTACCAGTCGCTAGGACAAACAGGCCTGTGGTCTTATCCCTTTGGGAGTACCATCGTCAAAGGCTATGCCCCTGCTTCCTTGCCTAACCCCAACCTCAAGTGGGAGAAAACCACGCAGGCCAACATAGGGCTGGATGTATCGCTCTTCCGTGGTCGCTTAATGTCGACCATCGACGTGTATCGCTCCTGGACTTCGGATCTGCTCCTACAGCGACAAATTCCGGTAACCAATGGCTTTACAAGCATTCTAGACAACGTAGGCAAAACCGAAAACTGGGGGATCGACCTCAACCTGAATACCTATCTCATCAATCGAAGGGACCTCAGCTGGGAGATTAACCTCAACTGGTCGTTGAGTCGCTCAAAAATTGTGCGGCTTACTGGCCAGACCGATGCCGAAGGTCGACCCGTCGACGACATCGCTAACCGCTGGTTTATCGGCCATCCGATCGGCGTGATTTACGACTGGGTCTTCGATGGCATTTTCTGCTCAGGCCGTAGCTACGACCCTGCCGCCTGCCAGCAAGAAATTGCCGCTAGCGCCCAGCGTGACGCTCAACCTGGCGACATTCGCGTCAAAGACCTCAATGGGGATGGCGTGATTAACGACCTCGATCGAACCATCGTCGGTAGCGCAGAACCCGACTGGTACGGCGGTTTGGGCACGACGCTTACATTCAAAAACTTCGATTTCAGCGTCTTCTTTACGGCTGTCCAGGGCGTGACCCGCTATAACCCCTACATCTACCCGCGGGCCTACGACCCCAACATTGTGGTCATCTTTCTCCAAGGGCGTAGCAATGGCCTAAAAGTCGACTACTGGACCCCCGAAGATCCAGACGCCGACTTTCCTCGGCCACACCGCCAGCGGGAAATGCCCCGTTACCTCTCAGCACGGGCCGTTTGGGATGCCTCCTACGTCCAGCTCCGGAACATCACGCTGGGCTATACGCTGCCGCAGCGTTTTGCAACCCGACTGGGCGTAGAGCGCCTGCGCCTATATGCGGCCGGCAATAACCTGTACTACTGGACCAACTTCGACTCTTACAACCCCGAGCAAGGGGATGTCGAAGGCTATCCGGTGGCACGGACCCTGACCCTGGGACTTTCGATGTCGTTCTGACCCTACGAGCACTCACCATCTTGCCGAATTTGCCATGAAGCGTTTAACCCGAACCACGGCGTGGCTCCTAAGCGGGCTGCTACTTATGGGCAGCCTCAGCGGCTGCGGCGAAAGTTTCCTTGAGGAGGAGCCTAAAACGTTCATCAGTACCAACGCCGTACTGAGCTCTCCAGAAGGACTGGAAGGCGCTATTGTAGCGCTCTATGCTTTCCCTCGCTTGCTCTACCAGAGCCCACGCTATAGCTACTGGTTTATCTCTGGAACCGACGAGGTGCGTGTAGGCCCACTGCACGAAGATCTGGGTACAGCGCTCTACAACAGCGACCTGAACCCGCAGCACCCAGCCTCCCGAGAGTACTGGAACCAGTCGTTTCAGGCGCTCTACCGCGCCAATGCCATCATTGCCAACGCCCCCAAAGTAGACTTCAAAGGCAACGAAGCGCGTCGCAACCGCGTCCTGGCCGAAGCACGCTTCTTCCGAGCCTATATCTTGTTTTACCTCCACCAACGCTACGGCAATATCCCCTTGGTGACAGAGCCCTCGGAAACCATCCGGGAAAAAGAACAACCTGCACCAGCTGAGGAAATCTATCACGTGATTGTCGAGGACTTGCAGTTTGCAATCAATAACCTGGATTGGACTTATAATCAGCCGGGGCGGATTACCAAGGGGGCAGCCATGCACTTGCTGGCTAAGGTGTACCTGGTACTGCAAAACTGGCAGCAGGCCGGACAGCTTGCCGAAACACTCATTCAACAAGGGCCTTACCGCCTCTTAAGTGATCCAGCCGCCATCTTTGCCGATGGCAATGAAGACAACGCCGAAGCCATCTGGACCATTAAATTCGACCCCCGCACGGGCGGTGGGCATTTCCTAGCCCCAATGTTTACCCCGCTATACGACCGCATCCAAGGCGTGCGGCGCTCGTTTGAACAAGGCGGACGGCCCTGGGCCCGCATGTATCCTAGCGCCTACCTGCTTAGCCTTTTTGACAAGAATGACAAACGGCTCAAAGCCTGGTACAAGACGCACTGGGTCTATGATGCACCCGAAGAAGGACTACCCCCAGGCCGACAGGTGGGCGATACGGTACGGGCAAAAGACTTTAACCCTCCCATTGACTCGCTGCTTTGGCTGCACCCTGCCTGCAAGAAGTATTGGGAGTATGGCTCTACGCGAAACATCAACGCAGCTGATTCCTGGAAGGGCATTATCCGCTATCGGCTAGCAGAAACCTACTTGATCGCGGCCGAAGCTTTCATGCGCCAGGGCAATCAAACCAAGGCGCTACAGTATATTAATGCCTTACGCCAGCGTGCAGGCGTAGCAGACCTCACCCAGCTCAATGAAGACCTTCTGCTGGAAGAGCATGCCCGTGAGCTGGCCTTCGAGGGTGACCGCTGGTTTACGCTAAAGCGCATGGGGCGTCTGGTGCAGCACGTGCGCCTCTATAACCCGCAGGCTGCACCCAACATCCAGGATTACCACGTGAACATGCCTATTCCACAGGAATTTGTGGACCTGACAGGCTTCCCACAAAATACCGGCTATCACTAAAATTAACCCCGCTGGACGGCAAGGGGCGGAGTGCCGCGCACCTAAACCCTGCGGCACTCCGTTCCTTGTTCTTAGAAGCGGCATAGGCAAGATCTAACCTTCTACGGCTTGCTAAAATGCGATATCGGTCGTTGCTGTTGTTGGCGCTTTGCTTGCTAGGCACAGGAAAACCGACGCAGGCAGAAGACGGCTACGAACTTTGGCTGCGCTACGTGCGCATTGCCGACGAACCGTTGCGCCAGGCCTACCGCAACCAGCTTCGCGCGGTACATCTAGAGGCCACTTCCCCAACGCTAGAGATCGTACGGGACGAGCTCAAGCGCGGCCTGGAAGGCCTTCTCGGCGAAGCGGTGACATGGACAACGCGCACCGACCTTACAGGCCTGCTCCTTGTGGGAACGCCTGCCTCTTGCCCAACCATTGCAGCACTAGGACTGGAACGTGAGCTTACTTCCTTAGGCCCCGAAGGCTTTCTGATTCGAACCCTCAAGCTCGAAGGCCGTCCAGCTACCGTGATTGCAGCTCAGACGGATATTGGCGTGCTTTACGGTACGTTTCACCTATTGCGCCTGCTGCAAACGCATCGACCCATTGAGGCCCTGGAAGTGCAGGAAGCACCTCGGCTTCGCCTGCGCGTGCTGAATCACTGGGACAACCTGGATCGAACGGTCGAGCGTGGATACGCTGGCTTCTCACTCTGGGACTGGTTTAAACTGCCGGATTACGCTGACCCCCGCTATCGGGACTATGCCCGGGCCAACGCCTCGCTGGGCATCAATGGCACCGTGCTAACCAACGTCAATGCCGACGCTCGGGTGCTATTGCCAGAATTTCTGCAAAAAGTAGCGGCACTGGCCCAGGTTTTTCGCCCCTATGGCATTCGGGTGTACCTAACCGCTCGCTTCAGCGCCCCAATCGAAATTGGCGGACTCAAAACCGCTGATCCGCTCGATCCTGACGTGCAGGCCTGGTGGCAGCAAAAAGTGGCCGAGATCTATCGATACATCCCAGATTTTGGTGGCTTTCTGGTTAAGGCTAACTCTGAAGGGCAACCAGGCCCACAGGATTACGGCCGCACGCATGCCGATGGCGCCAACATGCTGGCCGATGCTTTGGCCCCCTACGGAGGCGTAGTGATGTGGCGCGCCTTTGTGTATGCTCCTAGCGCCGAGGATCGCATTAAGCAGGCCTACGATGAGTTTGTGCCTCTGGACGGACGGTTCCGATCCAACGTGCTCGTGCAGGTCAAAAACGGCCCGCTTGACTTCCAACCACGCGAGCCCTTCCACCCGCTCTTTGGCGCTACCCCCCAAACACCCTTGATGATGGAGTTTCAGATCACGAAGGAATATCTTGGTTTTTCGACCCACCTGGCCTACCTGGGCACCATGTGGGAGGAAGTGCTGCAGGCCGATACCTACGCTCGTGGTGAAGGCTCCACTGTAGCCCGCATCATCGATGGCAGCCTCTTTGGACATAAGCTAACCGGAATGGCCGGTGTAGCCAATATTGGCACTGACCGCAATTGGTGTGGCAGCATCTTCGATCAGGCCAACTGGTACGCCTTTGGGCGTTTAGCCTGGAATCCATACTTGCGTGCCGCTGAAATCGCTGAAGAGTGGATCCGTATGACTTTCACCAACGAGGCACGCTTTGTAGAACCAGTAAAAGAAATGATGCTGGAGTCCCGTGAGGCGGTGGTTAACTACATGACCCCCTTGGGTCTGGCCCACTTGATGGGTCCTGGCCACCATTACGGTCCTGCACCTTGGTTCGACAAAGCACCCCGTCCCGACTGGAACAACGTTTATTACCATCGGGCCGATACGTTGGGCATCGGCTTCGACCGCACCGCAACAGGCAGCAATGCCGTAGCTCAGTACTTTTCCCCCTTATCCGAAATCTTTGGTAGCCTAGAACGTTGTCCCGAAAAATACCTGCTTTGGTTTCATCGCGTGCCTTGGGATTATCCGATGCGCTCAGGAAGAACGCTTTGGGAAGAACTCGTCGATCACTACTACCGGGGTGTAGAAACGGTGCGGCGTTGGCAGCGTGTGTGGGCCGCTCTAAGCGCATTTGTCGATGCTGAACGCTTTGAGCAAATTGCCACATACTTGCGCATCCAGGAAAAAGAAGCCGTCTGGTGGCGCGATGCCTGCGTGCTGTACTTTCAAAAGTTTTCAAGACAACCAATCCCACCTGGCTACGAAGCCCCACAGCATTCCCTAGAAGAAGCCATGCGCCGCCAAGAAATGCTGCAGCGTTTCCCAATGCCAGGGCATTAACGCATAGGAAGCTTATCGTGTTAACGTGTCTGTTATAACAACGAAAAGCCTCAACGATGAAACAGCGAAGAGAGTGCGTTATGGAACAGCGAAAGATCTGCTTGACCCTTGGGAGCATAGCGCTCGGACTCTGCCTTTTAAGCTCGGTGGGATGGGCTCAGGACCGGCCGTTGTATTTGGATCCATCGTTGCCGATCGAGGTGCGTGTGGAGGATCTGCTGCGCCGGATGACGTTGGAGGAAAAGGTGGCGCAGATGCTGAGCATGTGGCAGACGAAGCGGCTGATTGTGGACGATCAGCGCCGTTTTGATCCGAGCCGAGCTCCGGAGTGGTTCAAGCTGGGCATTGGACGGATCGAGCGGCCAAGCGAGTATTTTGCATCGGCGCGGGAAGCGGCCGAGTTTACCAACGCCATTCAGCGCTGGGTCAAAGAAAACACCCGCTTGGGCATCCCCGTGCTTTTCCATGAAGAAGCACTGCATGGCATTCAGGCTGCTGGAGCGACCAGCTATCCGCAGGCGATTGCGTTGGCAAGCACCTGGAATCCGGAGCTAGTAGAGCAGGTGTATGCGCGCATCGCGCGTGAAGTTCGGGCACGAGGAGTGCATCAGGTGTTAACACCCGTGGTGGACGTGGGTCGAGATCCGCGTTGGGGTCGGATCGAGGAGACGTTTGGGGAGGATCCTTTTTTGGTGGGGGAAATGGGGAAGGCGGCGGTTTGGGGTTTGCAGGGGCGCCGGTTGCCCTTAGGCCGGGATCGGGTGATCGCGACGCTCAAGCACATGGCGGGCCATGGTCAGCCAGAGAGCGGAATTAACGTAGCGCCGGTGTTTTTTGGAGAGCGCCATTTGCGAGAGGTGTTTTTGTATCCGTTCCGAGAGGCCATAGAGAAGGCTGGGGCGCTAAGCGTGATGGCCTCCTACAATGAGATAGACGGGATTCCTTCGCATGCGAACGTGTGGATGTTGCGGCGGGTGTTGCGCGAAGAGTGGGGCTTCCAGGGTACCATTGTCTCTGATTGGTTTGCCCTTCGGCAGCTTATAACGAAGCACCGCGTTGCAGTCGACGAAGCCGAGGCCGCACGCCGCGCACTTGAGGCTACGGTAGATATTGAATTGCCGGATTTCGACGTATATCCGGTGCTGCTGGAACTGGTGCGTCGAGGTGCTGTGCCTGAGCAAGCAATCGATGCCGCGGTACGCCGGTTGTTGTGGGCCAAGTTTGCCGTGGGCCTGTTTGATGGGGAGGTCTATGTGGATCCCGCAGAAGCAGAACGGGTGAATGCCTCAGCAGAGGACCGAGCATTGGCACTAGAGGCTGCTCGGCAGGCGATGATTTTGTTGAAAAACGATGGGCTACTGCCGCTGGATGCAGGCCGGTTGCGTCGGGTAGCGGTGATTGGTCCACATGCGGGGGAGGTGTTGTTGGGTGGGTATTCGGGCCGACCGCGCTTTACCGTGAGCATTTTGGAAGGGATTCGGGAACGGTTGCGTGGCCAAGCAGAGGTAGCCTATGCGGAGGGCGTGCGCATCACAGAAGACTCAGTTTTTACCCGTGAAGCGCAGCCCCATCTCGGTGGCGAGCGGGCCTATCCCCGCTGGGTAGCCGATACAGTGGTTTGGGCTGATCCAGAAGCGAACCAAAAGCGCATTGAAGAAGCCGTTGCCCTAGCCCGGACCAGCGATGTGGTCATTTTGGTAGTTGGAGGCAATGAGCAAACCTCGCGTGAGGCTTGGGCCCTCGATCACCGCGGGGATCGGATGTCGTTGCGCTTACCTGGAGATCAGGAAAAGTTGGTACAAGCGGTGTCGGAGGTGGGGGTCCCTGTGGTGATGGTAGTGATCGGGGGACAGCCGTACGTAATTACGGATTTGGTGAACCGCGTAGGAGCGATTCTCTGGGGATGGTATTTAGGTCAGGAGACGGGCCGTGCCGTTGCAGAGGTGTTGTTTGGGGATTACAATCCTGCAGGACGGTTGCCCATTACACTGCCGCGTCATGAGGGACAGTTACCTGTGTATTACAGTTACAAGCCGAGCAAGGAGCTGGATTATGTGGACGGGGAAGCGAGCCCGTTGTTTCCTTTTGGGTATGGCTTGTCGTACACGCGTTTTGCCTACCGATCGGTTCGTGTAGAGCCCGATCGGGTTGGGGGATGCGGGACGGTTCGGGTGCTCGTCGAAGTGGAGAATGTAGGCGATCGGCCAGGAGACGAGGTCGTTCAGGTGTACGTTCGCGACCCGGTGAGCTCGGTGACACGCCCCGTAAAAGAGCTTCGGGGGTTCCGCCGGGTGCATTTAGGCGTTGGGGAGCGCAAAAGCGTAACGTTTGTGTTGGATGGGGAGGCATTTGCGTTTTACGGATTAGAGATGCATCGGGTGGTAGAAGCGGGCAAGCTGGAAGTGTTGGTCGGGGGGAATTCGGAGGATCTGATCAGCGTGCCCCTTGAAATCACCTCCCCCTGCGATTTGGGGCCCTAAGGTCCGGCTGCGCGGCCCCGGAAAGGGCCCGTCGCCTTGTGGAAAAGGCGATGGGCCCTTTTTTGTTTTTTATAAGGATTTGCTAAAATCTCCAAGATGGCAGAACCCGCGCTTTTGCTAGACTGTTTGCTGCGGCAGCAGCTAAAAGGCTATGGAGAGCACGGCTTTAGCAAACCTACTGGCGTCTCCCTGGGGTGCACTGTTGATTTTCTGCTTGCGGATTATTGACGTTTCGATGTCGATGATCCGCATGATCTTGGCCATTCGCGGCTATCGAGCAAAAGCCGCTGCCATTGGTTTTTTTGAAGTGCTGGTATGGCTTTTGGCCGTGGGACAAGCCCTTCAGCATCTCTACTCCGTGTGGCATGTGGTCGGTTATGCTGCAGGATTCGCAACCGGTAACTATGTAGGCGTTTGGTTAGAAGAACGCTTTGCCGTGGGCTTGCGCGTAGTACGCGCGATCTTTCGTAACGGCTCAGAGCAGCGGGGCACGCGGGCAGCGCAACTGCTGCGCGAGCGCGGTTACGGCGTTACCGAGGTGCAAGGTAGAGGGCGCGAGGATGTCGTAGAAATTTTGGATCTTATTGTGGCACGGCGACACGTGGCCGAGGTGACGCAGCTTTTACGCCAGGTTGACCCTGAAGTCTTTATCAGTATTGAGGAAGTCCGCGCCGTTCAAGGCGGATACGTTCGACCAGGGGGACGGAAATTCCCCTTTCCTACGCGTTTGCGTACGCTAACCAACCGAAGCCGCGTGTTACGCGAATGGCTGCTGCGTCGTTTGTAAGGCTAGGCTTACTAGATCGGTCGCAAATGCAGCACAATGCCCCCATAGTCTTGCAATGCGTTATGGGCTTGGACCTGAAACCAACGCCAATGTCCCCGGGCCGTTCGCAAGCGCAGCAGCCAAAAGGCCCGCCGCTTACCAGCACGATGCATGGCGTGCAGGTCATGCCGAACCTGCTGCAGATTTCGACTATGGACATGGGTGAAAAAACAGGTATCCAGGGGTTGTTGCGGACTATACTCCAACAGCGTGTAAACCGGAGGGGTAAGGTGATGGATTTCCCCTGAAGTATCCACAACGATCAGCGGTAGATGGCGATCCATGCGCAAATTGGACTGAAAGCGCTTCCTATCCGACACTGTCGAACCAGCCAGTAATGGTTCTCGGGTCATGGCTTTACCCCTGGGTTTGGGAATTGAGCTCCTAGGATGAACATTAACAAGAATCTTTTGCTTTTGCAAGCGGTTCCGGTGAACGAAATCGTAAAAAATACTGCGCTAAACAACTGTCGCCATGCGTATCGTCTCCCTATTTCCAGCAGCTACCGAGTGGGTATGTACTTTTGGCGCACAGGAAGCGCTGGTCGGACGCTCGCATGCCTGTGATTATCCGCCGGAGATTCTCGACCGGCCGGTGCTCACGCGTCCCCGCATCGATCCCACGCAGTACGCAGCGGCGATTGACCAGGACGTTCGGGCTTTGCAGCTTCAAGGGCTGAGCCTTTATGAAATCGACTGGGAGCAGCTGCAAAGGCTGAGGCCTGAATTGATCCTCACGCAGACCCAGTGCTCGGTCTGTGCTGTTTCTTTGGATGTACTGGAGACCGAGCTGGCCACGTGGCCTGAAGAGCACCGCCCACAGCTGCTCGCGATGGCCCCTGCAACACTCAAGCAAGTGCTGGACGCAGCCTTGATGCTTGGTCGTGCCATTGGTCGGTTGCAAGAGGCTATAGAAGTGCTCGCCCATGCTGAAAAACGGCTACGAGAGCTTCGGGATTACTTAGGCCTGCATCGCCGTACTGATCCGACAGCGTTGCCAACAGTGGCCTGCTTAGAGTGGTTGGACCCGCTCATTGCTGCTGGCCACTGGATGCCTGATGTGGTCGAGATGGCGGGTGGGCAAGCGGTGCTGGCAAGTCCGGGACAGCCCTCTCGAACGATCACCTGGGAGATGTTGCTTGCCGCTGACCCCGACGTCGTGCTGCTGATGCCATGTGGCTTTTCCATAGCACAAACGCTTCGAGAACTTCCTAGGCTCATGGAGCAGCCCCAATGGCACGCTTTACGCGCTGTCCAGGAAGGCCGGGTGTATGTTTTAGACGGTAACGCTTATTTTAACCGCCCTGGTCCCCGTCTTTATCGTTCGATCGCCTTGGTAGCTGCTTGCCTATATCCAGATCGCCTACCTCCCCAGTTGCTCGGTCTTAAACCGTGGGAGCTGCAGCTGCTGAGCTCAGCACCAGCAACCTAAGCGGAGTGTAGTGTCTGTCGCAGCAGAGCCTCCAGGGCCAGCATGGCTTGCGCCCCCTCAAGCAGCGTGCGTAGTTCCATCAGCTCTGCGCGGCTAAAAGTATAGTATACCCTGCTCCCTTCAGTGCGTCCAACAAGCGACATAAGGCACAGACGGTCCGTCTTCCAGGCTTCTGCAGCTAGAGTTTTTACACGTTGGCATAAGAGAGCAAATTGCGCTGGCGGCAGTTGGAGCAGCAGCCGCCCAAATCCAATCTCAAAACGTCCGCAGCACGCGCACCGGAGTACGTATCCCTGCGGTGTTTGAAACAGGTAAGGGCCCTCGAACACGCCTGGCATGGCTGACCTTGTGCGTAGCATTTTAGGGGGCGATGGCGGTTGGTGACCCGTCCGCTAGCCATCCAGCCTTGCGACTTAGGCGTTCCCATTCACGGGCAATCCAGTGTGTTAGGGCGGGATGAGGTAGCAGGCCGATTTCCTCAGCCCGGTAGGTTAAGCCCTCGAGCACTTGGCGGTAGGGGCCAAAGCCAGCGATGCGGAAAGGTACCACAAGCACAGTGCGTCCTGCTTGGTTTTCTGCTTCCACAAAAGCCCGAATGCGCCGTTCGGCTTCTGCCCGGAGGGCTGGCCAGTCTTCGCGTAGCGTTTCCACACGTACGGTATAAAATCCTAGTGCCCGAATAAGCTGGGCGTGGCGTTCCATCGCTACAATCCAGCGGGCATTAAGCACCTCGTCTTCGGTACCATGGGCAAGGAGGAGGACCGATTCGCGTGATGGGTCTTGGCTGAGCGCAAGCGCTCGATCAGCCAGAATCGGGCCCACCTCTGGTGCATCCATGAGGCCATGCTCACTAAGTATGATGCTTAGGTTATGGCGCAAGGGGGCCGGCGTGCCGTGCGCCCCATGGCCTCCGTGATGGTGTAGCAAAAAGCGGGCAGGTGGGTCGGGACGCAGGCCCAGCAGATACTCGGTCTGGTGCTGAAACGAGGCACCATCGATAAATAACCGGACCACAACAACCCGCTGAACGCCCTGGGCCGCTAAGGAGTCCAATGCGAGCTGTAACGTATGCGGGTCGGCCATGCCAAAAGCTACTACGGTCGGACGGTCCTTGCGCAGCGGAGCTACGGCCTCAAGCACCGTCTGATTCCAGTGTGCTGAGCCGCCATGTGCCATGATCAACAGGCCTGGCCGCGTGCTATCGGCCTGAGCATTGAACAATATGCTGAGCAAAATCGAAGCAATCATCTTAGGAAAGTTTTAGGTTGTTGGTTGAAAGGGTTACTGCAGCCGACGCGAGCCGTCGGGCTGAAAGACATACTCAAAAGTGTAGTAGCGCGCAGGGTTTGTTTCTGGATTGATCTGGCCAGGGTCAGGTGCGCCCTTGTAGTAGCTCAAGATGCGTACCTTGGCATAGCGCCCATCGGCAGTGCGCACAACGATCGTGCGCCCAGGAATTGGCGTAATGATATGGGTCGAGGTGTCGTAATGATACCAGCCCTGATCTGAGCCTGGACAAATAGCACGGCGCACGCCATTGGGGCATTCATGCTGTCCGTCTATACGCAAGGCATCGGGGGTTGGGGCTTCGGTAAGCTCTTCAAAGGGGACGTTGAGCACGACCGCGCCTCCTTGTCCTGGACCGCTGCTACCACCATTAATAAGGATATGGGTACCCTGGAAGGCGAGGTCCCATGCGGTTGAAGCCGAGTCGCTACGGTCGGCTTCATCGTAGCGCAGCACGATCTCTCCAGTACGTAGACTAAAGAAGGTGTAGCGTCCCGTTCCGACAGGGCGGCCTGTTTGAGGATCGGTCGACGTTAAGGGATCGGCCGGTAGATCCCTGATGGTTACAGCTTCAATGGGTTGATCTTCACGCAGCGTGCTGCCGCTGTCGCATGCGGTAAGCGTGAAGCAAAAAGCAGCTAGCAGAAGTCCAATACGCATAGGGCACTTTAGGATGGTTTACACATCTAGGGTGAACGTGACAAACCAGCGACGTCCGGGCTGAAAAGGCATCAGCGCAGGCCGCTTGAGGTTGAAGAGGTTAAAAGCCCCGCCTTGGAGCTTCAGATGGCGGTTGAGCGCGCGTTCAAGGGTTACGTGCCAAAGACTGTAGCCGGGCACGTATTCGTCGGGGCGATTGACTACGCCATTGCCGTCTACGTCCCGGTAGCCGTAGCGACTCCGCCAGATGCCCCGTAGGGTAAACTGAAGGCCTGCCAGTGGTACTGCACCGCGCACGTGCACCGTGCCACTATGGCGCGAGCGGCCTAGGAGTCCACCGTAGTCGCTTCGACGCAGCCGGTAGTCGCGGCCTGAAGGCGCACGTCCAAAGAGCTGTCCCGCTTCGATGGCCTCAAGCACATCCCGATCTGCCGTTTCTAAGTACTGATAGCTGAACGCAAATTCCAGCGAGTTCCAAGGGGTAAACGTAAGCGTGCTTTCTAGGCCACGGGTAAAGAGACGCTCTACGTTGAAGTAGGTGTAGACAAAGGCTTGGTTGGTCTTTTGCGCGACTGGTTGCGTGTCGATCAGGTCGCGTACTTCGTTGTGAAAGGCATTCAGTGTAAGTGTTAGGCCGGTAAAGAGCGTGATTTCGCCTCCTAGGTTGAGCGCTACTGAATTTTCAGGGCGCAGCATGTCTACGCTTTGGGGATCAATGAAGAGCTGGGCGATTTGGCCTTCCTCTTGCAGTCGACGGAGCTCTTCCTGAAAGCGCGTTACACCAAAGACGCTGTAGCCAGCGGCTGCATTCGTAAAGACCAAATAGCGCTGCCGAAACTCAGGCGCTTTGAAGCCGCTGCCGATTGAGGCGCGCAGCCGGTAGCGATCGGCAGGCCGAAACAGTACGGCCAGGCGAGGGCTCAGGCGCGTGCTGTAGTCACGGTGGGCATCGAAGCGAAAACCCGAGACGATTTCAAGCCATGGCCGCGGGGCCCACTCATGCTGCACAAAGACAAAGCCGCTGTAGGTGCTGATGCGACGATCGTAGCGATCCCCCTGGAGCGCTTCTTGAATAGCTCCACTCCCCACCGTAAGGAGCTGATGGTCGCTCAGGAGCTGCTGTGCGCGCAGCTCTAGCTTGCGATAGGCTTGGGTAAAGTGATCCTGGGAATACAACGCCCCATCGGTTTGTCGCGTCATCTGGGTGTGGGTGGTGTAGCTACTGGCATAGCCAGAGGCTTCCAGCCGAAGGCGTCGTGTAGCTTGGAGCTCAAGGCGCGGATGCAGGCTCCAGTCCGACTGGCGGTGCTGCTCGTCGTGCACCAGGCCTTGCAAGGCAAAGGTGCTCTGGCGCCGCTGGTGATGCCAGCGGCCAGCAAGCGACACGTGCGAACGTCGGGTGAGGTCCCAGCGCAGCAACGCGTCGGCAGTATAGTCGCGTAGCGCAGGGGCTGTCGGACCGTAGACCTCGGGGGCTAAGTCGTAGCCTTCGGTACGGTAATGGTCCAGCAAGAAGGAAGCTCCGAAACGGCCGCGTCGCATCTCAGCAGTTGTGCCAAGCTGATAGGTCTGGTGGGTTTCGGTGCGGGCATGTAGCGAAGCGGCTAGGGGGGATTGGGGAGGGCGACGGATCAGATTGACGACACCGGCCAAAGCTTCGCTGCCGTAAAGTGACGAAGTAGGGCCGCGTACGATTTCGATGCGCTCTAGACCCTGAACGGTAAAGCGATCCAGATCGAGCGTACCGGCCGTGCGGCCAATGATAGGTTCACCGTCGATCAGAAAAAGCGTGTAATCGGGCTCAAAACCCTGCATCATGAGCCCGGTGCCGTGGTCTTCAAAAATCAACAGCCCGGGCTGTTCGGCCAGCAGGTCTGAGAGTCGTGCAGCTCCTGTACGGGCTATGGTTGCGCTTGTGACAAGCTGCACGGGGACTGGCACGTCGGTTAGGGCACGAGCCGAACGTGTGGCGGTGATCACTACGGGTGGTAGTGGAATGACCTTGCTGGTGTCGGGACCCACCTGCGGCAGTGTCACTAGGAGGAGGAGTAAGGGAACAAACATCTCTTCATTACTAAAACTTAGACTGAGTCTAAACTAAAAAGCACAAGAGTTACATATCAACTATTGTATTGTAAAGTATTGGTGAAAGTCTTAGGCTGGCAATTTTACGGTCGCCACTGAAGCTGAAGCTGGAGGTGGCGTGGGGGTGCGAGCAGGGCAGGGCGTTCGACGTAGTAGTAGTCCAGGGCGTTTTTGACAAGCAGTGTCAGGGTAAGTTTGGGATGTTGCCAGCTTAGGCGCAGGTCCAAGACGCGCACCGGAACGGTCACATCGGCATCGGGCACAAAGCGAGCGAACTCGCTGTCGATGCGTTCAGGTCGGCTGGCCAGGCGCAAATCGGCGCCAGTGTTGAGCTGTGCGGGTAAGGCGATGGTCAGTCCGCCTTTGAACAGGTGGCGGCTGCGGAACGAGAGGGGGAGGGGTTGAGGTCCAGTTAAGTCTTTGGCATCGAGCCAGGTATAGCCGAGTTGGCTTTCGAAGCGGTTGCTCAGCAGGTTCAGTTTTAGGAGGGTTTCGAGGCCTTGGATGCGCGCGTGCGTCAGGTTGACAAACTGAAAAGCCAGTCGTTCGCGTTGAAAGCGGGGTTCGATGAGGTCCTGATACTCAGTGCGAAAGAGCGCCAGCTCAAGCTGCATTTCCGCAAGGCTTCCTGCGTTTTTTCGGTAGCGCAGGCCCAGTTCGTAGCCGGTACTGGTTTCCGGCAGTAAGTCTGGGTTAGAGACGATAGGAAAAAAGTCTTGGTTTTCGATGTAACGTTCAGCCAAGCTAGGGACGCGAAAGCCTAAGCCAAAGGCGGCATGTAGCGTTAGGTTGCGTTGTGCTTGAAAGAGCAGGTTGGTTTTGGGAGAAAGTCGGGTAATCCATCGGTCGGCCCGGACCTGATAGGCATCGAAACGCAGGCCGCCGGTGAGGCGCCAGTGGAGCCCTAAGGCTTGCTCCCATTGACCAAAGACGGCTATTTCGGGTTGGCTCCGGAAGGGTTGGTGATCTGCTTCGGGGAAGAAAGAAGAGCGGGTGGCCAAGGCATCTGCAGTAGCGCCTAGGGTAAGGTACTGGCTTGCGGTAGGTTGCCAGTCGAACTGGAGTTGGCCGCCGTAGCGAAAGCCCAAAGTGCCTTTGGAAAGGGGTTTAGGGCGACCCTGCTCATCGAGTGGACGAAGGGCCAGGGCGTAGAGCCGGCCACCTGCGGTGTAGAAAAGTTGGGGGCTAAGGACGTGGGTTAAGGCGGGCAGGAAAGTCCATTGCAGCGACTGCGTGTCGTTGGTCCCGACGGCATCTTTGCTTCCGGAAGCTGGAATGCGGCCAGGGTTAAGCGGATCGCGCAAGCCGTTCCAGTAGAGAAACGCGTTGCTGCGGCGCCAGGTTAGCCCAGAGAGCACTACCACGCGCACGTCGGCTCGAGGCTGCCAACGCAGTTTCGCATAGCCTTGGAGCATAGTGCGTTCGTTGGCATTGAGATGACCAGTGTCGCGCAGGTAAGTTGCATGAATCCAGCCGCCCAGGCGGTCATTTAGGCGTCGGGCATGGGTAAAGATGGCGGTGCCAAAAGGTCGCCATTGGCGAGCTCCGTCCCAGTGCGCGCGCCATTCGGCGTAGCGTACGGGCTTGTAGGCTCCGCTGGAAAGCCAAACTTCGGTTTCGGCTTGCTCGGGAAAGTCGCGCGTAATCACCTGAACAACGCCGCCCAGCGCACCGCTGCCGTAGAGGGCCGAGCCTGGGCCTTTGAGCACCTCAATACGGTCGATTTGGGCCATGGGCAGCAGTTCAAATGGAATGCCATCGGCGTCGGGTGCCAGCATAGGAAAGCCGTCTACAAGCAGCAGGACGCGACTACCTGCATTGTACGTAAAGCCTGAAGACCCTCGGATGTTTACCTGATTGCCTGCCATTTGCACGCCTGGAACATAGCGCAGCGCTTCGTCGAGCGTGGCAATGCCGCGTTGGGCCAACGCACTTAGCGGTAGCACCGAAAGGCTAACGGGAACCTGTTCCATCGGTTGTGCCCTTCGCGCAGCGGTTACGACCACTTCTGGTGCTTCGACGATGGTGGGCACTAGCGCGAAATCGATGCGCTCCCTAGCGCCCGGGCTCAGATGGACACTAGCTTCGGCTGGTACATAGCCCACAGCTGAAGCACGCACGGTATACGAACCAGCGGGAACGTTTTCGATCACGTAATATCCGTGGGCATCTGTAGCAGCCCCGTAGAGGGTCCCTATAAGCACCACATTCACCCCCATGATCGGATTGCCGTAAACGTCCCGTACCGTACCTTCCAGTGTGGCACGTGTCGGCTGGGCTTGCAGTGGCGCGGCTGCCAGGCTAACAAGCAGCCATGGCCCTAGGTAAGCGCATCTCATGGCGTTCCGGGAAAACTTGCAGGGCGGCGAAAGTCAGCTTCAAATACCAGCAGCCAGCGGTCGCCTGGCCGCAAAATTATAGGTCGATCGTAAACCACCAGAGGCCGCCAGTCCAACAGGCCTGGACCAAATTTCCACGCAATGCCGCTGTAGTAGAACGTGTCGGCTACGACGCCTCTTAAGTCAAGGGTGACGCGAAACGTGTCGTAATCTACAAAGCGCCGTAGCGTGTCGCTAAAGACCAGTTCGTTAAAGCGCAGCAAGAGGTCTAACGCGTTTTGCGGCACAAAGCGCAGGGCCACAAAACGCAGCTCGCGTACCGAGTCGGCTGGTGGCCAAGGACCGGTATAGTATACACTTCCCTCAATGTGCGCCAAAGGTGAAGGAGGAGGTGGTGCTAGTCCACCATCACAACCCGCAAATAAACCGAAAATCAGTAAAACACCACCGAAGTAAAAAAAACGCATTCGTTGTCTGTGAATTTGGGCCTGAAGGACTTTAGGGGTAAGCTTATTCTACAGTAAGGGGTTGGCCTGGGCGGCAAGTGAATGTATATTTTCGACGCCGTCTGCTGCAGCTAGGTTCATGTAGCTGAGCGGAAGGCGGTATTGGTGTAAGCGGTTCCTCAGGAGCGTAAGCCTGTGTTGGATACCCATGAGGCTCTCTGATCTGCACTACGACTATCCTAAAAACCTGATCGCCAAGTATCCTGCCGAGCCCAGGGACAGTGCCCGACTGATGGTGCTTGATCGCAAGACGCAAACCATCGAGCATCGCATTTTTCGTGATATTGTGGACTATTTCAACGAAGGCGATGTTTTGATCGTCAATGATACAAAAGTTTTTCCAGCCCGTCTTTTTGGCTATAAAGAAAAAACCGGGGCTAGGATCGAAGTCTTCTTGCTGCGCGAGCTCAATAGCGAGGGACGGCTTTGGGATGTGCTGGTCGATCCTGCACGGAAGATTCGCGTGGGCAATAAGATTTATTTTGAAGGGGATTTGGTTGCTGAAGTGGTGGACAATACCACTTCGCGGGGGCGAACCATACGCTTTTTGTTTGATGGTAGCAACGAAGACCTGTATCGAAAGATTGAAGAAATCGGGCACACGCCGCTGCCGCCTTACATTAAGCGAGAAGATGAACCAGAAGATCGGGAGCGGTATCAAACGATTTTTGCCCGCCACAAGGGTTCAGTAGCAGCGCCTACGGCTGGACTGCATTTTACACCGGAGTTGGTGGAAAGCTTGCGTCGAAAAGGCGTCGACATTGTGCCGATTACGTTGCATGTAGGGCTAGGGACGTTCCGGCCGGTAGAAGTAGAGGACTTAACCAAACATCGCATGGATTCAGAGTATTACGTCATTTCAGAGGAAGCCGCCGAGCGGATTAACCGTGCACTTTTATCACCCCATCATACCGTAACTGCAGTGGGTACGACGGTCGTGCGGGCCATCGAGTCGAGCATTTCGGCTACCGGCACGCTGAAAGCCGGCTCGGGTTGGACAGATAAATTCATTTACCCTCCCTACGATTTTAAGATCACCGAGCGTCTGATTACGAATTTTCATATGCCGCGGAGCACTTTGCTGGCACTGGTTGTTGCTTTTGCAGGCTATGAGTTTGTGATGAACGCCTACCGCGTTGCCGTTCAGGAAAAATATCGGCTCTTTTCTTTTGGCGATGCGATGATGATTCTTTAAGCCTTATGATGCAGGATTTTAGGGCGGCGGGTGGTCGGGTGGCCGTTTTGGTGCCAGCAGCGGGGCGAGGAACGCGTTTGGGCGGTATGCGCAAGCAATTTCGCCTTTTGGGCAACCGTCCTTTATTGGAGCAGACGCTGTGGGCTTTTGAGCATCATCCGGCTGTTGATGGCCTGGTCGTTGCGGTACCAGCGGAGCGGGTAGTCGGTATTGCCGAAACGCTGCGCCAAAGTGGGCTTAAGAAACTGTGGCACGTTGTGGCTGGGGGAGCTACGCGACAGGACTCGGTGGCGGCAGCTTTGCGTAGCTTACCAGACGACGTGGCGATTGTTTTGGTACACGATGCGGTGCGGCCTTTTATCTTGCCAGAACAGATCACAGCAGTACTGGAGGCCGTCCGCCAGGTAGGGGCTGCAGCACTGGCCATTCCCGAGACCGATACCGTACGCCGGAGTGACGATGGGTACTTGGCAGAAACCGTGCCCCGCCAGCAGCTCTACCGGATGCAGACGCCCCAGGGATTTCGTCGGGATTGGCTCGAGGCGGCCTATGCCGAAGCCTCCGAGCCCCCAGCTACCGACGACGTCGAGTTAGTGCGCCGCCTAGGCTATCCGGTAGCTCGGGTGGCGGGTAGCGTGTTCAACTTTAAGATCACAACGGCGGAAGATTGGGAGCTCGCTACCATGCTCTGGCCCCAGTGGGAGGCGCGCCGCCGGTCATGTTGCACCTTATAGTTATGATACGCCTTGGCTTTGGATACGATGTGCACCGGTTGGTGCCTAATCGTCCCTTGATTCTGGGAGGCGTGCGCATTCCGTTTGCTTTAGGCCTTTTAGGGCATTCGGATGCCGACGTGCTGCTGCATGCCATTGCCGATGCGCTGTTAGGTGCAGCTGCTTTGGGCGACATTGGGCAGCATTTCCCGGACACCGATCCGCGCTGGAAGGATGCCGACAGCCAGGAACTGCTTCGACAGGTGTATGCCCAAGTGGTAGCTGCTGGATACCGAGCAGTGAACGTCGATGCTACAGTAGCCCTCGAGCAGCCGCGGCTTAAGCCGTATATCGAAGCCATGCGGCAAAACATTGCCCGCATTTTGGAATTGCCGCTAGCCGCTGTTTCTGTAAAGGCCACAACTACCGAAGGGTTAGGTATTGTGGGCGAAGGGAAAGGAGCAGCAGCCTATGCAGTGTGCCTGTTGGCGGCTCAGGGGTTAAGTCTCTAAACATGATGGATTGGCTGACTGATCTAACCCAGTGGGCGCTGCATGTGTCGCCATTTTGGGTTTACATTGCGCTACTTTTGATCGCTTATGGCGAAAACGTAGTACCGCCGATCCCTGGAGATCTGTTTGTGGTTTTTTGTGGGTACTTAGCTGGCAGAGGTATACTGGATTTGGGATGGGTAGTGTTTTTGTCTACAGTAGGGGGGGCTGCAGGATTTATGACCATGTATGCTTTGGGCTATCGTATTGGCAAGGCCGTGCTTGATCCGCATCGGCTACGCTGGCTGCCCAAGCATCGCATTGCGCAGGTCCAGCACTGGATGCAACGCTGGGGCTACGGTATCGTGGCGGCCAACCGATTTTTGAGCGGAGCGCGCTCGGTGATTTCGCTGACTGTCGGCATGGCGCATATGCATCCGACCAAAACGGCACTTTGGGCAAGCTTCAGCGCGCTGGTTTGGACAGCGCTGATTGCCTACGTAGGCTATGCCGTCGGAGAAAACTGGCCCGTGGTACAGACGTACTTACGTCTGTATGGGTGGGCGGTTTTAGGCCTTCTGGGCTTACTTGCTTTGATGGTGGGTATTAGGCGTTGGTTGCGGCGACAGCATGCCCATTTACCCCAGTTTCCTAAAGGGCACGATTGACAAAGGTGGAACTCCGTGCCTAGATTGGAAGTCTGATGCTGCCCCTAAGCAAGCTGGCGTAGCTCAAGCGGTAGAGCAGCTCACTTGTAATGAGCAGGTTGGGGGTTCGAGTCCCTCCGCCAGCTCTTCATGTGAAATTTGTTTCGTTCTAGGGCACCAAGCTAGAAAGATAGGCTTATAACAAGGCTTTGGATGCGGGCAGGTACCGAAGCGGCCAAACGGGGCAGACTGTAAATCTGCTGGCTCCACGCCTTCGGAGGTTCGAATCCTCCCCTGCCCACTGGGCCTAGCGGGAGTAGCTCAGGTGGTAGAGCATCAGCCTTCCAAGCTGAGGGTCGCGGGTTCGAGTCCCGTCTCCCGCTCTTTTTTTGTATATTAGTTTGCAAAGCCGCCTTAGCTCAGGGGTAGAGCACTTCCATGGTAAGGAAGGGGTCGTCGGTTCAAATCCGACAGGCGGCTCACGCAGCGATGCCCTTAGGCGTCAGCGCTTTTTCTAAAGCACACAACCTAACGCAAGCTAGCTATGGCGAAGGAGGTATTTCAGCGGACGAAGCCGCACGTGAACATAGGTACGATAGGTCATGTGGATCATGGGA